>DHWT01000086.1 GCA_002413325.1 Chitinophagaceae bacterium UBA5175 | reverse complement strand
CCACTTTAAAATCATCCCTGGCCCGTATGATTACCGGATCACCAACACGGCCGGTATAACGGTCTGCCTGGATACTTTCCACTACCGGCGAATTCAGCGCATCTATCATGGCAATGTTAAACGCTCTTTGCCCTCCTTTTACGACAGCCTGATACATGGCTTTCACTGCGGGATCCTTCACGGCCCTACGCGCATATGAAGTAGCCATTCCGAATTTCGTTTGGACCGCCAACTTTTTTTCAGTGGGAGCGACAGATGGGGCCCTTTGATGTTTTGAAACGAAAGTTTTACCTCCGATCAGCCTGAACGTGAGCTCCCCTCCAATGGTGCCGGAGTATCCCTTCACCAGTACATTATCTCTTACTTTTGCCATTTTGCTTCATCTATATGGTTGATATCTAATTCCCGAAAAGTATCCATTTTGTTGCTACCGGTCGTCTACCGGTCATCTACCGCTCATCCACCGATCAGCTACAGTTCACCTAACGGTTAAGACAGTAATATATTGTAAACACGATTTTTCAGGCAGGGCGGCTGGACTTACCGGTTAAAGGCTTCAACTTTTCAGGTGATCCGGGCGTCTGTCGCGATAACGGCGCTGCCGCCCCTGTTTTTCGTTTGGGTACGATCGCCGCGCAAAAGCACACAGCGTCTGATGAATGTAAATTCTTCCCTGGTTACGTCTTCTGCGATATTGTTAAGTGTTCTTTTCTTTCCCGCAATAACCTGGTCTATTTCGTTAGATGAAGGGAATGAAAGGGTTTGTCTTTTAGTTACCAGGGAATTGATTTCCTTAATTCAATTAGAAACTTTATCAGGTATTAGCTGATCATCATATACGTCAAATGAAGTTTTGTATCCTAATTTATATTCATTCTGCCGTATATACCATCTGTGATCCTGTTTGAAAATTCCACCATACATCTTATGACACCATGTAAGAGTTGGTGTTGCCAAATTACAGCAGTGGCAAATTTTGTCCTTAAAGAAAACATTATTAGTACCAAAAGAGGGTGAGTTTATGGTATAGTCTTTTAATTCATTCAAAACGAAGTAATTTCTTAAAGCTGGACTATAACAAGAACAGTAATAAGTTTGACTTTCATCTTTTTCGGAAAAGGTAATAAATGTGCCATAATGCGCTGGATAATGGGCAAAGGCAAATTCTCCCTTACAACCGGAGAATTTATTGCAACATCCATATAGAAATAATTATGAAAAAGCTGCTCCCCATCCTGCTCTACAGCCTTCCGAAAAACAACAAAACCCTTATTGGATAAGGGTCTTGAGATTATATTTGCGGAGAGGGAGGGATTCGAACCCTCGGTACAAGTTTAAGCTCGTACAACGGTTTAGCAAACCGGCCCTTTCGGCCACTCAGGCACCTCTCCAATTATTCCCCATTTTCGCCATCCGCCTGTGCTTAGGCTCCGGCAGATAATAGAGGATTGCAAAAATAAAGATTAATTGCAAACCTTCCGCATTTTCAATGGGTTAAACAAAAACCCTGATTCCCGGGCAATAAAACGACCCGAAAAACTGTTTTAATTCAATCCTTTATCCGTCAAAAGCCCCCCATGAAAAACTTCTTCTCGGATGTTATTGAACATGCCCGGCCCCTGTCCAAAAAAATTTTATTTACGAGTTTTATGGCCGGTTATCTCCTGGCTATGGTGCTTTTTGTTTTTTTCCGCCCCCAGGTCCACCGGTTCCTGGATTTAATACTTTAATGACCATGAACTTAATCAGGATCTTATTCAATATCATTCAAAGAGACAGAAAGAAGTCTGTCATGCTGCTCACCCTGCATAGGAAAATTTCTCATAAAAAAAACCGTCCGATCCGGCTTTAACCGGAACGGACGGCGCTTTTTGTTATTTACACTACATCGCTGCCAGCTGCACTTTCTGCTGTAGTTCAGTTACATTTTCCCGAAATAAACTATCGGTATCCATCAGGTCCTTCACCGTCTGGCAGGAATGAATTACCGTGGTATGGTCCCTTCCCCCGAAATGCTCGCCGATCGTTTTTAATGAGTTTTTGGTAAAGGCCTTGGCCAGGTACATCGTGATCTGGCGCGCCTGCACGATCTCACGCTTCCGGGTCTTTTGGAGCAGCTTGTCATAAGGCAGATCAAAATATTCGCAGACCATCCGTTGTATGGTTTCTATGGTAATTTCCTTACTGCTCGTTTTTACAAAATTTCTCAGCACTTTCTTCGACAATTCCAGGTCAATTTCCCTCTTGTTAAGCGAAGACTGTGCCAGAAGGGATATCAGGGCGCCTTCCAGTTCGCGCACATTGCTGTTAATATTATAAGCCAGGTATTTTACCACTTCCTTAGGCATTTCCAGCCCGTCATTCTTCATCTTGCGTTCCAGAATCTCGATCCGGGTCTCATAATCCGGTACCTGCAGGTCGGCACTAAGCCCCCAGCGGAACCGGCTGAGCAGTCTTTCCTGAACGCCTTCCAGGTCCTTCGGTGGCTTATCGGAAGTGAGGATCAGCTGTTTACCACTCTGGTGCAGGTGGTTGAAAATGGCGAAAAAAGCGTCCTGGGATTTCTCGGCCCTGTTGAAGAACTGCACATCATCAATGATCAGCACGTCCACCAGCTGGTAAAAATGGATGAAATCATTGATCGCATTGTTGCGGCTGTGATCAATGAACTGGTTGATGAATTTCTCGGAACTGACGTATAATACCACTTTATTATGGTGGGTCCGGCGCACTTCGTTGCCAATGGCCTGGGCCAGATGGGTTTTTCCCAGTCCGACTCCCCCGTAAATGACCAGGGGATTGAAAGAATTGGCGCCCGGTTTCTCCGCAACGGTCTTACCCGCCCGGCGGGCCACCCGGTTACAGTCCCCTTCAATAAATACGTCGAAAGTATATACCGGGTTCAGCTGGGAATCGATCTGCATCTTCTTCAGCCCGGGTATCACAAAGGGATTCTTCACCGGATTATTGATGATCAGGGGGAAATCCATTTCGTTATTGGAGATCGTTTTATAATTATGTGCAGGAACATCCATGGTCAAAGGTTTGTTTTGCTGGTTGCCACTGTCTACCATGATCCGGTATTCAAGGCGCGCATCTTTTCCCAATATCCTACGCAAAGTTTTTGCCAATAAATTCACATAGTGCTCTTCCAGGTACTCATAAAAAAACTGGCTGGGTACCTGTATCACCAAAACGTTCACTTTCAACTCAACCGGACGAATGGGTTCAAACCAGGTTTTATAGTGTTGCCATTCAACAATATCTTTTATGATCTCAAGACAATTGGCCCAGACTTTTTCAAAGGTTTTCGGCATTAAAAAAAGAAAGTTTAGGCTGGTTAAAAATCTGTTTTAAAAGTTTTTTTTCGGGGGTTTTTCGAGGGTGGATTTTTTGCAGGGGAGCGAATATCAAGATTAATTTCTGAATAAAAAATTTTTTATTACTTGGTATTTTCAGGTTGCCTTCAGATGCATAACTCGTTATAAAAAATATGTATCCCCTAATTCAAAATAAACTAACCGGCTTTAAAAACAGGGTTGCCCGGTTAACCCGAACTTCGACCGTAATGAGATCGCAGCGGGGACCGGCATACCGTCTTCGCCCGGTTAACCGCATAAAGAGAAGGATCAACAAAAATCAACAGGGATGCGGGTTTAGAAAGAATAAGCATGGAGAGTCGAATAATTGCTGCTGATGATTTAAAATATTTCTCCATATGATGTAGTTGAGAGCCGATTCAAGATACAGATATTTTGACAGCATTCCGGTTTAACCAAAGTTTTTTTAAAAAAAATTTTAACCCCTTTCAGGCCTGCTTTTTTTATCATAGATTAAAGCGCGGTGAACCAGATAGTTCAGGGAAACTACCTGATTAAAAATTAGACGAATCCTTTTTTTTGAAAGTTAGTTAGCCTAGTTTTACGAACTGTCATTTATTAATTATTTTCTGAATTCACCTCTTCACCCGGATGCAAAAAAAAATTCAGATAAAGATCCCGGTAACAGAGGCAGCATCTGAACCATGGGTCCGGGCCGGTCTGGCAAAAGAAGCGGGCGTTGCAGAAAACCAGATCACCGGTTTTCATATACTTAAAAAATCCCTGGACGCGCGCTCCCGGTATCCGCATATCCTCCTGACCGCTTCCGTATTTATCAATGAACCCTTTCAGCCCCGCGAAGGGATGCAACAACCCCTCCGGGAAATTGGGCATGCATCCAAATCCGTACTGATCATCGGAGCAGGGCCAGCCGGGTTATTCGCCGCCCTCAGCCTGATCCGCTCCGGCATCCGGCCCGTCATCCTGGAGAGAGGCAAAGACATCCGGGCCCGCAGGAGGGACCTGGCCCGGTTGAATAAAGAAGGGATTATCAACCCGGAAAGCAATTATTGCTTTGGAGAAGGGGGCGCCGGCACCTACAGCGATGGCAAACTCTATACCAGGAGTAATAAAAGAGGGAACGTACAACGGATCCTGGATCTTTTCGTCCGCTTTGGCGCCGACGAAAATATTCTCTATGAAGCCCATCCCCATATCGGGACCAATAAACTGCCCGGCATCATCAGCGCCATGCGCCATTATATTATAGCATGCGGAGGCGAAATACATTTCAATAAGAAACTGAACGACTGGACAGAGAACGGGGAAAAGATTGTTGAAATACAAACTGAAGACGGGGACCGTTTCAGGTCAGATGCCGTTATCCTGGCCACGGGTCATTCCGCCCGGGACATATTTCAACTGCTCCACCGGAAAAAAAAGCAGATCCATGCCAAGCCCTTTGCCCTCGGCGTGCGTGTGGAACATCCGCAGGAACTTATCAATTCAATTCAATATCATTATATAAGAGAAGAAGGTCCCCGGGTGGCCGGACTGCCCCCGGCCGCCTATTCGCTCGTTCATACGGAAAACAACCGTTCGGTTTTTTCATTCTGTATGTGTCCCGGCGGTATCATCGCACCGGCATCTACCCATGAAGGAGAGCTGGTCGTGAACGGATGGTCGCCTTCTAAAAGAAACAATCCCTTTGCGAATTCCGGTATCGTCGTAAACGTAGAAGAAAAAGACTGGCAGGCTCATGCAAAACAGGGACCACTGGCTGCCATGTTTTTTCAATCCTCCATAGAGAAAAAAGCTTTCACGCTGGGGGGTGGTTTATTTAAAGCGCCGGCACAAAGACTCACAGATTTTGTACCGGGAAAGATTTCCGGCTCCCTGCCTGCCTGCTCCTATGGACCCGGATTGAAAGCTGCCAACATTCCGGATATATTTCCGGTAAACATTGCCCGCAGCCTGCAACGGGCCTTCCCGGCATTCGATAAAAAAATGAAAGGGTATTTTACACAGGAGGCCATAATTGTTGCAACGGAATCCAGAACTTCATCCCCGGTACGTATTCCCCGGCATGAAGAAACGCTGACGCACCCGCAACTGAATAACCTGTATCCCTGCGGTGAAGGGGCCGGCTATGCGGGCGGCATCATGAGTGCCGCGATGGACGGGGAACGGGTTGCCGAAAAAATCGCTGACATATTTTCAACCAAACCAATCCTTCATGAACCTGCTTGAAGTACATCACCTGAAGAAATATTTCACCACGCAAAAAGCGGTGGATGATATCAGTTTCAGCGTGGAAAAAGGAGCCATCTTCGGATTACTGGGCCCCAATGGCGCAGGCAAGACCACCCTGATCCGCATGATCACGGGCATTTTTTATCCCGATGAGGGCAGCATCCTGCTCCAGGGTAAAAAATTCAACGCGGATGCAGATTCAGCCCGTATCGGGTATATGCCCGAAGAAAGGGGGCTTTATAAAAAAATGAAAATCGGCGAACAGGCCATTTACCTCGCGCGGATCAAAGGACTTTCCGCTTCCGAAGCACTCAGCCAGGTGAAGGACTGGTTTATACGTTTTGAAATGCAATCCTGGTGGAATAAAAAAATTGAAGACCTGAGTAAGGGCATGGCACAGAAACTTCAGTTCGTCACTACGGTATTACACA
>DHWT01000163.1:6985-8636 GCA_002413325.1 Chitinophagaceae bacterium UBA5175 | reverse complement strand
AGATCTTCCCAGCCGTCATTGTTCAGGTCGCCGACGGTAACGCCCAGCCCGAATGCAATGGCGCTGCCATAGATCCCGGCCTGCCGGCTTACATCCGTAAAATGGCCGTTATCATTGCGATACAGCCGGTCCCCGTTTTCCGGATCGCGGATATTGCGGAGGTTACTGGAATAACCGAAACTTTCCACAGATTTGTTACTGTTATTCAGAATAAAACAATCCAGGTCGCCGTCGTGATCATAATCGAAGAATACTGCCTGGGTGGACTGCCCGCGGTCATCCAGGCCGTACGCATGTGCCTCTTCTTTGAACCGGCCATTCCCCTGGTTGATGTATAATTCATTGGCACGGTCATCACCCGCCAGTTCCCCGCTGTTGCATACATAAATATCCAGCCATCCGTCCCCGTTGATATCCACCATGGTTACACCCGTATGCCAGTGATGCGAACTGGTCAGCCCCGATTGAGCGGCCACTTCTTCAAAATGCCAGTTACCCTTGTTGAGGTATAATTGATTTTCATGCTGGTTGGAAGTAAAAAAAATGTCGGGCCTGCCGTCATGATCCACATCCCCAATGGCGACTCCGGCGCCATTATAGAAATTCCGGTATTTAAAAATATTGAACTCTTTGGTATCCTGTACCCGGTTATTAAAATGAATGCCGGTTTCCGATGCCGGAAGGAGTTTAAATAATGCGTTTGGATTTGCGTCCCGGTTTCCTGACTCACAGGATATCAGTAACAGGAAGGAACAGGCAAACAGGAGGAGCCGGTTGGGGAACATAAACATAAATCAAAAATTGGCTACTTTGCGCCACAATTGTTATTCAATATATGAAGAAATGGATGGTTTGGTTGCTGGTCCTTTTTATTTTGGCCTTATTTAGCATTTACTTTTTTATTCCCGCAAAGATCGCAATATCCAGAATCATCATGGCCCGTGTTACGTTAAACGGTGAATTCAGGAATATCAGTCAACAGGATAAATGGGAGAAATGGTGGCATGATGCCGATGGGAAATCCCATGTACTGAATGAACCGTTTACTTTTAACGGAACAACATTCCGCCTTACACAAATTCAAAATAATATTGCCGGTATTGAAGTGGAACAGGATGGTTTAAAACTCCAGAGCATATTACACCTCATCTCTTTAACAACCGATTCCACGGCAACCCAGTGGCAGTGTGAATTACCCGCAGGTAACAGTCCCTGGAGCCGTTTATCGGCTTATTATAAAGCGGTGGAGATCAGCAAAAACATGAAAGGTGTTCTGCTGAACCTGAAAAGCTTTATTTCAGATCCGAAAAATGTTTACGAATTTACCATTTTCAGGACCTCTATCCTGGATACCACCATGCTTTCTGCACGTTTTACCAGTACCGCCTATCCCACAACTGCCGATATTTATAGTTATTGTGATGTGTTAAATAGAAGTATTCAAAAGCAAAAAGGAGCAGTAACCGGCTTCCCGCTGATCCATGTGAGAAAACCGGATAACGACAGTTTCGAAATACAGGTGGCCCTGCCGACTAACCGGAAGCTGGAGAATGACGGGAAAGTGTTTTACCGCAGGATGGTGCCCGGAAATTTTTTATGTGCTGAAGTGAAAGGCGGGCCCTTTACCGTTAATGAAGCCGTGAAGCAATTG
>DHWT01000163.1:4467-6669 GCA_002413325.1 Chitinophagaceae bacterium UBA5175 | reverse complement strand
TTACCAACCGGCTCAGTGAACCGGATACTTCAAAGTGGATTACCCGGGTATATCTACCCGTTGTAGAATAATCCGGTATGAACAGGGAATGCCTTAAAGCCGGTTGCCGGTTTTAAGTTGATTCTTATTCATATTTACATTAAATTACCTTTCCACTGTCTGCTAACTGCCCCCGGTTTGCTCTTTTAGGGCGATGGGGAAATGCCCATTGATATGAAGTTAAACCTTATTGCTTTGGCTGGAATCCTCTTCCAGTTTTCAGGCGTTTCCACCGTTCATGCCCAGCTTTCTTCAGATTCAGTATGGTACCAGGAAGCCATTTCCGGTATCCGGCGTATTTATATTAGCGAAATTGGTGATAATGCACAGATTTATCATGGCAGCGAATATATCCGGAACGGACAAAAAGCCATTGGATTTCCCTATTATGAATCAGACAGTATGCGTACGGGATCGGTTTCTTACCAGGGTTATCTGTATCCGGATATGCATCTGTTCTACAACCTGGTATCCGATGAAATCATCATTTATAATTATGCGCATGATGCATTGATCTCCCTGGCGCCCGGGAAAGTGGATTCTTTCACGACCGGTACCCATGTTTTTCTCCGCCTGGTATCCGGCAATACGAATGGTTTACCGGGCGATGGCTATTATGAGCAATTGTTTTCCGGTGAACCGGGTGTTTATGCAAGAAGGGAAAAAAGACTGGTGGTCGGAACAGGCAGTGAAGAAACAAAATATATTCAGTACAATTATTATTTCATCAGATCGAAAAACAAATATTATGCAGTTGACAGTAAAAAGACATTGCTGGAGTTGCTGAATGACCCCGGGGACCTCTTAAAAAAATATATCCGGAGCAGCAAACTCAACTTCAAAAAAAATATGGAATCCTCCCTGGTGCTGGCAACCATGTATTATTCCCGGCTAAAGTATTGAAATGAGAAAATTCCGGTTCTGCCTGTTTATATTCATGTGTTTTTCCGGCCTGGCCGTTTCAGGCCAGGACCGGATAACGATTACCGGGAATTTTACCGGCTATCGCTTCCCTCAACTGGTAAGGGAAATTGAATCGCAGACCCCATACCATATTTATTATGACTCGACGGAAACGGACAGCCTCGAAATCAATCTGACCGCCGATCATCTGAGCCTGCAGCAGGTTTTCGGAAAAATTTTTACAAATACCGGTATTCATTTTTCGTTCGGTACGGGGAACAATGTATTCGTCAGCAAACGGTTCAGCATTCAGACAACCCTCCCGAAAAATTTCTTCATCCCGGGTCTTCCCGGTGCCGACAGCACCAGCCCGTCCGCTTACATTGCTGAAGATGCCATTGCACTGAAAACAAACCTGAAGATTTCAGCGGAAAATAAATTATTCGATATTGGTTCTAAAAACGGAAAGTCCGTTTCAGGGAATCCGGCGGTAGCCGGTTATGTGCGGGATGTCAGTACAGGCGAACCCATCATGGGCGCTACCATTTCTGTAGATACGCTTTCCATATTAAAAACTACGGACCAGTTCGGTTATTACAGCCTGCTACTGCCCCGGGGCCGCCATATCATACGGATCAGCAGCGCCGGCATGAAGGATACCCGCAGACAGGTAATGGTGTACAGCGACGGCAAGCTCAATATTGACCTGGAAGAATTTGTAGCCAGCCTGAAGGCCGTGATCGTATCAGCAGATAAGACATCCAATACCAGAAGTGTACAGATGGGCGTGAGTAAACTCAATATCCAGACCATCAAACAGGTACCGGTGGTTTTCGGTGAAGCCGATGTATTAAAAGTACTGCTTACACTTCCCGGCGTCACTTCCGTGGGAGAAGGCAGTAACGGGTTCAATGTACGGGGAGGTGCCGCTGATCAGAACCTGATCCTTTACAATGATGCCACGGTGTATAATCCAAGTCACCTGTTTGGATTTTTCTCTGCCTTTGATCCGGACCTCGTGAAAAGTGTTGAACTATATAAAAGTGCCATCCCCGAAAAATATGGCGGCCGTTTATCCTCCGTGCTGGACGTAGATGTGAAAGACGGTAACAATAAAAAGTGGACGGGTTCGGCAGGCATCAGTCCCCTAACCAGCAAATTCAGTATTGAAGGCCCTCTTCAAAAGGACAAAACCTCTGTGATGGCCGGTTTCCGGACTACCTATTCCGACTGGCTGCTCAGGCAGATTCCCAGTTCCTC
>DHWT01000163.1:1873-4152 GCA_002413325.1 Chitinophagaceae bacterium UBA5175 | reverse complement strand
ATGCAAAAAATTCCATTTATTTAATGGGTTACCTGAGTAACGATCAATTCAGCCTGAACAGGGATACGACTTATGCGTATGCCAACCGGAATGCGAATATCAAGTGGAAGCATAATTTCAGCAATTCATCATTTGCCGTTTTTACCGGCGGGGTTGACCATTACCAGTATTCCGTTTCCAGCACCCAGGTTCCGGTAAATGCCTACAAGCTCGGTTTCGATATCAACCAGTTTTACCTGCGTGCTGATTTCAGCTATTCCCCCAATAACAAACACGCCATCAGTTATGGTTTGAATTCCGTGTACTACCAGCTGAACCCGGGCACAGTTACGCCGGATGGTCCCAAATCGCTGGTACAAACGAATGCCCTTCGCCCGGAACAGGCGCTCGAATCGGCCCTCTACCTGGGTGACCAGTATACCATATCGCAGGCATTTTCCATTAATGCCGGTGTCCGCTATACCATTTATAATTATTTAGGGCCGAATGAAGTGTATCAGTATGTTCCGGGTTTACCCAGGGAAACCTTCACCATGAAAGACACCCTTGCGTATAACAGCGGGAAAATAATAAAAACATACGCCCTGCCCGAATGGAGGTTTTCTGCCCGGTATTCACTGAACAACACAGCCTCGCTCAAATTCAGTTTCAATACCATGGCGCAATATATTCATGTGATTTCCAATACGACCAATATTTCTCCAACGGATATCTGGAAACTCAGTGACCCGAATATTAAACCACAGCAGGGTCAGCAGGTTTCCCTGGGCTTCTATAAAAATTTCAGCCAGAACAGTATTGAAACTTCGGTGGAGGTATACTATAAAAAAATGCAGAATTACCTGGATTATAAAAGCGGTGCGAACCTGATCATGAATCAGCATATTGAAACCGAGGTAATCGAAACACAGGGACAGGCATACGGGATCGAATTCCTGCTGAAGAAAACAACCGGCAAAATCAACGGGTGGATCAGTTATACATATTCAAGAACCTTACTGAAACAGGATGATCCGCTGGCAGGGCAGCTGGTGAATAACGGAAATTATTATCCGGCCAGTTTTGATAAACCCCACATGATCAATTTTATCGGCAATTACCGGTTCTCCCACCGTTACAGCATGTCCCTGAACATCATTTACAGTACCGGGCGACCCATCACACTCCCCCTCGCGGTGGTGCAGCAGGGCGGCGCTTCAACGCTTTATTATTCCGAGAGAAATCAATACCGGATTCCGGATTATTTCAGAACGGATATTTCGGTCAATATGGAAGGAAATCATAAGCTGAATAAGAAAACGCATAATTCCTGGTCCGCGGGCATATACAACCTGACCGGCCGGCAGAATGCCTACTCAGTTTATTTTGTACAGGAAAACGGGAAAGTGAAAGGATACCAGCTTTCCATTTTCGGAACCCTGATACCCTTTGTAACATACAATATTAAATTTTAGCGTCATGCGGGAACGGAGGCTCAGCTATATTTTAATTACGATAATGATCCTCATCACGGTTATGTGCAGAAAACCATATGTGCCGTCTGCCATCAGGGCGAGCAACCATTTTCTGGCTGTTGACGGATTCATCAATACCGGGCCTTTCAGTTCGACCACGATCACCCTGACCCGGTCCCTGAACCTGCTGGATTCTGTTCCCGATATACCGGAACTCAATGCCCAGGTGATGATCCGGAGTTCCAATGGTGCAAGCTTCCCTTTAACCGACACCGGTGCTAATGGCGTTTATGTAAGCACGCTTTTAACGCTCGATGCGGGCCTGCAATACCAGATCTCTGTAAAAACAAGCGATGGCAATCAATATATATCTGATCCCGTTACTCCTAAAACATCCGCCCCGATAGACAGTCTGACCTGGGACCTTGTGGAAGATCCCGTTGCCGGAACCCAGGTGGTTAATATTTATGTGAATACGCATGATCCGACAAACAATACCCGTTATTACCGCTGGGATTATGTGGAAACCTGGCAGCACCAGGCTGTCATGCAAACCTATTGGGGTTTAAAAAACGGACTGGAATACCCGATTGATCCCAGTGAGAGTACCTTTAACTGCTGGACTACAGGCAATTCAAATACGATCATACTGGGTTCCTCCATAACACTCAGTGCCGATGTGATCAGTCATGCCCCCATCACCAGTTTTATAAAAGACGATCCGAAAATGGACGTCGAATACAGCAGCCTGGTCAGGCAGATCCCGTTGGATTTCGATGCATATAAATACTGGCTTACCGTTCAGAAAAATTCGCAATCACTCGG
>DHWT01000163.1:0-1481 GCA_002413325.1 Chitinophagaceae bacterium UBA5175 | reverse complement strand
AGCTTACCGGGATGGAAATCAAACCCGACTATTAACTGTCCCATTAAGGACATTCCTTCGGATCCGAACAATGCTTTGATCTGGAATTACAGCGACACTGCATTCCAGCTCTGGTATTTTGTTTCCGGCCCTCCTCCTCTATTGAAAATTACCCATAAGGAATGCCTGGACTGCAGGTTCCAGGGAGGTACCAATATAAAACCACCCTTCTGGCAATAAATCATTCCGAATGAAAAGATGCGTTGGTTTTTTTATTTTTCTGATGATCCGGGGTTTTGTTTCTGCCCAGGACCCGCAGGCGGATACCCTGCAGCGGCAGTTTAGCCGTTACCAGTCCGGGACCCTTCAGGAAAAGCTATTCGTACATACGGATAAAACATTTTACCTGGCCGGAGAAACGGTCTGGTTTAAGGTTTATGCTGTGGATGCTTCCTTTCACAAACCCCTTGCAGTGAGCAGCATTTCCTATATTGAAATCCTGAATAAAGACCTCAGGCCGGTTGTACAAAGCAAGATAGCCCTGGTCAACGGAAGCGGGAACGGGTCCGTTACCCTGCCCGGCTTTTTGATTTCGGGTAATTATATTTTCCGTGCTTATACCAGCTGGATGAAAAATTTTTCTCCGGATTTTTATTATGAGCAAATCATTCATGTCGTAAATACCATGAAGGGAGCAGCCGGTTTGCCATCCCCGGTGCCGGCTGCCTCCATCCGTTTTTTCCCGGAAGGGGGAACCGGTGTAGCCGGTCTGCCGGAAAAAATGGCATTCAAAGCAACCGCAGGCAATGGCCGCGGGCTGGACTGTACAGGTTTTATAGTAAACCAGCATAATGATACCCTTACCTCTTTTCAATCCCTTCACAACGGGATGGGGCATTTTGAATTCAGTCCGGAAAAAAATATTACCTGTTATGCCCTGGTCCGGCTCGGAGACAGTTTAATAAAAGAAAAATTACCGGATGCAGCAGAACAGGGTATGGTTATGAGCGTAACGGATGATGAAACCGGTAAATGTAAAATCACCGTCCGGGCAACTCCGGATTTCAATAATACCCGGGTTTATCTTTTTGCCCAGACCCGGCAGGTAATCAAAAATGTGCAGGCCGGCCTGATCCGGGATGGAATGGCTTCTTTCAGGATTGACAAAAAAGATCTGGGAGACGGAATTTCCACATTCACCCTGTTTAACCAGTACCGGCAGCCTGTTTGTGAACGCCTGGTTTTTAAAAGACCCGTGGAAAAACTTTTGATCCGGGCAACTACCGACCAGGCCGTTTATAATTCAAGGAAACCCGTTACGATCAATCTGGCCACCCTGAACGCAGAAGGCCAGCCACTTGCCGGGAACTGTTCCCTGTCGGTTTTTATGACCGATTCCCTGCAGCCGGTACCGGAACAAAGTATTCTATCCTGGCTTTTTCTCAGTTCCGATCTGAAAGGCAGGATTGAAACACCTGAATATTATTTTACCGATACCGGTA
>DHWT01000303.1 GCA_002413325.1 Chitinophagaceae bacterium UBA5175 | reverse complement strand
ACGGATCCCTGGAAAGTTATGCATCTGCCACCGGCGTTACACTTACGGCCAGGGAATTGCTGAAAAAATCGAAAGAAGACAGTCTGCTCAGGAAAATTCCGGCAGAAGATATTGATTCCCGCAAAGTTTATGATGCTGCCATCCAGGGCGATAAACTGGCCAAAGAAATTTTTGAATATACCGGGAAAATCCTGGGAATGGCTCTGGCTAATTTCGTCATGTTCTCCAGTCCTGAAGCGATTGTTTTATTTGGCGGGCTAACCAAGGCAGGGGACCTGATCCTGAAACCGACCCGTGAACATATGGAAGCCAACCTGATACAGGTGTTTCAAAACCGGGTGAAGATCCTGGTTAGCCACCTGCGGGAATCTGATGCAGCCATCCTCGGCGCAAGCGCCCTGGTCTGGGATATGGCTTAGTAAGTCTAAAGCGCTTAAAGTGTAACGCTTTCCTCCAGCCACTGTTTTCTTCCGAAACCGGCAACCACATGTTTTTCACTGTGGTAGGAAGAACGTACGAGGGGGCCGCTTTCCACATAATCAAGTCCAAGCCCGTAGCCAATTTCCCGGAATTCTGCAAATTCATCCGGATGAACAAAACGAATTACGGGTAAATGTTTTTTCGTGGGCTGCAGGTATTGACCGATGGTAATCACGTCGACCCCGTTATTGGCCAGGTCCCGGATGGTTTGAATCACTTCTTCTTTTTTTTCCCCCAGACCCAGCATAATCCCGCTCTTGGTGCGCATGCCACCTTTTTTGAGGATCTGAAGGGTTTGCATACTTCTCCAGTATCTTGCCTGAATACGTACCTGCCTGGTAAGCCGTTCCACCGTTTCAATATTGTGGGAAACCACTTCCGGTGCGGCTTGAATGATGCGATGTATGTTTTCGGTTTCTCCCTTAAAATCCGGGATCAGGGTTTCGAGTGTGGTTTCGGGATTGAGGGATTTAACCGCCCGGATAGTATTCTGCCAGATGATACTGCCACCATCTTTAATTTCATCGCGGTCAACTGAGGTAATGACCGCATGTTTTACTTTCATCAGATGGATGGCCTCGGCTACGCGCTGAGGCTCATCCCAATCCACGGGAAGCGGTTTGCCGGTAGCTACCGCACAGAATCCGCAGCTGCGGGTGCAGATATTCCCAAGGATCATGAAAGTGGCTGTTCCAGCGCCCCAGCATTCGCCCATATTCGGGCAATTGCCGCTTTCACAAATGGTATGCAGTTTATGCTGGTCAACCAGGTTCCTGACCTGTTTGAAATTTTCCCCGATGGGAAGTTTAACACGCAGCCAGTTTGGTTTTTTATTCCTGCTTTCAGGAGAATCAAGAGAAGAAAGTACGGGAAGTTCCTGCATATGGTAATGAAACTGCAAAATTAATCACTTTCTTTTGCCAAACATAATACTTATGTAGGCATTAAAAAACAGGTGTTTGGGAGGGACATAGGCCATCAGGGGCATCTCATTCAAGTAGTATTCTGCCGTAACGCCTGTTTCAAAGGCGGTAATGGTCTGGTTAAACCGGCCGTAATCAAAACGCATGGCCAGTCTGGCATTCAGGCCGGGTGAAAAACTGAGGTGGTTCCACCCCCCGCCGAGTCCGGGAGAGTTATATACAATATAGGCACTGTCAAAAATAGTCGGGTAGGTACTCTGGATGGTATAGGTTGACTGGCCCGGGTAAACATTCAATACATATTGCTTGAGCATGCCCAGAGATAAACCCCCGCTGTAAAGATAGGTAATAGCGACCCCGTTTTTATTTCCTTTTCCACCCAGCAGGAATTGCTGCCCATAGGAGGCTTTAAACTCGTAAAAATTATTCAACCGGCCTACTGAAACATAATTATAGGTATACCCGTCGCCGGATACTGCTTCTTTATGGTCTTTCGGATCCTTTACTTCATTGATTTCGAATGTGAGGATCCGGCTTTTCTGATTGGTGATAAATTTCCCCCTCTCATAGAAGATACCATAACCATTGGTAGTCAGTTTAAATCCAAAAAGTCCGTAATGATCAAAAATCAGGTCCCCTTCTTCTTCCATTTTCATCATCTGATTGAACCGCTGTTTTTTTGCAGCATTTTTATCATTGCTGTAAACAGGTGTGCCGGATTGCTGGGCTAGAACAGGAAGGGTAAACAGGGCGAGGCAGACTAGGAACAAAAGGTTTTTTACGGGCATGATTGCAATTACTGCTGTAAATTTATGAAAAAATATATGACCTCCAGTGTTATTTACGATGGTGACCTGCGAACGGTTGCTCTGCATCATGCATCCGGTACCCGGATAGAAACAGATGCGCCTGTTGATAATCATGGAAAAGGAGAAAAATTTTCTCCCACAGACCTGGTGGCGACGGCCCTGGGTTCCTGTATGCTGACCATCATGGGTATGAAAGCCCGGGATTTACAGATTGATCTGAAAGGAACCCGGATTGAAGTCCAAAAGACCATGAAAGCGGATCCCCGGCGTATTTCAGGCATTTCTTTAACATTTCATTTTCCGTCTGCCCTGCAATTATCTGAAAAACATAAAACGATTCTTCAGCGGGCGGCAGAAACCTGTCCTGTTTTTTTCAGTATTCATCCGGAAATAGATGTTGATATGAATTTTAACTGGCAGATAGCTGCTGAAAAAACCGTTTAAATGCTTCCCTGCATTTCAACGGGATGCAAAATCTGTTTCCCAATTTCACATTCCAGGCATCTGCGCTGATCACAAAATTGTTTTTTCAATTCAGTCAGCGCCTGGGAGCCCGATGCCTTTTTAACTGAGATACCTGTCCGCTTCCACCCTTCGATTACCCGGTTATGTTCTGCGGGTATTTGTTCCAGCCAGCTGACCGCTTTGTTGAGGATGAAAGGGTCGGGAATTATTTTTCCATAGGTATATAAGAGCGGGATGATGCTATTGATGATAATGTTATTGCACATTTCAATACCAATCATTTTTTCCCGGAACGGGGAAAGCTTTTCAAAAACATAATGATGATGCCAGTAGTCATTTGCCGGGATCATCAGTTTTTTTCTCAGCAGCAGGATGGATCCGGATTCCAGTACCCAGTTAAATAAGGAAATGTTTTCGCTGTAAAAGGAAGCAAGCTGGGAGAGCCGGATACAGGGGAAATTTCCTGGCCGCATACGCAGGAAATGTACCGGCTCATAATTTTTTTTTAACCCGTATTTCTTCTTAAGGAAAATATATTCCTTTTTCAGCATCACCGGATAGGGATCCCGGAAATCAGTTTCCAGCAGATTCGCCTGGCCCATGAATAATGCTTCCAGCTGAATAAACTGCTGCCGGTGTTTGGCAATCAGTGAAAAGGGAATGCTGCGGGCGATGACTTCAAAGGCGGCCGTATTTGCGGGATTGCCAAAATTCGCCGCGATCATCCACCACAACTGTTCTTCCCAATGGTATTTATTTGAACGCAGGGAATCGAGAATTTGATACATCTTCCGGTTCAATCGCATGATCAGTAACCGGGATTCCCAGTTTTCCCATTTTTTGCTTTCTGTTTTTGAAGCGGATAATTCGCAGGGAATAAAATGCGGTTTATCCATCCATCCCGCATAGGTTTCCAGCATGAGCCGGGGGACCCGGTTGCACAGTTCCAGCTGCGGAATATTTCTTTTGATATCCAGGCGATCCTGCTTCCAAACGACATGGAGCATTACATTCCGGTAGTTATCGTCTTCCGTGTGGCTGTGTTTCAGCCATCCTGATGAATATAAATGCAGTTCCACACTGCCGATCCAGTAATTTCCACTGATACGGATCCGTGCATTGATAAAATCCGGTCCCTGGTTTGAGTTTTCTTCACCAGGATATTCAATCGTTACCGGTTCACCTGTAATCAATTCCAGTCCCTGCTGATTGAAATACCGGTGCTTCCAGATGAATTGCAATAATTTTTCCGTCATAACCCGTCATCTGATCTCCTTTCAAAAATAAAGCGAGGAGCAGTCGCCGAAAAGCAGCAAGCTGCAAATACAGGCGGTAAAAAAACAGGTATTCGCTGTTTTTAGTCCCGATAGGAAGTAAATTAAAGGGCAGATTCGGAAATAATAGCAGCTGGGCAGACCCATTAGAAAACCACCAGGAGGTTTCTCAATGTAACAGAATGTACACTTTGTTCAAAAATTTTTCAATTCCTGTAAAACGCGGCTGACAGGCAGTCCCATGACATTATAAAAATCGCCGTCAATGGAATGAATGCCTGTAACTCCGATCCATTCCTGTATGGCATATGCGCCGGCTTTATCGTAAGGTTTATAAGTATCCACGTAGTGTTCGATGCCGGTCTGTGTGAGGGAATGAAACCGGACACGGGTGGTTTCGGCAAATAGAATTTCTTTTTTTGCATTTGTCAGGGCAACGCCTGTGATCACTTCGTGTACCTGTCCGGACAACAGGGAGAGCATACGGATCGCATCTGCCCGGTCCTGCGGTTTTCCAAGCATCTGCCGGTCCAGCACAACAATGGTATCCGCTGCCAGGATGATTTTTCCGCCTGCAACCTGTTTTCTGATGATGGCCGCTTTCTGGCTGGCCAGGAAAACCGGGATCTTTGAAACAGGCATACCTTCCGGGATCCATTCATCGGCGTCACTCGGCATCAGGTCAAAGGGAATTTCTGCCCATTCGAGTAATTGTTTTCTCCTCGGGGATGCAGAAGCGAGAATTATTCGATCCATGAAGTATAATATTTGAAAAAAATCATGGATAAAATACCCATCAGCATAACGGCCTTGATCATCCGGCTGAGGCGGTGAAACTGCGCCGGTTCTGCAGCCTGTGTCAGATTTTTCAATATGCGGAGGATGGGATAGATCACGCCGAAACAGGTGAAGGCAATCACAAGCCACCATTTGTATTGTAATATATAAAACTGTAATAAAATCAGTGCGATCACCAAAACCATGAGCCAGCTGACGCAAAAGAATTTAGCTGCGTTCAATCCCCATACCACGGGCATCGTCCGGCAACCATAACGGGCATCTCCTTCCATATCTTCCATATCTTTTACCACTTCGCGCACCAGTGAAATGATAAATGCAAAGGAAGCATACAGCACTGCGAATTTATAGACCCGTGAAAGGGCTCCATGAAATTCCGGATCTACAAAACGGTGCAGGCGGAATTCACAGAGGTACAATACGCCGATCACCCAGGCCGTCAGAAAAGAAATCAGCAGGTTCCCGATCAGTAATTTTTTTTTGAACGTGGTACTGTAAAACCAGAGCAGTAATACACATAGCAGATTGGAAGGCCCGATAAAAATATTCCGGGTTTTCCAGGAAAGGTAAAATCCGATGGCAATGCCGGTTCCGGATAAAATCCAGTGCCAGATGATAGCCCATCTTCTTTTGATTATTTTTTCCACCACGATTTTGCCGGGTTTGTTAACCCGGTCAATATGCAGATCAAAATAATCATTGATGATATAACCGGCCGCCGCAATTAAAACAGAAGAAAGGCTGAGCAACAGGAAATCAGCCAGCTGCAGGATATTCCCGTGTACCGGCCTGTCCTGGTTAAAACTCGGGATTAAAATGCAGGAATAAAACAGCGACTGGGTCAGGGCAATGAACAGCAGGTTGGGCCATCGGACCAATCTGAAAAAGGCAGGTACTGCGTTTGATTTGATCATACATGTTCACCTTATCGCGAAGCAATGCCCGAATCCATTTCCCAATGGCCATGCAGGCGGAGTAGTTTTTCTATCACATCCCGTACGCAGCCTTTTCCTCCCCCATAGGGTGAGATATAACGGGCAGCCTGGAGGATTTCCGGTGCCGCATCTGCCGGCGCACAGGGCATGCCCGCTTTTTGCATGGGCCGGTAATCGGGGATATCATCCCCCATATACAAGGTTTCAGCCCAGCTTAACTGATGCTGAAGTAAATAATCATCCAGTACTTCTGTTTTGCTTGTCACGTTCAGGAAAATATTTGTGATACCCAGTTTCCGTAATCGGATTCCGGCACCAACCCCGTTGCCTCCCGAAACCACAACCAGGTTATATTTTTTCTTTACTGCCAGCTGCAGGGCATATCCGTCTTTTATATTCATCCGCCGAACCTGTTCTCCGGTTTCAAATACCAGGATATTCCCATCGGTCAGCACCCCGTCGATATCAAAAACTAGTGTCGTAACGGGCTTGAAATACTCGAGCAGGTTCATGAAGACTTTTGGGCAAAAGTATTGGTTTTAAGCTTAATGCCTAGGGCTTAAAACGTATGGCCGGAGCGGATTTATGAATTTCTTTTGTGAACATCTCATACAGGCGTGAAACGGCCGGATCGTTTTTTATCAACCTGCGGTGTTTATCCAGGGTCCTGAGATCATTTCTAAAAGCAGGACCGGTTTGTGCTGCCCGGGGAGAAATATGCTGCAACCGCAATACGGTTTCTTCCATGAGCGGTTGTAAAACAGCAAAAGATATATTTTCTTTTTCGCAAAATGATTCCGCAACTGCAAACAGGTGATTGGTAAAATTATTTACGAGCGTAGCAGCCAGGTGGTATTTTAAACGGGTATCGTCATCTGCCTGTATTACGGTTTCTGCGATGCCGGAAGCAAAATCTGTTAACTGGTCCCTGGTTGAAGGTGAATTTCCGTCCACCAACAGGGTCAGTACCGGCAGGATTTCTATTTCCTTACGCAGGCTTTGCAGCGGATAAAGTACACCGTACCGGTCACCATCATTGCGGACTTCATGGATTGAAAGGGCGCCTGCCGTATGGGTTAGCAGGGATCTGGTTACGCCTAATGCCTGTACGAAATCAGCAACGGCCTCATCCTGCAGGGCTATGACCAGCAGGTCTGCATTTTTTTCAATGGATGAAACGGAAGTGACCGCCTTCGCGTTCAGGGATCCGGCCAGCCGGGTTGCATGATTTTCACTGCGACTGTAAACCTGCAGTATCCGGTGTCCGGCAGCAAGCGATTTACGACCAAGCACGGTAGCCGTGTTTCCGGAACCGATGAGTACTATATCCATGGAAAAAAAATTCCGGTGATCCGGCAGATGGAAGACTTAGGATTTCTTTTTCTGCGATTTGGGAGCCCAGATCGCGAGCATTCGTTTGCCTTCCATTTTGGGCATACCTTCCAGTACACCCACTTCATTCAATCGTTCGGCGAATTTAAGCAGTAGCAGTTCTCCCCGTTCGCGGAACTGGATGGCCCGTCCTTTAAACTGCACATAGGCTTTTACCTTATCCCCGTCTTTTAAAAATTTTTCAGCATGTTTTGCCTTGAAATCAAAATCGTGATCGTCTGTATTGGGTGTAAACCGGATCTCTTTCACTTCGGAGGCCTTGCTTTTGGCCTTCATTTCCTTTTCCTTGCGTTTCTTTTCGTAGAGAAATTTATTGTAGTCGATGATCTTGCAGACCGGCGGATCAGCATTGGGGGAAATCTCTACCAGGTCAAGTACCTGGTCCTGGGCCATCCTGAGGGCTTCGGTTGTGGGATAAACCCCGACTGTTACATTATCTCCCACCAGGCGCACCTGGGGTACGCGGATCATGTTGTTGGTACGGTGTTCCTGTTGTTGTTCTTTTCTGAATCTTGGATTAAAATTACCTCGTGGAGGTCTCGGTGGAAATGCCATTTACTGTTTTTAGATGAACGATAGATAAGATCCGCTTTTCGTTTTTTAGGATCTTAATTTTATTTCTGTTTTGATTTCTCTGATGAATGATTCTACATCCTGTTCGCCCAGATCCCCCCTGCCCTGCCGTCTGACCGATACCTTACCGGCGGTCATCTCCTTCTCACCAATGACCAGCATATAAGGTACCCGGGCCAGTTCGGTATCCCTGATTTTCTTGCCAATCTTCTCGCTCCGGTCGTCGATACCTGCGCGAATATCCGCATTTTTAAGCGATTCTAAAACTGTTTGTGCATAACCCAGGTACTTGTCACTGATTGGCAGCAATTTAACCTGCTGGGGGGCCAGCCACAAGGGGAATTTACCGGCATAGTGCTCCAGTAAAAAACCTATGAAACGTTCGTGTGTTCCCAGGGGGGCCCGATGGATGATCAGGGGTGTTTCCGGGCGATTGTCCCGGTTGGTAAATTCCAGTTTGAAACGACGGCCCTGCGCAAAATCCACCTGGTTGGTGGCCAGGGTAAATTCCCGGCCGATGGCACTCCAGATCTGTACATCAATCTTCGGTCCGTAAAATGCCCCTTCTCCGCTCACTTCCACAAAGGGGGTATTGGTTTCCTGCAATACTTTCCGCACCATCGCTTCCGTTTCCAGCCAGAGTTCCGGTTCATTGATATATTTTTTCCCCAGGTTGGCCGGATCGTGCAGGCTGAGCCGCATCACATATTTTTCAATCCCGAATATTTTGAAATACTTCAGGTACATCTCATTGACGGCCCTGAATTCCTGTGCAAATTCTTCCTTACTGCAATAGATATGCGCATCATTCATGTGCAGGCACCGCACGCGCATGAGACCAAACAGTTCCCCGCTTTGTTCATAACGGTAACAGGTTCCGTATTCAGCCAGCCGTAAGGGCAGGTCTTTATAACTCCTGGGTTCCGCAGCGAATATTTTGTGGTGATGCGGGCAGTTCATCGCTTTCAGATAGTATTTAACCCCTTCCAGTTCCATGGGCGGGTACATACTGTCCTGGTAATATGGGAGGTGCCCACTGGTCAGGTAGAGGTTTTCCTTGGCGATATGCGGTGTGACCACCCGCTGGTAACCGGCTGCCTGTTCGGTTTCTTTGGCCAGTTTTTCAAGTTCCTCGATGATAATCGTACCGTTGGGCATCCAGAGTATCAGCCCGGGACCCACATCGTCGTCCATGGTATAAATGCCCATTTCCTTACCCAGCTTTCGGTGATCGCGTTTTTTGGCTTCTTCAAGCATCAGCAGGTATTCATCCAGCTCTTTTTTAGATGGGAAACTAACCCCGTAAATACGGGTCAGTTGTTTGTTTTTTTCATCCCCCTTCCAGTACGCGCCTGCAATATTGGTCAGTTTCAGGGCCTTGATGTATCCGGTGTCGGGAATATGGGGACCCCGGCAAAGATCCGTAAAGCCGCCCTGTGTATAGAATGTGATTTCCCCGTCTTTTAATTGCTCCAGCAGGTCCAGTTTGTATTCGTCCCCCTTCTCCCGGAAAAAATGAATGGCTTCCGCTTTCGGAACTTCTTTCCGGATAAACCGGCTTTGCCTGGCAGCCAGTTCCGTCATTTTTACTTCCAGCTTGCGCAGGTCTTCTTCCGTGATCTGCCGGCCGCCCAGGTCCATATCATAATAGAATCCGTTTTCCACGGGCGGGCCTACCCAGAATTTAACTCCGGGGAAAACCGACTCAACGGCTTCTGCCATCAGGTGGGCCGTGGAATGCCAGAAAGTGGATTTCCCCCCGGTGTCATTCCAGGTGAGTAATCTGAGTTCGGCGTCATTTTGAATGGGTCTTGTGGCATCCCAGACCTCTCCGTTCACACTGGCTGCTATTACTTTTCTTGCTAGTCCCTCACTGATGGATCTGGCGATATCCAGAGAATTGCTTCCTTCCGGATATTCCCGTACCGCGCCATCAGGTAATGTAATTTTTATCATGCCGTA
>DHWT01000151.1:4736-11512 GCA_002413325.1 Chitinophagaceae bacterium UBA5175 | reverse complement strand
CCGGTATTTCAAATTGCCGGATACCTATGGTGGTTGTTTTACCATCTGTTTCCAACGTGTACTTATCGTCAATTCTGAAAATCGTGGTTGTGGGCTGGAATTGTGTAATCGCTTCAACTGTCTGAATAGATTCTTTTTGCTGCTTTTTATAACCGGAAACCTCTACACCCGCGGCCACACTTTGCAACTCATTTCCCGTAACAACGACATCATGTAATGATGTGGGAGTTGGTTCCAGTATAATTGCAAAATATCCGGGTCGCGCCCGGATTTCTTTTGATTTATATCCGGCACAGCTGATCAGGATGGAAGGGTTATTTGAAATATTCTGTATCTTAAAGAACCCGTTTACATCAGAGCTTACCCCGTTTCCTGTTCCCCTGATCACAATGCTGGCGCCAGCTACAGGCTGGTTCCTGTCATCTGTAATTCTTCCTGAAATCAGGCCCGGCGTTGCTTGCCCGCGAAAAGATACCGACGGGTCATAAAATCCCAGCATCCAGGGTTGCAGCCGGGGGGGTGTGGCATTGTCATTAGGATTGCCGGTACTCAGGAGAAGGGGAATATTTCTCCATGTTTCGCCACTCCGCTGATAAACATTTGCATTCATGAGAACGGACAAGGGCCCTGTTACATCATTTACCCGGACATCATAGTCTGGAAACCATCCGGCATCTTTTACATTATACAACAACTGGAAATTCACCGTCCTTGTTTCTTTACTTTCCACCAGGGCCGTAACAATATAACTGACACTGTCCCTTTTCCTGCTTATTTCCTGCAACTGGGCTTTAATCCTTACCAGATCCTGTAGTTCACCCTGAAGCCGTTTCTGAATTTCAAGCTCCTTTCCGTACACTTCTGTAAGGCGCTGCCTTTGGAAATCCAGGGCTTCTTTCAACTCACCGGTTTTTACGCCTGTCTGCCCGCCGATTGACTGGTTCTTTATCAGCATGGCTTCTTCATTTTTATAAACATCCAGCAGCCGGGTATCGAGGTCAGATTTATCCTTTAATGTATTGACCTTTTCTATAAAACTTCTTTCCTCCTGTTCAATTTTTCTTTCAGTTAAAAAATCTTTGGCAGACTGGACCGAAAGCAGCGTAATATTGGCATCCGCCTTCAGTTGAACCGTCTGCTGTTCCAGCTGATTACTCAAGCCGGCAAAGGTGATTTCTGAACGGCCCGTCTGTATGTTAACAGCAGCCGATCTTTCCACCCGGGCACCGGAAGAAAAGATCGTTACATTCTGAATGGTCGTTGCTGCATCCAGTTTTTTTACCTGGGCATTACCGGCAAAAGAAAAAAACATAGTGAAACCAATCAGGGTAATCCGCATATGTATTAGTTAAGACTTGAGAGGTGAAATGTTCACGGTTAAATATAATAAAAGGGTATGGCTTCCTGAATGATTCTTAATATCATCCCATTCCATACCCTTTATCAGCTTTTTAACAAAATTTCACAGCATCATCACTGAATTGGCTTCAGGACTTATTATAACTTTCTGCTTCTTCCATATTACCATCTTCCACACGAACAATGATCATCTTACTTTGATCTTCAATATTTACGAGCCAGATTTTCCTTTGGTCTTCTTTAATGTAAATAGCCGTGTTTATAGTATAATCAGCATATTTCGTCTGAATCATCCTTTTTATATCAGCTGGCAGGCTTTGTTCATTTCCATACTGAATATGGTACATCAGATGGCCGCTTTTGGCATACAGCGCATGGTTTTTTTGATCATTCTGTATGAATTTAACCATGTAGTTTTTGTCGAGCTTGTACCAGGTGGGATTCACTGCTCCCTCGAAGGAAGTGCCAAAAGCTTTGGTTACTTCGTCCGGAACCTTCGTAGAGCTCGTTACCGTAATGGCAGGCAGGGATTTAATGGCCGTGTCCTGGGCATTGAGCCCCATGGAAAAAAGCATCAGTAATAAAACCCCACTCACGTGGCAAAAAATTAAGCGTTTCATAAAAATTATTTTTAGTTAATAAAAGAATACCATATTGACCCAGGCAATCCATTAAAAAGATGAAACTACCCGTAACTGCAACCACCGGGCGTCATAACTTTTTTTCCCGGAATCAAATTTATAACTACCCGCCCCCCGCAAAAATGATCCCTGTCACCGGCATCAGTGACACTCATCAAGAACAGAAAAGCGGTTCTTCAGCATTTCTTCAAAATTCCACGGGAACTTCGCTGATGATTTTTCCCTATCTTTTGAAAGGTTTCGGGCTATCAATCCATCATTCATGAAGGTCCTGATCATTGAAGATGAAAAAGCGCTTGCGGAAAGCATTCTTGCCTACCTGCATTCGGAGCATTATACCTGCGAAATGGCCCCGGATTTCAGTACCGCCATGGAGAAGATCAGTTGTTATGATTATGCCTGTATCATCCTGGATATCACCCTGCCCGGGGGCAGCGGACTGGACCTGCTCCGGGAACTCAAGGCCAACCACAAGGCCGAAGGTGTACTCATCATTTCCGCCCGCAATTCCCTGGATGAAAAAATACTCGGTCTCAAATCAGGTGCCGACGACTATCTCACCAAACCTTTTCATTTGTCAGAACTGGCTGCCCGGGTTTCGGCCATCATCCGCCGCAAATCCTTTGAAGGGAAGAACAGTCTCCGCTTCGACGAACTCGAGCTGGACCTGCTGGAGAAAACCGTCCGGGTAGATAAACGCATGCTCGACCTGACCCGGAAGGAATATGATTTATTATTATATTTTATCAGCAATAAAAACAAAGTGATCAGCAAAGGTGCTATCGCGGAACATTTATGGGGTGACAATATGGACATGGCTGACAATTACGATTTTATCTACACGCATATCAAGAACCTCCGGAAAAAACTGCTGCAGGCCGGCGCGCAGGATTATATCAAATCCGTCTATGGGATGGGTTATAAATTCAGCGACCGCCCATGAAACTTTTTACCCGATATTTCCGGATCAACCTGCTGGCCACCCTGCTTATTTTCCTGCTGGCCAGCATCGCGTTTTATTTCCTGCTCTGGTGGGTCATGATCCGCCAGGTGGATGAAGACCTGAAAATAGAACAGCGCGAAATAGAAACCTACGTGGGCAAATACCAGCGTCCGCCGGAACCTATAACGGTAAAGGATCAGCGCATTTCTTATGAAACGACGGATCTGCGGGAACAAATGCACCATTTCAATACGGTCAGGTCGCCCGATAAACAGGAACGCGCCGATTTCCGGCAGATCAGCTTTACCCTCCCGGTGGGAAACCAATGGCTGTTGTTTAAAGTGTCCAAATCCCTGGAAGGGACACAGGATATGAACCGGTCCATCATCCTCATCTCCGGGCTGACCGTTATATTAATCCTGATCGTGAGCCTGCTGATCAACCGCTGGCTGCTCCGCCGCTTGTGGCAGCCATTTTATACCACCCTGGCCGGTATCAAAAAATTCCGGCTGGGAGAAAAAAAAATCCCTGCATTTGAGCAGAGCCCCATTGACGAATTCAATCTCCTTAACAGCACCCTGGACCAGTTTATCCAGGCAGCCGAAAAGGAATATACCCTGTTAAAGGAATTTACGGAGAATGCTTCCCACGAATTGCAGACGCCGCTGGCCATCGTACGTTCCAAACTGGATACACTCATCCAGGATGAACAACTCTCGGAAGCCCAGAGTAATGCCGCCCAGACTGCGTATGAAGCCATCCGTAAAATGGCCCGTCTCAATCAATCACTTTTGTTGCTGAGCAAAATAGAAAACAGGCAGTTTTCTGAAACCCATTCCTTTGATTTTAAAAAATTCGTCGAAGAGAAAATGCCCGCATGGCAGGAACTCTGGCAGGGAAGAAATCTCCGGGTTACCCGTTTACTGGAACCTGCCCACATCGAAATGAACACGCATCTGGCCGATATCCTGCTGAATAATCTGTTCAGTAATGCCACCCGTCATAGTCCCGAAGGCGGGTCCATTCACCTGCAGCTCAAGGATCATCAATTTGTCATTTCAAATACCGCTTCCGGGGGATCTCTTGACCCCGGTAAACTATTCAAGCGCTTTTCCAAAGGCGGACAATCCACCGACCAGCACGGGCTCGGGCTTTCTATCGTTCAGCAGATCGTAGAAGTTTCGGGGAAACGGATTTCATACCATTTTGACAAGGGTCAGCATATTTTTACCCTGCATTTTTAATCCCGGGACTGCACGGGATTGAACAAAGTCAGCCCCTTTCTGTTGTACTTTGTAATTACCAGATGGCACTCGTCACCGTTTCCCGGCTTACAAAAAAATTCAGGACCCATGTAGCGGTGGATGATCTCTCGTTCAGCGTAAACGAAGGCGACGTATATGGATTCCTCGGGCAAAACGGCGCCGGCAAGTCAACCACCATCCGTATGCTGCTGACCCTGGTCACACCCACGGCAGGCCATATCGAAATTTTTGGCCTGGATCTGAAAAAAGAAAGAAAAAAAATCCTCAGCCAGGTAGGTGCCGTGATTGAAAAGCCCGATTTGTATAAATACCTGAGCGCTTACGAAAACCTTTCACTTTTTGCGCGTATGAGCGGAACCAAAATCGGCAAAAAAGAATTGTTTGCCCAATTGGACATGGTGGGATTGGGAGATCGCAGGGACGATAAAGTAAAAACTTTTTCCCAGGGTATGAAACAACGGCTTGGAATTGCCGTGTCGCTGATCCATAACCCGCGGCTCATTATCCTGGATGAACCAACCAACGGTCTGGATCCGCAGGGTATTGCCGATATGCGTAACCTGATCCTGCACCTGAGCCGGCATCTTCATAAAACCATTATCGTATCCTCGCACCTGCTCTATGAAATAGAACAGGTTTCCACGCGCATGCTCATCATTGATGAGGGAAAGAAAATGGTGGAGGGAAGCGTGGCCACCCTGATGGACCCGTCAAAGACCCTGGTAGAAGCGGAAGTCCCGGATCCCGGAAAAGCAGCGAATCTGCTGGAGCCCACGTCCTGGTTCCAATACCTTCAGAAAACAACAAACCATACGCTGGTCTTTCAATTGCCGAAAGAACTGATTCCGGACCTGAACCGTGAACTGGTTCAACTACAGATTGATGTATTATCGCTCCAGGCAAAAAACTCCCTGGAAGCCTATTTTTTATCCTTAACCCGGACTAAACAACATGTGGCAGCTTTTACAGATTGAATTGTTAAAAATATTCCGGAAACCGAGAACCTATATCAGTTTCGGCGCGATTGCCCTGATGGTCATCATCATCCAGGTCGCCCTGAAATTCGACGGCCGGTCCTATATTGAATTCATCGTAGGCAGTTTAAAAGATTCGCTCGAGATTCCCTACGCACATATCTTAAACGGGTATTTTGTTTGTTTTATCATCCTGAATCTATTGCTGATCCATATACCCCTGCTCATCGCCCTGGTAGCAGGCGATTCCATTGCCGGGGAAGCTAATATGGGCACCCTGCGGCTGCTGGCCAGCAAACCCGTAAGCCGTACCGGTCTTATGCTGGCAAAATTTATGGCGACGGTCATCTACACCGCTTTATTACTGGCCTGGCTGGCATTTATTGCACTCCTGCTCAGCGTGCTCATCTTCGGTACCAATGATATCCTGATCGCACGCAATGATTCTTTGGAAATTATCCGCAGCAACGATGTGTTATGGAGGTACCTGGCAGCCTTCGCCTTTGCCACCCTCGCACTCACCACGGTTGCGGCCCTGGCCTTCCTGCTTTCGGTGTTTGCAGAGAATTCGATCGGGCCCATTGTATCTACCATCAGCATCGTGATTGTTTTCACTATTTTGTCTGAAATGCAGATCCCTTTATACGACCGGACGGTAAAACCTTTTCTGTTCACTTCGCATATGCTGGCGTGGAAGGGGCTTTTTTATTGCCAGGTAGATGCAGGCGGAACGGCCATTCCCGGAACGATAGAAAACATCCATGCCATCGCCAAAAGCAGCGGAATCCTCATTTTATATATCATCAGTTTTGTTTCTGCGGCCATTTTTGTTTTCAACAGGAAAGATATCCTGAGTTAAAAATACCCCATGAAGACCTTTTTTTCTTTCCTCTTTCCGCTGGTCCTGCTGACAACTGTAGCAGGCGCCCAGGATCCGTCCGCGCTGATGAAACAGATACGGGACCGGATGGAAAAGATCAGCGACTATGAGGCCGGCGCCCGGTTTAAAACTGAAATTTCATTCCTGAAAGTTCCGGATGCCCTGGTCAAAATCTATTATAAAAAACCCGATAAGATCAAAATCAAAAATGAAAACGGCATATCGCTGGTTCCCAAAGAAACCGGTAGCATCAGTCTGTACAGCCTGGTGAACAGTCCCTACCAGGCGCTGGATGCCGGTACCGGCACCATTCAGGGAGTTCCTGTGCGTATCATTAAACTGCTGCCGTCAGATGAAAACGGAGAACTGGTGCTGGCCACCCTATACATTGACACCAGGCGCATGCTGGTTCTGAAAGCCAAAACCACCACCCGGGAAAGCGGCACCGATGAAGTGGAACTCTTCTACGGAAAATTCCTGCAAACCGGGCTGCCCGATAAAATCATCTTCAGCTTCAATACCCAGGATTTTAAACTGCCCAAGGGAGTCACCTTTGATTATGATGACGGATCGGAAAAAAAGAAGCCGGCGGAAACAGGTAAGAACCAACGGGGGAAAATAGAAATTACCTTTCTGGATTATTCTATTAATAAAGGAATATCTGATTCCGTGTTTAAATAGGCGAACTTGCGTTGACGGTTGACGGTTGACGGT
>DHWT01000151.1:0-4406 GCA_002413325.1 Chitinophagaceae bacterium UBA5175 | reverse complement strand
TGATGGTTGATGGTTGACGGTTGACGGTTGACGGTTTACGGTTGACGGTTGGGCGTTACGCGTCAGGCTTTAATCTTTACGCCTGACATTCCGGGTAACAAAAATTTGACGACATGGTCTTATTTCGCTTTTTTTGCGCTTAACAGGACTTAAAACAGACTGCATACATGGTAGACATCGGATTGCGGAGCCTTTCACTTCAGGACTTTTCTGATATCCTATTTAAAGAGCATAAAATCAGCCTGAATCAGGTGGCTTTGGATAAGGTGGATGCCAGTTTTCAATTCCTGAAACATTTTTCTACCGGAAAACTGATCTATGGGATCAATACGGGTTTCGGACCCATGGCCCAATACAAGATCAGCGATGAAAACCGCCTCCAGCTTCAGTATAACCTGATTCGCAGCCACAGCACCGGCATGGGCAGTCCGATGAGCCCCCTGCTCGGAAAAGCTGTGCTTGTGGCCCGTTTAAATAGTCTCATGCAGGCCTATTCCGGCATTCACCCCAGCCTGGTGGAATTGTTGGCTGCCCTGATCAATCATAATATGATACCCTGTATTTACGAACATGGTGGCGTGGGGGCCAGTGGCGACCTGGTGCAACTGGCTCATATAGGACTTGTCCTCATTGGTGAAGGAAGGGTCTGGTATGAATCCCAATGGCAGGAAACCGCCGGGGTATTCCGTAAAACCGGGCTGAAACCCCTGGAGATACAAATCCGGGAGGGCCTTTCCGTGATCAATGGCACATCGGCCATGACCGGCATTGGCCTGGTCAATACCATTCTTGCAAAAAAATTAATGGACTGGTCCGTCATGCTGTCCGCCATGACGAACGAGATCGTGGAAGCCTACGACGACCATTTCTCCAAGGAACTCAATATCGTGAAACATCACACCGGTCAGAACCGGATTGCTGCCATGCTGAGATCCATACTGAAGGACAGCAAAATGATACACAACCGTTCGGAACACCTCTATAATCCCGCCAATATTGAACATGATGTTTTTGAGGACAAAGTGCAGGAGTATTATTCCCTGCGTTGTGTAACACAGGTGCTGGGGCCGGTGTACGATACCATTGAACAGGCAGAAAAAGTACTGGTGAATGAACTGAATTCGGTAAATGACAACCCGGTGATCGACCATGAAAACAAGAATATATTCCATGGTGGAAACTTTCATGGAGATTATGTGTCGCTCGAAATGGATAAGCTCAAAATTGCCATAACCAAACTGTCCATGCTCGCAGAAAGGCAGCTGAATTATTTATTAAATGATAAACTGAATCAAATTCTGCCACCCTTTGTAAATCTGGGGGTTCTGGGATTTAATTTCGGCATGCAGGGTATGCAGTTCACGGCTGTTTCCACGGTGGCGGAAAATCAGACCCTTTCCTACCCGATGTACGTCCACAGCATTCCCAATAATAACGACAATCAGGATATTGTGAGTATGGGTTGTAATGCAGCCCTGATAACAAAAAAAGTCATTGACAACTCTTTTGAAGTGCTGGCCATCCAGGTGATGACCATTCTCCAGGCTATTGACTACCTGGAATGCCAGGACAGGCTTTCACCCGCAACCCATTCAGTTTATTCCGCGATCAGGAAGATATTCCCGAAATTTGTGGAGGACAATCCCAGGTACGAGGAACAGGAAAGAGTAAAAAACCACCTGTTACAAAATGATCCGCGATTTGTTCAGGATATATAATGAACCCGGGAGAACCAGCCCGTCCTTCAAAAACACCCATACACCATGAAATGTGCTTTAGTTACCGGCGGATCCAGGGGAATTGGCAGGGCCATTTGTATCAAACTCGGCACAATCGGATATCACGTGTTGATTAATTTCCGCTCCAACCTCGAAGAAGCAGAAAAGACACTGGATGCCATTCATCAACACAGAGGAACCGGGGAGTTATTGCCTTTTGACGTAGGAAATAAAGAAGACATACAGGATACCTTAGGCTTATGGATCGAAGCACATAAAGGGGATTCCATAGAATTACTGGTCAATAATGCCGGAATAAAAGACGACGTGCTGATGATGTGGATGAAGGATGAACAATGGGAAAACGTGATGCGGACCAACCTCGACAGTTTTTTTTACGTTACCCGGCTGGTACTGAACGACATGCTCCTGAAAAGATATGGCCGCATCATCAACGTAGTATCCCTTTCCGGGCTCAAAGGACTTCCCGGCCAGACTAATTATTCGGCTGCCAAAGGCGGGGTGATCGCCGCTACCAAGGCCCTGGCGCAGGAAGTTGGCCGGCGGGGCATTACGGTAAATGCCGTGGCCCCGGGCTTTATCAAAACCGATATGACGGAAAACATCTCCGAGAAGGACATGAAAGCGCTGATCCCGGTCAACCGTTTTGGGACTTCCGAAGAAGTTGCCCACCTGGTATCTTTCCTGGCATCCCCCGAAAGCGGGTATATTACCGGAGAAGTGATCTCAATTAATGGCGGGATGTATTCATAGCCTGGTTATTTCCCCTTTATTTTCCCAGATTATCTCCTGATAATTTCCACATTTTCCTATTTTCACATCAACACATTTCCACATGAACATGAACAGAGTGGTGATTACCGGGATGGGCATTTATTCCTGTATCGGTAAGGATCTGGAAGAAGTGAAAAACAGCCTTCGGGAGGGTAAATCCGGTATCATTTTCGATCCGGGACGGAAAGAAATGGGCTTCCGCTCGGCTTTGACGGGGTTCGTGGAACGACCCAACCTGAAAGGCCTGCTGGACCGCCGGGCACGGATTATGTTACCCGAGCAGGGTGAATATGCGTATATGGCGACCCTGCAGGCCCTGGCACAGGCAGGTATTGACGCAGAATATATACTGAGCAAAGAAATCGGCATTTTATACGGGAACGACAGTTCAGCCAGGTCAACCATTGAAGCGGTGGATATTATGCGGCAGAAAAAAGATACGATGCTCGTCGGCTCCGGCGCTGTTTTTCAAACCATGAATTCTACGGTTACCATGAACCTGGCAACCATTTTCAAACTGCGCGGAATCAATTTCACCATCAGTGCGGCCTGCGCCAGCGGATCCCATGCCATCGGCCTGGGTTATCATTTCATTAAAACGGGGCTGCAGGAATGCGTCATAACCGGCGGGGCGCAGGAAATCAACGCCTTATCCATGAGCAATTTTGATGCTTTGTCTGCCTTCTCCGTCCACGAGTCCGAACCGGAGAAAGCCTCGCGGCCCTTCGACAGGAACCGGGACGGCCTGATACCCAGTGGTGGCGCCGCAACAGTCGTCCTGGAAAGCCTGGAATCGGCTGAAAAAAGAGGTGCAACCATTTTGGCCGAAGTGATCGGTTATGGTTTTTCTTCCAACGGGGAACATATTTCAAATCCAACCGTCAGCGGACCGGAACGATCCCTGCAGATGGCATTAAAAGATGCCGGACTCGATCCGTCGGCCATAGATTATATCAATGCACATGCAACCTCCACACAGGCCGGGGACTCCAGCGAAGCCAGGGCGCTGGCGGATGTATTTGGAGATAAAAAAGTACCGGTCAGTTCCACCAAATCCATGACGGGGCATGAATGCTGGATGGCCGGTGCCAGTGAAATCGTTTATTCCATGATCATGATGCAAAACGGGTTTATCGCACCCAATATTAATTTCGAAAATCCGGATGAAGATTCCTCCAGACTGGATATTGTAAAAACTACCCGGGAAAAAAATATAAATGTATTTTTGTCGAATTCCTTCGGATTCGGAGGAACAAATTCCTCATTAATTGTGAGGAGATGGGAACCTGAACCAAGTAAACCTGACCTGCTATGAAACAAGATCAATCCATTATTGATAAAATTAACGGGTTTCTGTCAGAAGAATTTGAAGTGGATACCTTCCGGATGCAGCCGGGAGCAAACCTCAGGCAGGTGCTTGAACTGGACAGCCTGGATTATATTGACCTCGTGGTCGTGATAGAAAACAATTTTTCCTTCAAAGTAAAACCAGAGGATTTTATACGCATCATCAGCTTCCAGGATTTCTATACGTATATCATTTCCCGCGTTCAATCAAAAGAACCAACCGATGCCGTCATGGCAGGGCAAGTCAAGGGGTAATAAAACCGGATTCCGGATTTTCGTCTGGGTACTCAAACACGCCGGTCTGAGACCTGCCTATTTACTATTGCGGTTTGTGGCTTTTTATTTCTTTGTTTTTTCAGGAAAAGCCTTTCATTTCCAATACCTGTTTTTCCGTAAACGCCTGAGCTTTCCGGCCTGGAAAGCATTCATAAGCATTTACAAAAACTATTACTGGTTCGGGCAAACGATCATTGATAAAGTCGTACTCATGTCGGGCATGGATCATCCGTTCCGTTTTGAGTTTGAGGGAGAGGATTATCTGCACGG
>DHWT01000036.1 GCA_002413325.1 Chitinophagaceae bacterium UBA5175 | reverse complement strand
GTCAGCGTGCCGATCTGGTTTACCTTCACGAGTAATGCATTCGCTGTTTTATCGTCAATCCCTTTTTGCAGTCTTTCCACGTTCGTTACAAATAAATCATCGCCCACCAGCTGTATTTTGGATCCGAGCGTGTCGGTTAAGAGTTTCCAACCGGCCCAGTCGTCTTCCGCCATACCGTCTTCAAGAGAAATGATCGGGTATTTTTTCACCCAGGAAGCCCAGAATTTAACCATTTCCTCGCTGCTGAGTTCTTTTTTGCTGCTTTTATGAAACACATATTTTTTCTTCTTTGCATCCCAGAGTTCACTGTTAGCCGGATCCATGGCGATGGCGATCTGCGATCCCGTTTTGTAGCCTGCAGCCGAAATGGCTTCCAGCACGGTTTCGATGGCTTCTTCATTACTCTGGATATTCGGTGCAAAGCCACCTTCGTCACCCACATTGGTGCTGAAACCCTTCTTCTTCAGCACCCCTTTCAGGGTATGAAAAATATCAACGCCCCAGCGCAGTCCTTCACTAAAAGAAGAAGCGCCCACGGGCATGACCATGAATTCCTGGAAATCAATTTTATTATCGGCATGTGCACCTCCGTTCATGATATTCATCATCGGCATCGGAAGGGTCACCGCGTTGGTTCCTCCAATATAGCGATACAGCGGAAGCCCGGCTTCTTTGGCAGCCGCTTTCGCAGCAGCGAGACTCACAGCGAGCATCCCATTGGCGCCGAGTTTGGATTTATTCGGCGTACCGTCGGCCGCGATCAGGGCCGCATCCAGTCCCGCCTGGTCCGACACATCAAATCCCCTGAGTTTCGCCGCCAGTATGGTATTTACGTTTTCGACTGCTTTCAGTACGCCCTTTCCCTGATATATTTTTTTGTCTCCGTCCCGCAGTTCAACCGCTTCGTGGATGCCGGTGCTGGCACCACTTGGAACGGCGGCCCTTCCCATAAACCCGGCCTCGGTATGTATATCTACTTCAACGGTTGGATTTCCGCGGCTGTCTAAAATTTGTCTCGCAAAGATTTTTTTGATGCTACTCATGAATCGTGGTTTTTGTAAGTCCTCTGAAAATATCTTCGAGGCTCCTGTTTTCAGACTGCAAAGAAACAATGTTCCAATTGTTTTGCAAAGACAACGTGAGCAATTGTTTTTTCAATAACTCCGGATCAGTGGCTTCCAGCTCCCATTCAAAATCACTGGTTTTGCGGAGACCGCGCAACAGGTCCAGTCCCTGGAACTGATCCTTCGTCACGGCTTCTTTCAAAACAACCTTGATGAAATGGCCCTTTTGCTCAGCGCGCAGATCGCCCAGCGTATTGTCGGCGATGATTTTCCCCTGGTGAATGATGATCACGCGGTTGCAGATGGCTTCCACTTCCTGTAGGATATGGGAAGAAAAAAGTACCGTATGGTTTTTACCATAATTTTTGATCACGTCGCGGATCTCCACGATCTGGTTGGGATCGAGACCGGTGGTCGGTTCATCCAGGATCAGTACATCGGGTTCATGGATGAGGGCGGCAGCGAGCCCGACACGCTGTTTATACCCTTTCGAAAGCTGTACAATTTTTTTGCCGGCTTCCGGGCGTAGTCCCACCAGGTCGATGGTGGTTTTTATTTTTTCCTTTTTGGAAGGGAGCCGGTGTATGTCGGCGATAAAAGAAAGGTATTCCCGGATATACATATCTCCGTACAGCGGGTTGGATTCGGGCAGGTAACCGGTCATTTTTTTTGTCTGCAACGGGAACGCGTTCACATCCACCCCATTCAGAAATGCCTGTCCCTGGCTGGGTTTCAGGCAACCCGTGAGGATTTTCATGGTAGTGGATTTGCCCGCGCCATTCGGACCCAGGAAACCCACGATTTCCCCGCGGCCTACAGAAAATGAAATCCGGTCAATCGCTTTCTGTACTCCATAGAGACGGGTGAGTTCTTTTACTTCAATGGACATGTTTGATGCTTAACGCCTAACGCGTAACGCTTAACGCGTAACGCTAAAGCCAAAGATTCCGGTATCAATTTTTATCGGGACGAAACTACGATATTAAGCTTAAAGCTCAAGTCAGTGCATCGTTAATGGTAAATTGCAGTAAGAGGACATGTACCAGGCAAAACAACCAGGCGTTAAGCGTTACGCGTTACGCATCAAACAATCCCCAAATCCTTCTGAATCTGTTCCAGTGTGCGACCCTTCGTTTCCGGCATCACGCGCCAGATAAAGATCAGGGAGAGAAACATCATGAAACTGTAAAAAACAAATGAGTAAAACCCGCCGTTGGGGCTTCCTTCCACGATCACGGGAAAGGTCCATGATATGACCGCCGCCATAATCCAGTGGGTGAAACTGCCCAGGGACCCGCCCTGGGAACGAACGGAATTCGGAAAGATTTCAGAAATAAAGACCCAGATCACTGCGCCCTGCGAGAAGGCGAAGAAGGCGATGAATCCGATCAGGTAGACAATAACATACTGATTGGCGGAGCCCGTGCTCTTAAATGCATAAGCCGTCAACCCAAGAAAGAAGATCATGCCGATGGCACCGGTGACCAGCAGGGTCTTTCTGCCCACTTTATCAATAATGGTCATGGCCAAAAAGGTAAAGAGCAGGTTGGCGCCCCCGATAAATACAGGTTGGAGATAAGATGCCGCGTGACTGAATCCAGCCATTTCAAAAATGCGCGGTGCATAATATAAAATGGCGTTGATACCGGAAAGCTGGTTGAACATCGCGAGCAATACAGCATAGAGTATGGGCTTGCGGAATTTGCCGCTGAATAATTTTTCTTCCGGCGCATGGGAAACCACGGTTTTCGGGGTATGCAGCA
>DHWT01000184.1:2764-2948 GCA_002413325.1 Chitinophagaceae bacterium UBA5175 | reverse complement strand
ACACTTTAGCCAGATCGAGCAGGGTCCGCATAACCTCGTAAACATAATTCCTTTCCAGGTGCCCGGTCAGGCCCTGCCTGAAATTTTCCAGGGCCTGCTGAAAATTACCCTGTAGAAAATAGCACTCGCCTGTGCTGACCTGGTAAACGCTGTTATATGCTTCATGGGCAGGTTTAAATACCCG
>DHWT01000184.1:0-2405 GCA_002413325.1 Chitinophagaceae bacterium UBA5175 | reverse complement strand
TCCTCATCACTCATTTCCCGGACCCTTGCATAATAATGTAAAGCATTCGGGTAGTCTTCAATCAGGGTGTACAGTTCAGCCAGCCCCCACAAAGCATTTGCAATCCAAAACTTATTTCCGGCTTTTAAAGCAATATCATATAACTGTTGTGCATAGAAAAAGCTTTTTTCATAGTTGCCGGTTTGCCGGTTGATGGCAAACATGCTTTTTAAAGAAATGAAAATTTCATCCTGGTTGTTTTTTTGGAGCGCTGCGCGGTAATACTTTTCACTGTATTCCATCGCCTCATCAAACCTGCAGGCAGAAAAAGCAGCCCGGAAAAGATTATAAAACAAGGTATCCATACCCGTTTTGTCAGTTGTCTGATCGTAGTAGTTGAGCGCATCTTTGCCAAAAGTTTCCGAAGCAGTGAAATCATGATCAAAATGCCGGGCGATTTGTGATTTACGCAAAAGTGCCAGGGCCATGCCATGTGCATAATTTATTTGTTTTGATGCTTCCAGGGACAGACTGGCATAATACATTGCCGAATCCTTCCTGGACAGTGAAATATACCGGGCACTCAGGGCATTCAGGCGATTTACCGATGCGGTATCCTGTATGGAAGGCATTGGGTTTTCGTATCCGGCCGGTTTTATGGTTTGTCCCGGACATCTTATTGAAAAAGAGAAGAGTATGACGATGATGAATAATGCAACCCCGGGGAGATATCCTGACATACCAAAAACCAGATGGCTTATGGGGGGTTTATGGGTCATAGTAAAAGGTTGCTCACTAAATTTACTTACAATTTGCTGATTAATCCCGGTGTTAAAATCCTGGTATGGCGGTTTGTACCCGGTGCAATCAAAAGAGGCTGTCTCAAACAAATTTTGAGCAGCCTCTTTTGCGACTGGCCCGGGCAGGTGCATGTAATATCTTTACCCGGTTGGGCTGATTAGATATATTATCTCACGGTATACTGGTAACAATCACTGGTTAATACCGGCATCATGGTGGCTTCGTCCAGGATCTGGAAGTGAATCCAAAACTGTGTTCCTCTCGCGATGGCTGTTATATTACGAAACAATTCTTCATGCCCGTTCCCTTTGTTGTCTGTAACTATGGACTGGGGTACCAGGCCCTTGCCCAGTGTGAGCCAGACCGTACTGCTGCAGCTCCCGTTTGCGATCGGGTCTACTGCCCGTTGCAACAGATAAGAATGATTCGGCTGAAGATGAAATAGCCAGGTATCCAGCGTTATGATCCGGGTAGTATCCGGGTCCTGGCGGAATTTGATCAATCCCGCTCCGTTTTTCCCTACGGCCTCCTTGCCGGTTGCCGGAAGCAGGGTAACGTCTAAATTATAATAGGGCGCCACATTTACGCCGTCTTCCGGAACGCTTTTATCGCAGGCAACAAAAGCGGAAATCAAAAATGTGATCAGGAATAACCTGGTCATGACCGGGTGTAATGATTTTTTTCTCATACAATAAGTTTAATGTTAATAATGATAATGTTGAAGCTAGCAATAACATCCAGGCTTGTGTTTCTAAAATGAGCCGTTTGCGGGAACTATTGAGTAAACAGCGGGAAATTGTGGGCCGGACTCAGAGAAAAGGCCTATATGAGCATTCCGGGCGGGAGTACGGAACGGGCGTTCCCGGGTAAAAAAAAGGGTGTACAAAGCGTACATCCTTTTACGGTTTTACAGGTCATTAAATCATGTCGGACGAACACCCCGATCAGGACGTGATCCCCCTTAAAATTTGATTATTTTTTTTGAAAAATAATCTCTTACAAAAGCCAGTTGCTGGTTCTCTGTCATTTTACCGGCATCCTGGACTTCTAAGATCATTTTGTCGAAATGATGATCCTTTTTCAGTAGGTTGAAAAATTCAACTTTGGCGTCTGTCGGCCCGAATAAAACCACTTCATCGTAACCTTTGACCGATTCTGCCAGGTTCTTATAATATCCGGCCTGCTGATGTTGCTCTTTATTGTGCATGAGGTATTCATTTTTGCCTAAGGTTTTCTCCTTTTCCTCATGGGTAAATGTAGAAGTCAGTGTTTTACTTTCTGCGGAATCCATTGAGAATTCAATCAAACGGGCGCTGGAATGATCCATCCATATTCCCAATTTCCTTGTTAAAGCCATGGTATGATAATTTTTGACGTGAACGAACACATTAAAATTAAACCATTTAATCCGGACAGGCTGCGCAGGGAGATGTTAAATCCGGAGAAGGATCCCGGTGCCGGCCAGGCGGTCCCCCTGGCAGGTTTTATTTTTGAATCTCCGCGCAACCACCGTTCTCCCGGTACGTATTTTTCTTTACGGGGGCTGTATCAAATGAGTTACATTTTTCGTAAATTCGGATGGCTCCTTCCTGCAATGGTCATGAAAAAAAATATTACCTGTTCGC
>DHWT01000132.1 GCA_002413325.1 Chitinophagaceae bacterium UBA5175 | reverse complement strand
CGGGATCTGAACCTGCTTTTAAGGAATGAACCTGCCCTGTATGAGAACCAGTTCAATGAATTTGGATTTGAATGGATCGATCTGGATCACCGGCAGGAATCCGTAATAGTTTACCGCAGGAAAGGCAAACTCCCCGAAAATGATATTCTGGTTATCCTGAATATGACACCGGTGGTGCGCAATAACTGGAAAGTTTACGCAAATGGAAAAGCGGCCTGGAAGGAAATTTATAACAGCGATGAAAGAAAATATGGCGGTACGGGTAATACCTTCAATCCCGAACCCATTGTGACCCTTGTGGACAAAAATGAAAACCGCTATGAAATAAACGTCCATCTTCCCCCGTTAGGAGCTGTGATCCTTAAATAAGCTTAACGCATAACGCTTAACGCTTTGCGCTTTGCGCTTTATGCTTAATACCTAAGGCCAAATTAATATTTCGACCGATTTGTTGCTCTCCGTGGAATAAATTATGAAAATAATTTTCATTTATACCGGTATCCTGTTGTTATTATGTATCCAGGTCACTGCACAAACTGCAGACAGTTCCCGTTATTTTTACCTGAAAGCAGCTGAAGCCAAATCCGGCCGTTTGTTTATGGCGGCTTACCAGGATTTCAAACAGGCACTGGAATCCGATCCGGAAAATCCCGGCATATTGAGGCAACTCGGTGAAACCGAAGTGGAATTGAGAAAATATGAAGAAGTGGATATGAATAACTATAAACCGGCGATTCCTTATTTTCAGAAAGCCATCGCCCTGGATCCCTCCCTGAAAAGCCTGAAGACAGAAATCCGTATTGAGCAGTAAAACAGATGGATTTCAATTAAAAACAATAAGATCATATTCATGGAGTCCGTCCTCAATCCTGTAACGAAAAATTAAATATATTAAACAGGAGAAGGAATAAGATGATCATAAAAACTATGGTGATGACCAGGCTGATGATCCCGACCAGTAATGCCCGCCAGACAGGATAGACAGGGCCGCCTTCCTTTACATGCTGTTCAATATCTTCACCCTGCCATGATTGCATAATAGCTGTACCGATTAAAATACAAATTACAGGGATAATAAAATTGGGCACTTTACCAGACCGTGAAGTAAAATATGTTAACCCAATAAAGATCAGACACAAGCCAATACCGATGATCCAGGTTTTCCTGATTTTCTCAGGATATCCAAGTTGCCTGAAATTTTCTGCCAGTATGTAGACGATAGCGAGCGGCCCTCCGAAGAAAGTTGCAATTTGAATATGTGTCTTCTTATAAATGGGATTGTAACCGTTTACATTTATTATTTCGTCTTCCACCGTGTTTGGATATTATGATTTAGGTGTTTGATATATTCAAATAAAGGTTTTATAATAGGGTGCATTTTAAAATTACAGGTATCACATCCTTTCCGGAACCCGGATACCCAGTAAACCCATAGCGGATTGTATCACATGCGCCGTCATTACGCAGATCTTTAAACGCAGTTGTTTTTTACTTTCGGATTCGGCACGGCTTACGGAATGCTCTGTATAAAAGGAGTTAAAAATTTTAGCAACGCTGAATGCATAATTGGCCACCAGCGAAGGATTCATTTCAGTACAGGCCTGTTCCAGTAAACCACTGTATTTTTCAAGCAGGATCAGCAATTCCTTTTCCAGGGGGAGCAGGGCCGTCATTTCAGCAACGGGATAATCGCGGGGGGGTTCTTTCCTTAAAATGGATTTAATACGGGCATGGGTATACTGTATAAAGGGGCCCGTAAATCCATGGAAGTCGATCGATTCATCAGGATTGAATACCATCCGTTTTTTCGGGTCCACACGCAGTAGAAAAAATTTCAGAGCGCCCAGTCCGATGATATCATAAAGTTCTTTTCGTTCCGCTTCCGAAAAATCGGCCACTTTACCCAGTTCCTCGGTATGTTTTGCCGCGATTCCGGTCATTTCTTCAATGATGTCATCTGCATCCACAACGGTACCTTCTCTTGTTTTCATCCTGCCTGAGGGCAGTTCCACCAACCCATAAGATAAATGATGGATACCGGCGGCGGATGGTAATTGCAGTTTCTGGCAGATGAGTTTGAGAACTTTAAAATGATAGTTCTGTTCGTCGGCTACAACATAAATGCTGAGGTCTGCATGGTACTCTTCATATTTTTCAACTGCGAGGCCGATATCCTGCGTCATATACACCGCGGTACCGTCGCTTCGCTGTACGATCTTTTCATCGAGCCCGTCTGGCTTCAGATCTATCCAGACACTGCCGTCGTCTTTCCTGAAAAATACTTTTTTATTTAACCCCATTTCCACCAGGTCTTTACCCAGCAGGTAGGTCTGACTTTCGTAATAAATTTTATCAAAATCACTCCCGATGCGCTGGTACGTCACATCGAAACCTGCATAGACCCAGCTGTTCATTTTCTTCCAGAGTTCCATGGTATCCGGTTTCCCGGCTTCCCAGTCCACCAGCATCTGCTGGGCTGCTTTCATGAGAGGGGCTTCTTTTTCAGCCACCTCTTTGGTGAGTCCCGATGCCATACCGGTTTCCACCTGTTTTTTCAATTCGTTGCCAAACAGGACATAATAATCGCCCACAAAATGATCCCCCTTAATGCCTGTGCTTTCAGGGGTGGAACCCTTTCCAAACAGTTCCCAGGCCACCATGCTCTTGCAAATATGGATGCCCCGGTCATTGGCAATACAGGTTTTTACAATATCATAACCGCAGGTTTTATACAGGGCGGCCACGCTCCATCCAAGGAAATTATTCCTGAGATGGCCCAGATGCAGGGGCTTATTGGTATTGGGAGAAGAATATTCCACCATCACACGCCGACCCCTGGCAGGCAGTTTTCCGTATTCGGTATTGTGGTAATGGAGGTTGAGAAAATTCAGCAAAATACCGTCAGCCATTACCAGGTTCAGAAATCCTTTGATCACGTTAAAGCCTGCAAACCAGTCTGGTTTTGAAGCCAGCAGGGCCGCTCCCAGTTCCTTTCCCAGGGTATCCGGACCCATTTTCAGAATTTTACTGAAAGAAAATAGAACAACGGTGTAATCGCCCGTAAATTCCGGTTTGGTTTCATTGACCAGGACATCCTGGAATTCAATCCGGTAATTATATTTTTCTGTTAAAACAGTCTGAACGGCCTTTTTGATACCGGGTACAAGCTCCATCCTATATGAATTGAGCGCAAAAGTAGCAATTGTTGGGTACACTATCTGCTTCGTTTATATTAACTTCGCGGCCGGAATCTTAGGATTTATGCCAAAAAAGGAGATCATTGCCCTAATTGATTTTTTCTATCCGCCCTTCCGAAAGTTCATCCCTTTGCAAACTTTCCGGTATGCTGCCTGCGGGGGCGCCAACACGATTCTCGATATATTCGTTTTTTTCGTGTCTTACAATTATATTTTACATAAGGAGGTTTTGCATCTGGGTTTCATCTCATTCAAACCACATATTGCCGCCTTTATCATATCTTTTCTCATCAGTTTTCCTACCGGATTCATGCTGATGCGCCATGTGGTTTTTCCCGGTTCCGTTCTGCATGGACGTGTTCAGCTTTTCCGGTATTTCCTGCTGGTATTGATCTGCATCGTGCTAAACTACATTTTCATCCGGCTATTTGTAGAGCATTTCCATTTATATCCAACCGTTTCCAAAATAATTACCACGGCCATTGTTGTCTCCTTCAGCTATCTGACCCAGAAGAATTATACTTTTAAAGCCGAAAGCACCCAGGTGAAAGCGTAAGGCCCAAAACCGAAAGATTAAAGCCCGGTGTTTGTATAAATAAGGTTTAAATATTTCATCAAAGAATATTTGTATATTTTTCTTTTATAGTATGTATATTTAAAATCTGTTCATTATAAGCCTAATCCTTAATCTTAAAATATTAACTTCAAAAAAACGATTGCACATGACAACTTCTCGCAGAAATTTTTTGAAAACAGGGGGATTATCTGTTGCTGCACTGGCCATGGGTTCGCATAAACTGCTGGCAGCGGCAGATCCCGACATCTATCTCGCAATCCAGCTTTATTCGGTCCGGGAAGATATGCACAAGGATCCTGCCGGCACCTTGAAAAAGCTTTCCGACATGGGTTATCGCTATGTGGAACATGCTGACTATCACGACCGGAAATTTTACGGTTATCAACCTACCGAGTTCAAAAAACTCCTGGAAGGGTATAACCTGCAAATGCCCAGTGGTCATGTGGTGATGAGACCAAATGATTACGACTTCAAGAAAAACGACTTTTCTGATAACTGGAAATATACTGTGGAAGACGCCGCTACCGCAGGACAGAAATTCCTGGTCTCTCCCTGGCTGGACGACAGCCTCCGCAAGAACAAGAAAGACTTCCTGGCATATATGGACGTATTCAACAAATCCGGCGCGCTATGCCGGAAATCAGGCATGAAATTCGGTTATCATAACCATGATTTTGAATTCAATACAAAGATCGACGGGGAGCTTCTGTATGATCTCATTCTCCAGAACACGGATCCGGCACTGGTTGCCCAGCAATTGGATATGGGTAATTTGTATAACGGAGGATTCAAAGCCATCGATGTCGCTAAAAAATACCCAGGTCGTTTTGAACTGATGCATGTGAAAGATGAGATCCTGGCCAAAACCGGAACTGAAAAATATGAAAGCACCATCCTGGGCAAAGGAATTGTCGGCACCAAAGAAATATGCGATATCGGAAAGACAAGCGGTGGTACCAAATATTTTATTATTGAACAGGAATCCTACCAGGGACTGACACCACTGGATTGTTCAAAACAGGATTACGATATAATGAAAAGCTGGGGGTATTAAACTGAGTGCCTGAAACCTTAAGGTTTATATGTCCCAATAAAATTAAACCCTCTCTAAAAACAGAGAGGGTTTACTATTCTATCAGCCTGCCCCACAAAACGGCGTTAAGCATTCGGCTTAAGGCGTAAAGTCTGTTAATATCTGTAGTGATCCGCTTTGAATGGACCATTCACCGGAATACCCAGGTATTCGCTCTGCGCTTCAGTCAGTTCATCCAGGGTAACCCCGATCTTGGCCAGGTGTAACCGGGCAACTTTTTCATCCAGGTGTTTGGGAAGAACATACACTTTGTGTTCATAGCTCTTATTGTTCTGCCAAAGCTCCATCTGGGCCAGAACCTGGTTCGTAAATGAATTGCTCATTACAAAACTGGGATGGCCGGTAGCACAGCCCAGGTTCACCAGGCGGCCTTCTGCCAATATGATCACATCCTTACCATCAATATTATATAAATCAACCTGCGGTTTGATCGTGTCTTTGGTGTGACCATAGTTCTTATTGATCCAGGCCATGTCAATCTCGATATCAAAATGACCAATATTGCATACGATGGCTTTGTCTTTCAGTGAACGGAAATGTTTTTCCGTGATCAGATCCCGGCAGCCGGAGGCCGTTACTACAATGTCGGCTTCTTTTACGGCTTCAGTCATACGTTTTACTTCAAACCCGTCCATGGCCGCCTGCAGGGCACAGATCGGATCGATCTCGGTTACAATCACGCGGCAACCCGCACCCTGTAAGGATTGCGCAGAACCCTTACCCACATCTCCATATCCACCGACTACAGCCACTTTACCGGCCAGCATCACATCGGTCGCCCGGCGGATCGCATCCACGAGACTTTCTTTACATCCGTATTTATTGTCAAATTTGGACTTAGTAACAGAATCGTTCACATTGATCGCCGGTACCGGAAGGGTTCCCTTGGCAACTCTTTCATACAACCTGTGTACACCGGTTGTTGTTTCTTCTGAAATTCCTTTCACATGCTGAACCAGTTCCGGATATACATCCAGCACCATATTGGTCAGGTCGCCTCCGTCATCCAGGATCATGTTCAGGGGCCGGTCCGTACTACCGAAGAACAGGGTCTGTTCGATACACCAGTCAGCTTCTTCCAGGGTCTGACCCTTCCAGGCAAATACCCCCACACCGGCAGCGGCAATCGCTGCCGCGGCATGATCCTGTGTAGAGAAGATATTACAGGAACTCCAGCGTACTTCAGCTCCCAGTTCGATCAGGGTTTCAATCAGCACAGCCGTTTGAATGG
>DHWT01000031.1:1665-6386 GCA_002413325.1 Chitinophagaceae bacterium UBA5175 | reverse complement strand
AAGATAAGTGGCAATCTGGTCATGGATTTATTTTTAAGTGAAAAATAATCCTGTTCAAGGTAAGTTATTATTCACATGGGAATTTCGGAATCAGGCTTCAGCCATCCTGATGAAAAGTCAATATGAATCTGTCTAATGGAAAACCCTTAGCGGCCTAACTCAGACGTTCAAACGAAAACCCAAATTCGCTTCCTTCCCCGAGGCGGCTTTGCACCCGGATCTTTCCGCCCTGGGCTTCTATGAATTCTTTTGATATGGCCAGGCCCAGGCCGGTCCGGGAGCGTTCCAGCGAGCCGGGCACTTTAAAGTAGCGGTCAAAAACCCGGGGCAGGTATTTTTCATCAATCCCCCTTCCGTGATCCTTTACGGAAATTTCCACCCGGTCATTTTGGGAGGTTACAGAAATTTCAATGACGGAAGATTCGAAGGAATATTTTATCGCGTTGGTGAGCAGGTTGATCAAAACCCAGGTTGTTTTTTCTTTGTCTGCCTGGATCATGGGTGTGACAGGGGGGATATTTGTTTTAACAGCAATATTCTTTTGCCGGGCCTGGATCTGAACGGCATCCAGGGCGTCTTCGACAATGGAAACAACTGGTGTAGGCTGCAGGTTAAACTGAATGTTTCCTGTTTCCACCTGCGCCATATTGATCAGTTCGCTGGTAATCTTGAGCAGCCGGTCTGCGTCGTCGCCGATACTGTTCACCAGTTCCGTCTGATCTGCTGTAAGCGGACCCGTTCTTTCATCCGACAATAAACGGGTGCTCATTTTAATGGATGAAATCGGTGTTTTCAATTCATGGGATACCGTTGCAATGAAATTCGTTTTGGCTTCGTTCAGTTCATGGAAAATGGTAATATTCCTCAGTACGATCACCTGCCCGATGACTTCTTTATTGTTGGTCACGTCCAGTATATCCTTATTGAAAAATCCTTCCTTATTGTCGAAGTAGATTTTTAAATCCATTTTGTCTTCGCTGGTTTGAAGCAGCTTTCTCATTAAATCGTTTTTCAGGGCAATATCCGGTGCATACTTACCAACGATTTCATTTTCCTTCAGTCCGAGAAGTTTTTGCGCCACGACGTTCAGGAACAGGATATTCCGATTCGCATCCAGGCCGATAATACCATCCCGCATCTGGTTGATGATCGTTTCGATCCTGCTTTTTTCAAACTGCATTTTGGCAATATTGCTATGTTCATATAAGTCCAGCTTTTCAGCCATCGAATTGAAAGCAATGGCCAGGTCGCCCAGTTCATCTTTTTGTTTCAGGTAAATGCGCTTGCTGTAATTTTTATTAGCGATTTCCCTGATACCGTCGGATAAAGACTGGATCGGGCCGGAGATGATCCCGGGCAGGTTGAAGATGAATGTAAAAGATACCAGGGTCAGGATGGTGAATACGATGGCCAGCCAGCGCTTGGCATTGCCGGCTGTTTCCCGGGCAACGGCATTCTTGCGAAATATGGCAGAAGTATTCAGGTCCATTACCTGGTGAACGGATTGCCGGATCTCGCTATAATTAGACGGGTCTTTCGGATCGGCTTTTAATTCTTCAAAGTTTTTGCGGATGTCCTCCGTGAGTTCCTTTTCTCCCGGCTCAGTGATATTGACTTCCTGTTTTTTCAGGTTCCGTTCAAAAATTTCCAGGGCATCCTTCCGGGTGTTTACCACTTCCAGTGCTTTGAGCATATTATTGCTGTAAAGGATCGATTCGTAATTATCCTTTAATATGAGATCCGCATCCCGGCTGAGCCGGTTGATATAAATGGTTCCCAGGATCCCGAATATCAGGATCACCCCGAACAGAAAAATCAACCCGACGGTCAATTTGGTTTTAAGTTTTACTGCCATATCAGGATAATATTACGATATCTATTTTTGCCTCCGACAATTTATTCAGCAGCTGGTTAAAAACGGCTGTGTTTAAAATGACTTTTAACAGGCTCAGGTGGGGTTTCCCGATACATATGGTGGTGATTTTTCTTTCTTCTGCGGTTTCTATGATCCCACGGGCGATATTGTTATTGATCATTCTGATGACTTCAGCCCCGGATTCGGTTGCCAGTTTAAAATTATTGATCAGGTGGCGCTGGGCAGCCAGGCCGATCCGGTCGCCGCGTTCCTGTTCAGTCTGGACATACAACACATACCATTCCGAATGATAATAAGACGCGAGCCTGGCAGTTTTCCGGATCACCATTTTTGCAATTTCATGGTTGCTGCTGATACAGGCCATGAATCGCTCATCTTTAAAAGAGGCGTTTCGCGGCAGCTCGGTTTCTATTTTGCGTTCTACCTGGCTGGCGACTTCCTTCAGGGCAAGTTCCCTGAGCTGCAGAATCTTATCTGACTGGAAAAAATTATTTAATGCCCGTTCAATTTTATCAGGCGCATAAATTTTTCCTTCTTTTAAACGGATCACGAGTTCGTCGGCGGTAAGATCGATATTCACCACCTCATCCGCCTGTTTCAGCACATTGTCCGGTACCCGTTCAGCCACTTCGATACCGGTGATGGACTTCACCTCATCATTGAGACTTTCGATATGCTGGATATTCAAAGCACTGATCACGTTGATCCCGGCGTCGAGGATATCCATGACATCCTGCCAGCGTTTTTCATTTTTGCTTCCTTCAATATTGGTATGTGCCAGTTCATCTATAATCACAATTTCAGGATGCAGGTTGATGACCGCCTGCACGTCCAGTTCTTCCAGTTCTTTGCCTTTATAAAATAATCGTCTCCTGGGTATTACCGGAAGACCTTCCAGTAATTCTTGCGTTTCCTTTCTGCCATGGGTTTCGATATAACCAATCTTGACGTCAATGCCGTTTCTTAACAGGGTTTGGGCTTCCTGCAGCATCCGGAAGGTTTTGCCTACACCCGCACTCATGCCAATATAAACCTTAAACTTTCCGCGCCGGGATTTACGGATGAGATCTATAAAATGCGCCGTATTTTTTTCCTGTTCAGGCATGTCTATTTTAGATTATCCAGGGCAAGATTCAATTGCAAAACATTCACCCGTTCTGTGCCAAAAAGCCCAAATAAAGGTTTTCGGATGGCCTGTTGAACCAGGGAATTGATTTTGTCAACCGGAATTCCCCTTGCCTGCGATATCCTTTGTACCTGTATGTATGCACCCATAGGAGAAATATCCGGATCCAGACCACTGCCTGATGCGGTGACCAGCTCGGAAGGGATTTGTTCTTTTTTCACCATTTTATTATGCACCAGGAAACGATCTATTCTGGATTGCACATCTTTTAAGTAATCGGGATTGGTTGGTCCTTTATTACTTCCTCCACTGCCGGCGGCATTATAACCGACTGCTGAGGGGCGGCTCATAAAATATTGGTCACTGGTAAAATTTTGTCCTTCGAGTGCATATCCTGTAACTTTTCCGTTCCGCAATATCGCTTCACCTTCCCCATGGGCTGGCGCGAATTGCGCGATCCCAAAGATCAGTAAAGTATAGATGCCGGAAAAGAATATCACACAGATGATGGTAAGCCTGATGGCAGGAAAAATATGTTGTTTCATATAAAAGAATTTAAAACCAGACAGATACTAACAGATCAATCAATTTGATTCCGATAAAAGGCACGATGATTCCGCCCAAACCGTAAATAAACAGGTTACGGCGCAGGAGGGCACTGGCCCCAATGGGTTTATATGCCACGCCGCGAAGTGCCAGCGGGATCAGCAACGGGATAATGATCGCATTAAAAATCACTGCGGAAAGTATTGCGCTCTCCGGACTGTGCAGCCGCATGATGTTCAGTGCACTGAGTCCGGGAATGGACAGGATAAACAGGGCGGGAACAATGGCAAAATATTTTGCCACATCGTTGGCGATGGAAAAAGTCGTCAGCGTACCTCTTGTCATGAGCAGCTGTTTTCCGATTTCAACGATTTCGATGAGTTTGGTTGGATCGTTGTCCAGGTCCACCATATTCCCGGCCTCTTTAGCGGCCTGCGTGCCACTGTTCATGGCCACGCCCACATCGGCCTGTGCCAGTGCCGGGGCATCGTTGGTTCCGTCGCCCATCATGGCAACCAGTTTGCCCGCCTGTTGTTCTTTGCGGATGTAATGCATCTTGTCCTCCGGTTTGGCTTCCGCAATAAAATCATCCACGCCGGATTTTTCAGCAATATATTTTGCCGTAAGGGGATTGTCTCCGGTAACCATTACGGTTTTGACACCCATCTTCCTTAACCGGTCGAAGCGTTCAAATATACCGGGCTTGATAATATCCTGCAGTTCAATGACGCCCATCACTTTTTCATTCTGACTTACAACCAGCGGTGTTCCGCCATTGCTTGCAATCTCTTTCACTTTTTGTTCGGTATCTGCAGGAACCAGATTACCTGCCCGGGTTACAATCAGGCGTATCGCATCATAAGCCCCTTTACGGATTTTTAGTCCATCGGGCAGATCAATACCGCTGCTTCGGGTTTCCGCGGTGAATTCGATAAACCGCGCACCGTTTGTTGAAAAGGCATCGGGCTTCATGCCGCCCAGTTCGATGATGGATTTCCCTTCGGGTGTCTGGTCTGCCATGGAAGCCAGCGTACAGGCTTCTATAAAAACTTTTTCATCGATATTTCCGGAAGGCCAGAAATGAGTTGCTTTCCGGTTTCCGATGGTGATGGTGCCGGTCTTATCAAGGAGGAGGGTATCGAGGTCGCCGGCTGTCTCAACCGCCTTACCGCT
>DHWT01000031.1:0-1331 GCA_002413325.1 Chitinophagaceae bacterium UBA5175 | reverse complement strand
CCGATGGTTGTTGGGATCAGGCATACAAACAAAGAAATAAATGCAGCGATCGTAATCGGTGTGCTGGCATAATCGCCGAATGGTTTCAGGGTTACGCAGACAATTACAAATATGATGGTGAATCCTGCGAGCAGGATGGTCAGCGCAATTTCGTTCGGGGTTTTTTGTCTGGAAGCGCCTTCCACCAGGGCAATCATTTTATCCAGGAAACTTTCGCCGGGGTTGGTGGTCACTTTCACTTTGATCTGATCACTCAACACTTTTGTGCCACCGGTAACGCTGGACTTGTCTCCGCCGGCTTCACGGATCACCGGTGCACTTTCCCCGGTGATGGCACTTTCATCGATGCTGGCCAGTCCTTCAATGATCTCACCGTCCATGGGGATGGTGTCTCCGGCGTCACAAACAAATATGTCTCCTTTTCTGAGTTGGGATGAAGGAACAATTTTTATTTCATCCACAAAGATATCACCCACCGGAAATATTTTTTTTGCAGGGGTATCCTCCCTTGTCTTCCGCAGGCTGTCGGCCTGGGCCTTGCCCCGTGCTTCCGCGATGGCTTCTGCAAAATTGGCAAACAGCAGGGTCAGCAGCAATACGATAAAGACGATCACATTGTAGGCGAGGCCGCCCTGCGATTTTTCTCCGAGAAAAATCCATATACAAACAGCCAGCATAATGGCCGTTCCGATTTCTACGGTGAACATGACCGGGTTATGAATCATGCTGCGCGGCCCCAGTTTATAAAATGCCTGTTTCAGTGCCTGCTTTACCAATGCAGGTTCGAATAATTTGTTAGCTTCTTTTGACATCTTCTTAGATATTATTTCTGTGAGAAAAATTCAGCAATGGGTCCCAGAGCCAAAGCCGGGAAGAACGAAAGGGCTGCCACGATCATAATCACAGCGAATACCATGATTCCGAAAGTGCCTGTATCCGTCTTCAGTGTTCCGGCAGACTCCGGAACGAATTTCTTTTTGGCGAGAATGCCAGCGATGGCTACCGGACCAATGATGGGAAGGAAGCGGGAGAGCAGCATCACCAATCCGCAGGTGATATTCCAGAAAGGCACGCCATCCCCAAGTCCTTCAAAACCGGAGCCGTTATTTGCCGAAGAGGAAGTGTATTCGTACAGCATTTCGGAGAAGCCGTGATTGCCCGGATTGTTCAGCCATCCCGCATAGGTTTTCGGATCCAGTGCATACATATGGGAGGATAAGGCGGTGAAAGCCAGGATCAGCAGCGTATGCAATAAAGCGACGATGGTCGCAATTTTCATTTCTTTTGCTTCTATTTTTTTCCCAAGTAGTTCGGGTGTGCGACCCACCATC
>DHWT01000206.1:3438-30836 GCA_002413325.1 Chitinophagaceae bacterium UBA5175 | reverse complement strand
CTGAAAAATAAAACCATGGGGCATTTTGAAACCGTGCTGAATAAAAATCAGTTTGTCAGAACCCATCGTTCCTATATCGTGAATATCTCGGAGATCACCCGCATCGATCCCTATGAGAAAGATAATCACCTGGCGATATTGAAATCCGGCGGGCGTGTACCGGTAAGTAAAACCGGTTATGGAAAGCTGAAATCGGTGCTGGGCCTTTAATGGACTCCGCCTGTTTTTATACTGACCAGACAGCGCCATTCATGCTGTCTTTCGAAGCACCGGTTACCGAATGCATCACATTGATCTCCTCCCGCCAGCGAAGAACGCCCATCAGGGCAATCACCAGGGCTTCTTTATAATCCACCAGGTTTTTTGAAGGTATTTCACATAGGATACCGGCGGGCCGGACTGCTGCCCGCAGCTGCTCAACCAGGAAACGGTTATGCGCACCCCCGCCGGTAATAAGTAAATGCAAACCATCCTTACCCCCCATTTCCCGCTTTAAAAGAACCAGCGCCTTCGAGACCTGATCTGCAATATGCTGCACGTAAGTACGCAAAGCATCCGGCATTGAAAGATTTGCTTTTTCAATCAGGGGATAGATTTCATGCAGCCCGAATTCATTGGAAAGTGACTTCGGATAGGGCAACTGATAATAAGGGAATGTATTTAACTGCCCGAGCAGATTTTCGTCGGTCTTTCCGGTCGAAGCCAGGTTCCCGTCTTCATCAAATCCCTTTGGGGTGCCTGCGGCCAGCAGATCCAGGATGCGGTTCGCAGGACAAACATCAAAGCCGATAAAAGCATCCTGGTTCGCAGACAAATTGGCGATTCCGCCAATATTCAAAAAAAGATCGTATCCGGGGAATAAGAGTTTGTCCCCGATCGGAACGATGGGCGCGCCCTGGCCACCCAGCGCCACATCAACACTTCTGAGATCTGTAATGGTACGAATACCTGTAAGGGCCACAATGGCCGCGCCGTCCCCAAGCTGGGCCGTCATCTGCTGTTCCGGGAGATGGAAAGCGGTATGTCCATGGGATGCGATCAGCTGGACCCGGAACGAAAGGTTTTTCTCTTCCACGAATTCATTTACACATGTTCCCAGGTAATGACCATAGGCAGTATGCAGCAACAGGTAATCTTTTGCACTGAGCCCGGCGATGGAAGAAAGCTTTTCCCTCCACAGGGCCGGGTAGGGAATACAGGCGGATTCTCTTATTTCAAAAGCCCATGTACCTGCGGTTTCTTCAAATTGAACATAAGCGATATCCAGGCCGTCGAGCGAACTCCCGCTCATCAGTCCAATCACGTTATACTGCATAGGAAATGATTTTCTGATTCAATCTTTTAACTTTAGTTTTAATGTCGGCGGAATTCCGAATATCGGATTTTTAATCTTGATCTATGGTGATAAATCTGAGCCAGCATTACTCGATACTCTGCGACTGGATCGCAGAAATCCGGGACCAATCGGTGCAAACGGACCGGTTGCGGTTTCGGCGGAACCTGGAAAGGATCGGGGAAATCGCAGGATATGAAATCAGCCGGCAACTGCCTTACGAAGAAAAAGAAATACAAACACCCCTGGGTATTTCCAATTCCAAAATGCTCAGGTCCCAGCCTGTCCTGGCGACTATCCTGCGGGCCGGACTTCCCCTGCACCAGGGCCTCCTGAACGTATTTGATAAAGCGGACAATTCCTTTATCTCCGCTTACCGGAAGCACGACCGGGACGGGTCTTTTGAAATCAATATGAGTTATATCACAAGTCCGGATCTTGAAAACCGCATATTAATCATTTCTGATCCCATGCTGGCGACCGGATCTTCCATGGTCAAAACCATCCAGCAGTTAAGAATGGAAGGCAACCCCGCTGAGATTCACATCGTTACTGCCATTGCCTGCACCGTCGGAATTGAATACCTGCGCCGGGCCCTGCCTGTCTGCAAAATCTGGTGTGGCGCCATCGACGACGAATTGACCGCTAAAGGATATATTGTTCCCGGACTGGGAGACGCCGGAGATCTTTCCTTTGGCAATAAAATTCAGCTGTAAAAAACTCCGGGAGCATTGTAATTTTGACAGGTATTCCCTCAGCGGAATCAGGTTTTTTGTTTACTTTCAACCATCCTCCCCCCGGAAATGTCCTATGAATGAACCCATACAGTCCGGATCAGCCACCCGATTCCGCCTTTTAATGCCTTCCGTTCCAATAAAATATGAGAGCCTGCCGTAATCAATGGATTGTGTTTATGAAAAGAATTATTTACGCGCTGCTGGTTTTTATTTATTTTTTCCCTGCCGCGATAAGGGCACAGGATCCGGCATTTTCCCAATTTTTTGCTTCACCCCTCACATTGAATCCCGCGCTGACCGGAAAATTCAGCGGAATAGTCCGGGTAGCCGGCAATTATCGAAACCAATGGCCCCAGATCAATAATGCTTTTATCACCACCACGATTTCCGTAGACGGTAATATTCTGGCCAACAAGATTACCAATGGAGATGCCTGGGGTGCCGGGCTGATGGTGATGACCGATAAAACGGCCAATGGGATCCTGACCAGCAATTATATCTCATTTTCGACGGCTTATCAGAAAGCGCTGGATGAAAACGGGTGGAACCAGATCGGCATCGGGTTCCAGGGATCCTATGCCAGTAAAAGACTGGATGGAACCCAACTGAACTTTGAAGATCAGCTGGACCAGCAGGGCGGCTGGACCCTCCCCAGTTCGGAAGTTATCAGCGGTCACCAGGTGAACCTGAGTTATTTCGACCTCAACGTAGGTATGCTGTACAACGGATCCACTGACGGGAATAATAATTTTTACCTGGGGGCATCTGCCTATCATATCCTGCAGCCTACTGAATCCTTTACGGGCAATTCATTATATACCTTACATCCCCGGTTCACTCTGCATGGCGGTTATTCATTTCCGTTATCCCAGGAAAACAATAATAATTTTATTCATTTAAGCGGATTATACAGCAGACAGCAAAATGCTGTGGATGCCATGCTGGGAGGGGCCTGGTCGTATAATTTAAACAATGAGGAAGCAGCCGGAGCTCCCATCAACCTGTATCTGGGTACCTGGGCCCGGTTCAGTAACCTGACAGACGCAATCATTCCCTATATCGGTTTGGATGTCGGGTCATTCACAATAGGAATGTCCTACGATGTGAATGTCTCCTCCCTGAAAACAGCATCCGAGGGCCAGGGAGGTTTTGAAATATCCATCATTTACATTAAGAAACCGGCCGACGGGAGGAAACCCATACCCTGTCCGAAGTTTTAGGATTTTTTTGCACTCACATAAGGATTACCTTTTACAATGAACCGGTAGGGTAGTTCCGCGTCCTCCCGCGCAGACTCCACACCGATTCTCTTTGTCACGATGACCTGTTCTTTTTTATAGCGAAGCCCGTCATCAGCAATATAAATTTCTTCGGAAAATAAATTTCCGCCGGATTGCAATTTGGAAATGCCCATAGCACGTGAGAGATTACCGGGACCTTTTGTAAGAGAATAATCCGCGACGGGTTTGCCGGTCCGGTTTAACATATGTTCCACGCCTTCCAGGGGTTCGAGCGCGCGGATCAGGACGGCATGGGGAATATCTTTCTTATTCGTGATCACATTAAAAAGGTGGTGCATGCCATAACAGATATAAATATAAACGGATCCGGGAGCTCCGTACAGATCATCAGAGCGGGTTGTTCTCCTGCCGCCGAATGCATGGCAAGCCCTGTCTTGTTCGCCGGCATAGGCTTCGGTTTCAACGATACGTCCCGAACTGCGAACACCATCCCATTGTGTAACCAGTATTTTCCCCAGTAATTCCCGCGCGATCCGCAGAACATCTTTGCGGTCATAGAAGGATCGGTCCAGCTTTTTCGGGTTCCCGGGCATATACGTAGTTAAAATGTAAATTAGTGTTATATTGAACGCCGTTAAAAAATTGGTTTGCTAAAAGAAATTGTCATTGCCATCCAGGCCTATCGAAAGGCACATGTGTTCATTGGCAAACACCGGTTATGGAAATGGATCCTGATTCCGGGTTTGGTTTATATGATCCTGTTCTCCATAGGACTTTATTTTTTCTGGATCTCCGCTGATACAGCCGTTTCCGATCTCAGCCGGATCACCGGGGTGGACCGCTGGCTGCACCACCAGCACAGTGCTGCATGGAGTTTTATCCTGATCCTGGTCGGCATTATGGTCCGGCTCATCATGATGTTCTTCTATTTCTCCCTGTTTAAATATTTATTCCTTATCCTGGGAAGCCCGGTTTTTGCCTATCTCAGCGAAAAAACAGAATCCATTATTGAAGGAAAAGAATTTCAGTTTGATTCGTCCGTTTTTTTCCATGATATGGGTCGGGGAATAAAACTCGCATTCCGAAACTGCTTCTGGCAAACTGTATATACCGTCTTTATACTGTTGTTGTCTTTAATTCCACTGGCCGGCTCCATTGCACCGGTCATTTCAGGGCTGGTGGAATGTTATTATTATGGTTTCTCCATGCTCGATTACAGTTGTGAGCGGCATCAGTTGTCCCCCTCTGCGAGTATTCATTTCATCAGTCAGCGACGCGGCCTGGCTATCGGAAACGGCCTCGTATTTTACCTGATGCATTTTATACCTTTTGTTGGCTGGGTGCTGGCACCATCTTACGCTTTGGTTGCGGCCACGATCAGCCTTTATCATCAGAATATCGAATCATGAAAGGCCGCGCAACGGTATATTTAATCCCAACTTTCCTGGATGAAGAAGGCATGGACGCTTTGCCGGCTTATATTTTTAACGCTGTACAAAAAGCGGAAGTTTTTTTTGTGGAGAATGAACGTAGTGCCAGGCGTTTTTTAAAAAAGTTATGGAAAGAAATAGACATCGGCCAATATCCCTGGTTTGTGATCCACAAGTCGGAGGATGCCGTTAAACAGGAATTTCTTCAGCAGATTAAACTGGGAAAACAAATCGCCATCCTGAGCGAAGCGGGTTGTCCGGGAATTGCAGATCCGGGCCAGATCCTGGTAGCTGCCGCCCAGGAAGCGGGGGTAACGGTAAAACCACTGGTCGGCCCGAATTCCATCCTGCTGGCCCTGATGGCGAGTGGCATGAACGGACAGCATTTTCAATTTCTTGGATACCTGCCGGTTGAAACGGCTGAAAGGAACCGGCGAATTAAGGAGCTGGAAATTGTATCCCGCAGGGAGGGTTCTGCCCAGATCTTTATTGAAACCCCTTACCGGAATCTTTCCCTCCTGGACAGTATATTAAAAACCTGCAGCACCCAAACGCGTGTATGCATTGCCGTGAACCTGACCGGACCCGCCGAATCCATTCAGACAAAAACCGTGGGATCCTGGCGTAAAGCCATACCGGAGATCAATAAACAACCCGCTATTTTTATTCTGCAGGCGTGAATTGCGGGGATCGTTGGACGTTGATCGTTGGCCGTTGGACGTTATGCATTAAACGTCAGGCCTCCACTAAGGTGTATAAGGAGATGGCAGCGTTTTTGCATCGTGCATGGATAAAACACTGTCCACAATAAAAACGGAAGTGCCCCGCCAGGGAAGTGCGCCCATATATTCCTTATAATGCAATTCAAATTCTTTCCCACTGTTTGACATCAGCTGGCTGGCGACCGATTCGCTGGCAACAGAAAAGCGGAATTCGTTCGACTGAACAGAACCGGGCGCCCCTCCCTGGAATCCGACCTGGATCAGCTTGCCTTCATAGGTTTTAAATATATACCCCTTTTTGTTAAAATTATTCAACTGACCGGCTTTGACACCTTCCCCGAATACCCAGTAAAAATGCCAGGCAAACCAGCCGGCGCCGATAACCAGGATGATGAGGAAAAATCTGATCAGAAATTTTTTCATATAGTGCTTTTTACATTCCGTTTTTATCGATCAGGTAAATCAGCGCGGCCATATTGATGGCACCCAGCTCCAGTTCCCGTTTATTTACTTTTTCAAATACATCACTGGCTGCATGGTGATAATCGAAATAACGCTGGGAATCGGGTATCAGTTCTGATGCCAGCACGCCCATTGAATCATGCAGCGGTTCCACATCTGCCCCGGCTCCCTGGTTTGAAAAACTGGTCACTCCATAGGGCGCGAATAATGGAAGGTAAGCAGATACCGAAGCGATTTGGGCAGCAGTTCCCATGAAACTGAATTCCCGGGGTGTAAATCCGCCGGCATCGCTTTCCAGGGCAAATATGTGTTTCTCTTTTTTTGATCTGGCTTCCGTACTGTAAGCCGCAGACCCTCTTCCCCCGTTTTCCTCGTCGGTAAATAATACAATCCGGATGGTATGTTTCGGCTTATAGCCGGTGGCTTTCAATGCCCGCAATACTTCAATGGCATGCACGCAACCCGTCCCGTCATCACTGGCCCCTTCCGCTGGATCCCAGGAATCCAGGTGGCCGCCCACAGTAATAAACTGATCCGGGAAAGCGGACCCCACCCACTCCCCAATTACATTATATCCGAGGGTATCCGGCAATGTATGGGCATTGGTGGAAATATAAAGACGCAGATCTTTTTGGGCCGCTGTGGCCTTTACCAGCCGGTCGGCATCCCGGAGGCCGATGGCCAGTGCGGGTATTTTTGGAAAAGAATCGTTATAAATCATGGCGCCGGTATGCGGAAAATTATCTGTTGAACTGCTCATGGATCGTACAATAACACCGACGGCGCCATACCGGGCGGCACGGCTCGCACCGGTTACCCGGTAAGGAACTGCTTCCTCATAGGCGTTAAACTGATACACAAAATTCTCATCAAAGGGATGATTATAAAAAACAATCTTCCCTTTGATTTCATTTTTTCTCCTTTCCAGTTCGTCAAAATCATGAATGAGTATCATGGGCGCTGTGATACCACCCTGTTTCGTGGAAACAGAATTGCCCAATGCGATAACAGCAAGGTTTTGCCGGTTATTTCCTGAAACCAGGGCGGCCTGGTCCATACCGCCCCGCACCCAGTGCGGGATCATGGCCTGTTGCAGATACACACGGTCCGCCCCGGCCTGTTTTAATGCTTCCATCCCCCATTTTTCAGCTTCATAGGTTTGCGGGCTTCCCGAAAGCCGGGGCCCAATGGTCTTCGTTAAAGTATGCAGGTTGCCATAGGCCGTGCTATGCTGAAAAATCTCATCTGCAATTTTCCTGATGAAAACAGAATCGGATTGTGCGCTTGTAAATTTTGAAAATAAAAACAGGAAGGAACCAAACAAAAACCAACGCATAACTGTTTATTTCCGCTAAGATAAGTATAACAGGGATCTTATGAAGCTCTAGAAAATCTGTTTAACTTCGTTCAAAAAATCAGTTCATGCGGATAGGTATTGTTTGTTATCCAACCTTCGGGGGAAGCGGTGTGCTGGCCACAGAACTTGGTAAAGCCCTGGCTGATAAAGGTCATCAGGTACATTTTATTACTTACCAGCAGCCCGTCCGGCTCACAGAGTATAATGCAAATATCTTTTATCATGAAGTACGGGTAACTTCCTATCCGCTCTTCGACTATCCTCCGTATGAAACAGCCCTGTCCAGCACGATGGTGGATGTAATCATCAATCACCAGCTGGATTTGCTGCATGTGCATTATGCCATTCCGCACGCATCGGCAGCCTATATGGCAAAAAAGATTGTTGCGGTCCAGGGGATCACCATACCCGTGATCACCACATTGCATGGCACGGATATTACGCTGGTGGGCCGGGATCAGACGCTGGCGCCCGTAGTCGCATTTTCTATCAATGAAAGCGATGCGATTACAGCCGTTTCGGAAAACCTGCGGGATGAAACCTATAATATATTTGATATCAAGAAAGAGATCGAAGTGATCCCGAATTTTGTAGACCTGAACCGGTTCCAGAAAAAAGCGATCGATCCTTTCCGCAAAGTGATTGCTCCGCATAATGAACGGATCATCGTGCACGCTTCTAATTTCCGAAAGATCAAAAGGGTCCTGGATGTAATTAAGATTTTTGATAAAGTCAATAAAAAAATCCCTTCCAAATTGTTATTTGTAGGTGATGGCCCCGACAGGCACGATGCGGAAAACCTTTGCCGCGAACTGGGTAGCTGCGACGATATCCGCTTTATCGGGAAACAGGAACAGATCGAAGAAATCCTGGCGGTGTCGGACCTTTTCGTTCTGCCCTCGGAATATGAAAGTTTTGGACTGGCTGCGCTGGAAGCCATGGCAGCAGGGGTGCCCCTGATTTCTTCGGATGCGGGAGGTTTACCGGAAATCAATATTAACGGAAAAACAGGTTTTATGAGCCCTGTCGGAGACGTGGACTCCATGAGCCGGAATGCCATCCAGATCCTCGAGCATGATGAAATTTTAAAAACCTTCAAATTCAATGCATCTGAACAGGCGAAAAAGTTCGACATCCATAAAATTGTACCGATCTATGAAAAACTGTATGACCGTTTTCTGATCAGGACAATGCCCGTAAAAAAATTATCTCCGGAGAAAATTTAACGGTGGGACTACCTCCTCAGCCATTTTTCAGGATCGAAGAGACGATCCTTTTCATCTGATAATACAAACTCGAGCTGGCCGATATCTGCCAGTTTGCCCAGTACCTGCCCCATTTTTACTGACTGCCCCTTGGAAACCGCTACAGAAGAGAGATTACTGTAGGTGGTAAAATATTTTCCATGACGGATCATCACCGCGCTTACATCGCCCACAAAAAACACCCCCTGCACTTCCCCGTCAAAAACAGCCGTTACTGAGGTTCCCGGTGAACTTTCGATGGTGATGCCCTGGTTATTATGAACAACACCCTTGATATATTCATGGGGGCCAAATCGCATGGCGATGGTTCCGGAGGCAATCGGCCAGGGCAGATGCCCCTTATCCTTTTCAAAATTCCCGGACAAAGCCACGTCGGCCCGGGTATCAAAAAGCGTAGCAGGTGCGGTTCTTACCGCTGGCTTTACTGCCGGAGTGTTAGCACCTGTAATGGCAGTTCCTGATGTATTTTTTGCGATATCCGATTTCTCCGGTGCTGTACCGGCTGTATTGGCCGCCGCACCGGTAGCTGCTTTTTTCCTGGCCTCCCGGATGGCCTCTTCCCTGGCGCGCCGGATTGCAGCTGCAATGGCATTGCCCAGTTTCTGGTCCTGGCGCTGCTTTGCGTTCATTTCCTTTTTGAGTTCCTTCTCATGGCTCTGAAGTTGCTCCACCACCTGGTCCTTTTCTCTTTTTTCCACTTCCAGCACCTGCCTTTCCTTATTCTGTTTCACCAGCGCCTCGTCTTTTTCGACGCGTTTTATTTTGAGCCCGTCGATTTTGCTTTGCAGCAGGGCCTGTGTTTTCAGGATATTCTCAGCCCGCTGTTCGCGGTAAGCTCTGTACGATTTCAGATATTCCACCCTTTTGAGCGCGTCATTGAAATTATTCGCGGCAAAAATAAAATTCAGGTAATCGTAGTTGGTACGGTTTTCATAAGCATAAACAACGCTTTCGGCGTATTGCTTCCGCAGGGTGTCCAGCTCCTTTTTCAGTTTGATGATTTCCTGCCAGGAATTATTCATATCCTGCTGGATAAAATTCAGCTGCTGGTTGATATTGTTAATAGCTGCCTGGCGCAGGCGAAGCCTTTTTTGCAATAAGGCCAGCTGGCCCAGGGTTTGTTTCCTGTTTTTATGGGTAATATCCAGGGATCGCTTTACATCCTCGATTTCTTTCTGAATGGAGGCCCGTTCTTTTTCAAGGTCACTGCGGCTCTGGGCCGGAGTCTGGGCCAGACAGGTATTTACCGAATAAAGAATAACAATAAACAGGAATACCGTTTTGCGCATATGCGTGATGGGTTCGCGATGAAGTTACTGTATAACGATTTATTTGCGTTTATAATTTTTAGGAATCGAGAACGGAAAGTTTAAATTCTCGTTAAAAGAATATTTATTGAAATTCAGCTCCACATCCAGCCTCGCTTTTTCGGCAAAAGATATTTTACGGTACGTAGAGAAATGAACCGAATCTGCATTTTCATATTGTCCATAGGTAATATCGCAGTAGCGGGCACGCATCTGATCCACATCATCCAGTTTGCTGTGTTTTAAACTGAGGTCATTATTAAGAGTCAGATAATTCCTGAAAACCGGGCCGATACTTAGAATGGAAATGCCCTTGTCGTCTTTCCGGTAATAGAGAATATTGCTGTCCAGATAAATGGAATTTCCCAGGATAATCGATTGTAACACGCTGAAGTCGAATGGCAGGTGGCTGATTTCCTGGAGGTAATTCACCGACCTCAGCTGGTATACCTTGTCGAGTTTATATAAAACTTTTACACTGTCTGGCGTGATCAGGACACGGAAGGCTTCAATACCCAGCAGGGCATTGATTGAGATCCAGATCTTTTGATCTTTCAGCAGGCGGATGAACGCATTGAATTCGTAATCCTTTCCATCACTGCCTTCATAGTGTACTTTTAGTTTGGCTGAAAAGGTTTTGCAATCAATTGTGTTCGATTGGATATAATTATATAATTGCGAGATGTATTTTAAAGAATCTTTATGTAAATCTTCAACCGCGGCGGTATCTGTTTTTATTACGGTCGTATCTTTTTTGCTGATGGCTGTTGTAATTTTTTTTGCTGACCGGCATCCTGTTCCTGCAATTCCCAAGCAGATCCCGGTCAATAAAACAAAACTCCATTTCATTATCATAATCCGATCTGCATTTCTCATCATGTATCATTTTCCTGTATGTCCGAATCCGCCTGAATTTCTGACCGTCTGGTTCAATTCCTCTACCGGATGCCATTCCACCTTTTCAACCGCACTCACTACCATTTGTGCAATGCGGTCTCCCGGATGAATCAGCTGCTCCGTAAGAGAAAGATTGATCAGGATCACCTTCAGTTCACCCCGGTAATCTGCATCAATGGTGCCCGGCGAATTCAGGCAGGTAATCCCCTGTTTCAGGGCCAGCCCGCTCCTCGGCCTCACCTGGGCTTCAAATCCGGGGGGCAGTTCAATGAAAATACCGGTAGGTATCAATTGTCGTTCCATGGGCCGGAGGCTGACCGCCTGCGGAATATTGGCCCTCAGATCCATGCCGGCGGCATCGGTAGTAGCATAGGCAGGTAAAGGATGTGCTGAATGATTTATAATCTTAACCGGAATGGACATGGGCGCAAAGGTAATTAATCCGTTTTCCTCAGCAATACCACGGCCTGCGCCATCACACCTTCTTCCCTTCCGATAAATCCCAGTTTTTCTGTTGTGGTCGCCTTGATAGAAATATCATCTGCATTCAGTTCCAGGATCCCGGCCATGATGGCCCGCATCTCCGGGGCATAGATCATGATTTTGGGTTTCTCCAGGCAAACCACGGTATCCAGGTTTACAATACGGAATCCTTTTTGCCTGATGAGCTGATAAGATTTTTCGAGCAGGATCTTGCTGTCGATATCCTTCAGGGTTTTATCTGAATCGGGGAAGTGCAACCCGATATCCCCGAGGCCAAGGGCCCCCAGCAATGCATCACAAACAGCGTGCAGGAGCACGTCTGCATCGCTGTGACCCAGCATACCTTTGTTGTGCGGAATTTCAATTCCGCCCAGCCACAATTTTCTACCCGTTACCAGCTGATGAAAGTCCGTTCCCAATCCGATCCGGTAAGCCATAGAGGTATTTAAATAAAAAGTGTTTCAAATGATCTGGCAAATGTAACCAACCCTTTATGAAACAGCTGATACGACAGGATTTTACTGATCAGAACCAGAAGCGGACGGAGGTCCGTCGAGGTCAAATACCAATCCGAAGCGGATCGTATTCGACAGGGGATTTCTCGTGATACCGGATCCGGAGGGGATGAGGTAGGAGAAATTTAAACCGAGCATATTATATTTTAAGCCCACACCCATGGTGAAATATTGCCTTCCGCCCTGGTCCTGGCTTTCATAAAAATACCCCAGACGAAAAGAAAACTGGTCATTATAGGTATATTCAGCCCCGATAGATGCGTTTACCGTATTCCATTGTCCGTTAAAAGATTTGAACCAGCTGCTTACCACACTCATGTTGTAATACTCGTTGAGGGCTGCTGTGGTTACGGTATCTGCTCCGTTCACCGGTGTAGGTGGTGCAGGCACCAGGAGCTTGTTCAGGTCCAGTCCAAAATTGATTTTGTTCTGTTCGTCAAATACCTTGGTATAGTTGGCACCCAGGCCCATATTGGCAGGAATGAATTCTTTTTGCGTCGCATCATTGGTATACCCGATTTTGGAGCCCAGGTTGGATAAAACAAAACCGAAGGTCCAGCCTTCCTGGTTGGCGGCTACGTTTTTGTATGTCATGGAAACATCCGCAGCAACAGCTGTTCCGGCCTTATAGGCAGAAATGCTTCCGGATGCTGCAGCAGCGCCCAGGGTCAGGTTGGAATTAATATAGCGAAGCGTCAGGCCGAGTCCGAATTTATCAGAAAGTTTCCTGGAATAGCCCAGGTCGAACGCGAATTCACGAGGCATGCCTTCACCCCAGTTGTTCCCGTTATAATCCGAAAACTGGATATTACCCAGACTGAAATAACGAAGCGAGGCCGAAAGGGCCTGGTTATCGTCCAGTTTGTGAAAACCGGCAGCGGACAACATATATACATCATTCAAACCCAGGTCCTTAAGCCAGGGGGTATAGGTAAGGCCGATCCCGGTATTATATTCAGAAAATGGCGTTTTGGAAAGATTATAAAAGGAAGAATTTGCATCAGGGGAGGTTGCAATACCCTCTTCACCCATTCCGCCGGCCCGGGCATCCGGTGATATCCTTAAAAAAGGAACCGCAGTGGTTACAACATTTATCGGGGCAGTTGATTGGGCATTTACCAGGTAAACAGAAAAAAGGCCGCTCAGTAAGGCAGTTAGTCGGAAAAACAGTCTTTTCATGAAATATAATTTAGCTTTAAATGGAACTGACTGCAAAATGATACCAGGACTTTAAAAAATCAAGCATTCGGAATCATTTTGACTTTTGAGGGTAGAATTTTTCTATAGCTAATCAGGTGGTTTTTAGTTAGTTCCAGTACAACGCCCATCCACGCCTGCCAGCCGGGCAGGAATTTCGAGACCGGACCTGTCTTTCCGTTCATCCAACGGAAACATAACCAGAATATTGCGCAAGTTAAAGGTTTCCCGGAAACAGCAAAACTAAGCAAAAAGACGGCCATCTTTCTCAGGCTTTAACATTCCCAAAACGGGATTTTTCCCTTCAAACAAACTAATTTCGTCTTCCCTGCGTCTGATTCAGACAGGTTGATCATGCAGGTGGTCCCATTTTACAATATTTGTTTTAAAACCACGTTTCTACACCTAACATATCACGGTTAAATGCGTTTTCTATGAATCTCAAAAATCTCGTTATCCTTGCTTCCTGTGCCGCAACCATGGCCTCGTGTAAAAATGGCGGCCTGTTTAGTAAAAAAACTGAATCCTCTGCAGTAACCGGCTGGAATTACAATGATAAAAACATGGGGGGTTACCAGGTATCCAAGGAAAAAGAACAACGTACCGGTCCCGGACTGGTCTTTGTTCAGGGAGGTACTTTTACCATGGGCGCAACCGAAGAAGACGTTATGAGCGACTGGAACAATATTCCACGCCGTGTAACCGTAAACTCTTTTTATATCGACAGAACCGAAGTAGCCAATGTACACTACCGGGAATACCTGTACTGGATAAACAACGTTTTTGAAGGGGATGAATACCAGGCTGTGCGCGATGCAGCGCTTCCCGATACCCTGGTATGGAGAAGTGAACTGGCATATAATGAACCGCTGGTGGAATATTATTTCCGTCATCCTTCCTATAATTATTATCCTGTTGTAGGGGTAAACTGGAAACAGGCCCATGATTTTTGCATCTGGAGAACGGATCGTGTGAATGAAAAAGCATTGGTTGACCGTGGGTATATCAATAAGAATTCCCTGAAAAACATACAGGGTCTCGGCCAGGAAAATTTCAACACCAAATCTTACCTGGTGGGCGAATACCAGGCTACACCGGGTCCTGCTGCCAAATCAAAAAAGAACCAACTTAAAAATCCAAACGGAACGCCCCGGACGCAGGTCACATTTGAGGATGGGATCCTGCTGCCTTCGTACCGCCTGCCCACAGAAGCTGAATGGGAATATGCAGCGCTGGGATATATTGCCCAGAACCCTGCCCCCAGTCATAAAGACAGCCAGCGGGGTGAGGAACTGATCGCCAATAAACAGGTTTATTCCTGGAGCCAGAATGTAAACGGTTTAAGGGACTCACGCCGCGGAACCTGGCAGGGAACCTTTCTCGCCAATTTTAAGAGAGGAAATGGCGATAATATGGGTGTTGCCGGTGGTTTGAATGATAATGCCGTATATACAGCCGATGTCACTTCATTTTTCCCCAACGGTTTCGGTATATATAATATGTCCGGTAACGTGAGCGAGTGGGTGGAAGACGTTTACAGGCCGCTATCTTCACAGGACGTGGACGGAGTTGCTCCCTTCCGTGGTAACAAATTTGAAACTATGGACCTGGGCAAGGAAGGCAAGCCTGAAAGAGACAGCCTGGGCAGGATTAAATACCGCGCTGTAACTGATAAGGAAAGCGAAAACAGAAGGAACTACCAGAAAGGGGATGTTATCAATTACCTGGATGGGGACTCCCTGATTGCCGGAGTTAGTTATGGATATGGCAAAACAACCCTGATCAGCGATAAATCCAGGGTTATTAAAGGCGGAAGCTGGAATGATCGCGCTTACTGGCTCGGACCCGGAACACGCCGTTTTATGGAAGAAGACCAGGCAAGTTCTACCGTTGGTTTCCGTTGCGCCATGGACCGCGTAGGCAGCGCTGCAGGTAACGGAAGGCAAACCGGTATCAGCTATAAAACCAGAAAACAGAACGCCCGTAAACAATAAACAGATTATAAACTTTATAAAAGCCATACCGCCAGCCGCGGATGGCTTTTTTGTTTATTAGTTTTGTTGTCATGATCAGCACAGAAGAATTATACCGGATATTTTTACAACACCCTTCTATTTGCACTGACAGCCGGAAACTTCGAGCAGGCGATCTTTTTTTTGCATTGAAGGGAGAAAATTTTAATGGGAATCATTTTGCGGTTCAGGCTTTGGAAAGCGGTGCAGCCTATTCCATAATTGATGAACCACCTTCCCGGCCCGGAGAACGCCTGGTCCCCGTCAACGATGTATTGACCAGTTTGCAGGCGCTGGCTGCGCATCACAGGAACCAGTTTTCCATACCATTTATTGCCATTACCGGCAGTAATGGCAAAACCACCACCAAGGAACTGATACATGCCGTCCTTTCTGAAAAATACACAACCTATACCACGGAAGGCAATCTGAACAATCATATCGGCATTCCCCTCACCCTGCTGAAAATCAAAAAAGATGCTGAGATGGCCATCGTGGAAATGGGGGCCAATCATCTGCGGGAGATTGCCGGTTATTGTGAATACACCAGGCCCACCCATGGTTTAATTACCAATTGCGGAAAGGCCCATCTCGAAGGTTTCGGAAGTATGGAAGGCATACGAAAAGGTAAAGGCGAACTCTATGATTATCTCCGTGAACATGGCGGAACGGCCTTCGTGATGTGGGATTATGACTACCTGCAGGAAATGAGCAAGGGTATTCGGGAAATCGTTTCTTATGGAACCGGCTCTGCGGATATTACCGGCGTTGAAGAATCTGCCTTTCCGCATCTGCGTGTGCGGATGACCGCGGGCGTGAACCTGGATTCTGTCCAGACCCGGTTAACAGGAAATTATAATCTGCCCAATGTGCTGGCAGCGGTATGCGTCGGAGATTTTTTTAATGTGGATCCCCGGGGAATAAAAAAAGGGATTGAACAATACACCCCTTCCAACAGCCGCTCGCAACTGATCCGGTCCGGGACTAATACCCTGGTGCTGGATGCTTATAATGCCAATCCTTCCAGTATGAAACTGGCCATTGAAAATTTCATGCATTTCCCTGCAGCCTATAAAGTTTTACTGCTGGGTGCCATGGCAGAATTGGGTGCCGGCAGTATCGGAGAACATGAGCAGATCATTCACCAGATCGGAACCTACGACTGGAAAGAAGTCATTCTCGTGGGTGGCGATTTTTTGAGGATCAAACATCCCTACAGGACATTTGCCAATTCGGAAGAAGCCGGGAAATGGCTTGCTTCCCGTTCCGTTCAGCATACGGCCATCCTCGTCAAAGGCTCACGCAGTATGCAGATGGAAAGGGCGGTAGCAAGTCTGATGCCTACAGCTTAACACCAAAAGCTCCTTAAGTCTTCGGCTTAAACTTCACCACCAAATGCTTAATGGGTTGAATCGTCTGGATATACGCATAAATATTTGCAAGGTCCGTATCAGTCATATTTCCATATAAGGTCCAGGGCATAATAGACTGTAACTCTCCCGGATTCACCACCCGGTGTGCGTTCACACTGTCTCTGTAATAAGCAAACCTGCTGATGAATAAATCCCGGGTCCAGGTTCCGATACCCGTTTCCTTATCGGGCGTGATGTTGGCAGATGTCACGCTGCCTCCCGGTACGGGGAATGTCCGTCCGCCGGCCAACGCCAGGTTTTCATCGTATTTCCCCTTATCATAAGGTGTATGACAATCATAGCAGGCAGCGATGGTAAATAAATACCGGCCATTGGCCAGGCTGTCCCCGGCTGGCGGGATCTGCATGGGTTCCGCTTTTTTTGGAATGGTATTCAGGATAAAATTCATGGGGAAATCTGACGATGGGGGTGGAACTGTATTTTCAATCGGCTTAAGAGACCGCAGGAAAACAATGACGGACTTTACATCTTCCGGATCAGCATGCCTATAGGCATGATACGGCATCACCGGGAATATAGGCTTGCCGCTTTTGCGTACTCCTGTGGTGATGGCCCTGTAAATTTCGCCGTCCGTCCAACTGCCGATACCTGCCGGCGTAATATTGGCTGAATAGTAAACGCCCGGGAAACCCTGGCTTTGATCAAACCGTTCTCCACCCTGGCCCAATGTGGAAAAATCCATCGGTAAGGAGAATTGACCGGGGATGCGTTTACTGTGACAATCCATACAGACCATCACAGTTTTAGCCAGATAGGCGCCCCGTTCCAGCCTGGCTGGCGTCCGTTCTATTGTCATTTCCGGGGCCGGACCGACATTGGGTAAGGCAATTTTAACATACGCAAGGATAATCAACGGAATGAGGAGGAGGGATAGCAAAAGAATGCCGAGCATTTTCAGAATCTTTTTCATGTCAGTTCTGGTTTGTTGATATTGAAATAAATATATATTAACGAAGGCTGATCAGGGAACTCAGCGGGGTACGGCGGTTCCTGAAGTCCATCATGTCAACTTTCACACTACCCACACTGATCGGACTTTCAACCCGCACCGGAATATGGTTTGCATCATCACTCACCCAAACAGTCATTTTTTCACCCCCCTCGAAAATAGTTCCTTTTATCAGGAGGGGCTTGAATTTAATGGCTCTGAACTTACCATATTTTGTCTTAATGGTTTCTTTTCCCAGGTAACGGATATAGAGATTATAGACCTGGTTGTCGAGAAACATGGAAAAGGGAATCTTATCACCCGGTTTCAGTTTATTAAAATCAATATTACGGGCATAATACATGGAACTCAATACATCCTGTATACAGTCGGGTGTTTTAAAAACGCCGGAATTGGTAATGGCCGTATGGGCCGTTTTATTAAAACTGATATTTTCGTATTTCTTAAAGCTTCCTTCATTTACATTCCGTATAAATTTCAGCGGCTGCAGGTTGGTCGTATCGATGAATGATTCATATTTATCCCGCACCCGGAAAAAATTGTCATAGAATGAATAGGTCTTCCCATCACCGGTAACATGATAAACAGGTTTGCCGTTTAAATCTTCGAGGGCACAGGTAAATGTGGCTTCCCCTGCAGCAATATAAACGCCGGCCAGGGTATAGTAAACCCGGTATGTAATACTTTCACCTGCCTGGAATGCGTGGTTCGGCAGGCCGCAGAAATCATCACCGGCCTTTAATGGAAATGAGAGGGCAATTAATAAAACGATTGAGGTAATCGATTTCATTTGCTGCTGAAAAGTTTGATCCTTAAAATTAATAAACTCCCAACCAATGCAGGTATTATTAAATTGATGAACCAGACTCCCAGTGATACACTCAGAATACCCGCCGTATTGGAAGTGAATACCTGGAAAATCTGGATGCCGGCTACCCAGCGAAATCCGAGATCTGTTAAAAACGTCAAAGTGGGCACAACCGCCAGCAAAACAAACATAACACTAACGCCCGTAAATACCTGCAACGCCATTAAAGGAATCCCAAAAAGAGAAAATAACAGGAAATATTGCCATACAAATATCATATAACGTAATGCAGCAATCAGCAGTATACCGGTGAGTACCCGAAAACTGAAATTCCGGGGTATGAAAAAAGTTTTATGGTTTTTCCCCAACCAGTTGTTGATCCCGCTTACCAGTGGATCAAACCTGAAATAAACCAGGCCAAGCCCGGTGGCCCCGGCCGCAGCCATTATCAAAGCAGATCTGAAAAATACAGGCGATAACCAGGAAGCACGGAATTGAAAAGCAAGGGAAGAATACAGGTAGATGCCGACCGACCCGGCTACCAGGGTCATCAGCATCTGGGACAAACTGCAAAGGATGGAGGGCGCAACAGAACGTATTTTATTACCGCTGTCAACGAATAACATCCTGCCCAGGTATTCGCCCACGCGGTTGGGAGTAAATGAAGCGATACAGGTTCCGGCCAGGATGGCTTTCAAGGCGCGTAAAAATCCGATGGGCTGAACCGTTATCAAAGCCAGCTGCCATTTGAATGTTTCGAGCGACCAGTTCACGCACATCAATCCGAATATGCCGAACAATTTCCACCGCTGATTTCCAATGGCCGCATCCCATATCCGGTGAAACGAGTCCTTCCAGTGCGGCTGCTTTTCCAGTTGCCGGGCAACCGTATATAAAAGAAAAAACATAATGAGGGGGCCGGCCACATAGTTGACTATTAATTTGATATTTTTGTTCAGCACCACAATCAAAAATAGCGTTCCCCCTGCAAAAGAACTCCAAAATAATACTGGGTATTGATCCGGGCACCCTACAGATGGGTTGGGGACTGATACGTGCGGAAGGGCCTCAGGCCATATTCATCGGGATGGATGTGCTGCATGTTCCGGTACGCATGGATGCTTACCAGCGACTGGAACTGATTTATTTCACGGTGCAGGAAATCATTCAAAAATTCAGACCGGATGAATTTGCCATTGAAGCCCCGTTTTTCGGGAAAAATGTGCAAAGCATGCTCAAACTCGGCCGGGCACAGGGTGTTGCCATTGCTGCAGCCATGCAGTCGGGCATCCCGGTAAACGAATATGCCCCGCGGAAAATTAAACAATCGATAACCGGGAATGGAAACGCAGGCAAAGAACAGGTGTGGAAAATGCTTCAGCAGATTTTAGAGATCCGGAGGGAAATCGAACGCTTTGATGCATCCGATGCACTGGCCGTTGCCCTTTGTCACCATTATCAGTTTCGTTCCCCCGTAAGTAACGGGAAAAAACTGAACGGGTGGGCTGAGTTTGTAGCAAAAAACCCGAAGCGGGTCATTTAAAAAAGGCAAGCCCATGACCATATTCACAAGAATCATAAACGGGGAAATTCCCAGTTACCGGATAGCCGAAGATGATTTTTTCCTGGCTTTTCTCGATATCAATCCTTTGCGGGAAGGTCATACCCTGGTAATCCCCAAAACGGAAACGGACCATTTCTTTGACCTGGATGAAAACCTGCTTTCCCGGATCCTGGTCTTTGCAAAACCCATTGCAAAAGCAATTGAAAAATCTTTTCGTTGCAACCGCTGCGGCCTGGTGGTCGTTGGCCTTGAAGTACCCCACGCACACCTGCATTTAATTCCCATCAACGGGATACATGATATGGATTTTAAAAATCCAAAATTGAAATTAAGCCCGGACCGGTTTCGCAATATTCAGGAGATGCTGGTGGCGAATTTGAAAATGTGAGCATAGGGGAATTTGAGCATTGAATTCAGTGATTCCCAAACTCCCAAATTTCCGGATTATATGGTAATACTTTCCACCTTGAATTGCAGTTTTCCCGCAGGAACGTTTACCTCTGCCACTTCACCAACCTGTTTACCCAATAATCCCTTACCGATGGGTGACGATACGGAAATTTTACCCAGCTTGAGGTCGGCTTCTTTTTCAGAAACCAGGTGATAAGTTGATTGTTTTTTATTCGCAAGATTCGTGACCGTTACTTTGGTCAGTATCGACACTTTACTGGTATCAATATTCCCTTCTTCGAGGATGCGTACATTAGACAGGTCCGATTCCAGCCGCTGGATCTTTGCTTCCAGCAAACCCTGCGCCTCTTTAGCTGCATCATATTCGGCGTTTTCCTTTAAGTCTCCCTTCTCCCGGGCCTCGGCAATGGCCCTGGAAGCCGCCGGCCGGTCGATACTTTTCATTTTCTGTAGTTCGCCCCTCAGTTTCTCGAGTGCCTCTTTTGTCAGATATGTAATTCCACTCATAGATCCTCCTCTTGTTTAAAATAAAAGAAAAAAAATACAACGCCCTCGGGAGGCGTTGCATTTGTACAAAGATAAGGAATCCCTATAAAAAGCATTTTTCATGCCCTTTCCGGCAGATTAAAAAGGGCTTTTTGACAATGTATTATAAAAAGGGAATTGATGCCCCTTCCGCTGGTTATAGCCCCAGTTTATCCAGTACCACTTTTGCCATGCCGTAAAACGCTTCCCGGCTGTACCCTGCAATATGAGGGGTCAGCAGTACATTGTCAAAGCCCAATAACCGATCCATCTGTTGCTTCTCCTGTACCGTATAGCTCTCAAGTTTTTCATTTTCAAGTACATCCAGCGCGGCTCCTGCAATCTGGCCGTACTCCAGGGCCCGGATCAGCGCCTCCGTATCCTGCGTTTTCCCTCGGCTGGTATTGACAAAAAAAGGCTTGTTTTTCAATTGGGCAAAGAATTCCGTACCCGCCATATGAAATGTTTCATCGGTAAGGGGCAGGTGGAGGCTGATCACATCGGCATACCTTCCCAGTTGTTCCATATTGGCTTCCTTGATTTTGTCCCCTCCGAAATTGAATTTGTATTTATCGTAAGCCAGTACGGTCACATTGAAGGGCGCCAGCAAACGGGCGAATGCAGAACCCGTATTTCCGTAACCGACGATGCCGACGGTTTTTCCGGTTAATTCAATTCCCCGGTTGGCTTCACGGATCCATTTACCTTCCCTGATTTCCTGAAAAGCCCGGGGAATATGGTTCATCAGGGAAAGCAGCATGCCCAGGGCGTGTTCGGCAACCGCATTACGGTTCCCCTCCGGGCTGCTCACACAGCGAATGCCCTTTTGAGTTGCATAGTCAACATCCACGAGTTCCATGCCGCTGCCCAGCCGCCCGATCCATTTCAGGACAGCCGCTCTTTCCAACAGGGTCCGGTCAACTTTCAGCCGCGTCGTAATGATCAATCCTTCGGTATCCCGGATCTCTTCCTTCAATTCATTATAATCCATTTGCGGCAGGTAAAACACGTCAAAGCCCTGATTTTTCAAACGCTCAATCAGATATTCATGCACTTTGGCCGTTACCAGAACTTTTCTCATGGCTGTTTTTTATTTTTTACTTTATATTTTATTTTCACAACCTTTCCATTAAAAGGCCCTGGTTTTTTATTTCATCCTCCAGGTCAGCTCCGCAAATTCCGTGACCGTCAGTTGTTCCGCCCGCTTATTGAACAAGGGGTCTTTCAGCACTTGATCCGTAAACAGTCCTTTAACTGCATTGCGCATGGTCTTTCTCCGCTGGTTGAATGCCATTTTCACGAGCAAAAAAAACATTTTTTCCGTTCTGAAGGGGGCCTGGGTTTTCCTGGGTGTGAGCCGGATCACGGCACTTTTTACTTTGGGAGGCGGGTTGAAAGCCTGTTCGCTGACCTCAAACAAATATTCCACTTCAAAAAAAGCCTGTAGCAATACACTGGTGACCCCATATATTTTATTTCCTTCTGAAGCGGCGATACGCAGGGCCACTTCATTCTGAAACATACCGATCACCCGCTCAACATCCTCCCGCCAACCCAAAACCTTAAACAGGATTTCAGTAGAAATATTATAGGGGAAATTACCGATGATGGTAAAGGGTCCTTCAAATGGTTTTTCCATTTGAAGAAAATCCGTTTCAATGATCCGGTCTCTGAATGCAGGGAATTGCCTGCTGAGAAAAGCCACTTTTTCCCGGTCTATTTCCACCGCCCTGAAATCAATGCCTTCCAGGGAAAGAAGGTATTTGGTAAGTGCCCCCGCCCCCGGTCCGATCTCCAGCAAACGGGTGAAGGGATTTTGCCTGAGATAACCGATGATCCGCTGGCAAACCAACTCATCTTTCAGGAAATGCTGACCAAGGGATTTCTTCAGATTGAGCTGGCCGGGCAGATGCGTCATGTGGCAAAAATAAACCATCCTTCAGGTGAATAATCGTATTTTTATCCATCGAAAATTAATACATGAGCATCCCACAGCAAAGACCGGTTATAGGCATTTCCATCGGAGACCTGAATGGCATCGGAACCGAACTGGCCATTAAAACATTTTCTGATAACCGCCTGTTGGAAATCTGCACCCCCATCCTGTTCGCCTCCAATAAACTGATCAATTTTTACCGTAAAACCATCCCGGATTCCGCGTTCAATTACCAGCATATTAAAGACCTGGGCAGACCCTTTCATAAACAGGTGAATCTCTATAACTGCTGGGAAGAAGAAGTGGCGGTCAACCCGGGGCAACTCACAGACGCCGGAGGCGCGTATGCCGTAAAATCACTGGCGACCGCAGTGGATGCATTGAAGGATAAAAAGATTGACGGCCTGGTTACGGCACCCATTCATAAAAAGAATATCCAGTCCGCCGAATTCTCATTTACCGGCCATACACCCTATTTGCGACAGGCTTTTGGTGTAAAAGACGTACTGATGCTGATGAGTTCAGATAATTTTCGCGTAGGGCTGGTTACAGAACATGTGCCGGTCAGCGAGATCACAAAATACATTACCCGGGAAGCCATTCTTTCCAAACTGAATATCCTGAAAGATTCCCTGATCCGTGATTTTGGAATTGACAAACCCCGGATTGCGGTACTCGGTCTCAATCCCCATGCCGGCGACGAAGGACTGATCGGACGTGAAGAAGAAGATATTATCAAGCCCGCCATCAAGGACGCCAAACATAACATGCAGGTCTATGGACCATACAGCGCCGATGCCTTCTTTGCCCGTAACCAGCAGCAGAAATTCGATGCCGTGCTGGCAATGTATCATGACCAGGGACTGATCCCGTTTAAATCCCTTGCTTACGGGGAAGGGATCAATTATACTGCGGGACTGCCCGCAGTCCGGACTTCACCCGACCATGGAACGGCATTTGACATCGCCGGGAAAAACAAGGCCGACACCGGTTCCTTCCTGGCAGCCGTTTACGGTTGCCTGGATATCGTGGCAAAAAGAAGGGATTTCGCTGAAAACCGTAAAAATCCTCTGAAGAAAATGGGATCCGTGGTGTTGGCAGGTGCTGAGGATGAGAAGATTGATGAGAGTTAGTGGTGCGGAAGTCCGGAAAACGCCCACACTTTCTTTTCAACGCCCTATTGCAAATGCCGATACGGCAAACTATCTTTGGAACATCCCCTGATTCAGTCCCTGATCGTAAACTTTCTGAATATCTGCGAAGATTCCCCAATAACTATGTGAACATTCGGACATCCGATCCCTCTTCTTTTGAATGACCTGCTGTTTATCCCTTTAAGCTGAACACCATCAAATTGTTCACTTTCTGAATTTAACAAAATGAAAAGGATCATTCCGTTTAGTCTGTACCTGCTGCTGGTGATGCCGGCCGGCCTGTTTGCAAACCCACGCATCCCCGTTCCGGGAGAAAATAGCGATACCAGTTCCTATAATCCAGCGCTGTCTAAAAGCCTGATGCTGCGGGGAACCCTTTCCAGTTTTAATGCCGCCTATGGCAAAAATTATTTCGAACTCAACTGGAATTCCGTTGCGGGCGATTTCGACCATTTTGATATTGAAAGAAGCCTGGATGGCCAGCATTACGAAACCATTGGTACGGTTGATAACAAAACGGCTGTTTCCCCTGAAGGCCGGTTTAGTTTCCGCGATCATTTCCGTGTATCCGTAGCATTAAATAACGATTTTTACTACCGGTTAAAGGAATATGAAACCAATGGAAATATGGTATATTCCAAAGTACTGATCGCCCGGATGTTCAATACCCGAAGCCTGGCTTCGCTCAGCGTAACCCCCGATCTGCTGGTAAATGATATTCTGGTTCATGTGCAGCTCAGGGAAAATGCATACGTAGTCATGAAAGTAATTGATGAACAGGGGAACCTGCTGATGAAAGAAGGCCAGAAAGCGCCCAATGGCGCAAATACCTATGCACTGGAAGGCACGCATAACCTGCAACCCGGACTCTATACCCTTGAAGTTACGGTGAACAGCAAGGAACGGATGGTGATGAAACTTTTGAAAGGATAGCCTGCCAAGGATATATCCGGTAGCCGAAATGCCGGAAATGTAAAGCCCTCCCGTTATACAACGTGGAGGGCTTTTTATAGCATGTTGTAGTTATGAACAGGCCGGTCTGAATGGGTCTGTACGCTCCGGTTACCGGTAATGGCCCGGGTTCTCTTTTTTCAGGAAGGTAAAAAACTGTTTCTTGCCCCCGGAGGAGTATAGAAACAAAATCCCCGGCAGCAGTCGTGGATGCAACAGGGCTGTCATCAGCCGGCGGGTGCAGGAAATATTCCCCAGGTCATATCGATTCGAATACGAATCCGTCTCCTGGTAATTGGTGGCAGTTCCGGCCGCATCAGTTAAGGCCGGTTTTTTCTGATAAACAAAAAAGGCCAGGCTTAGACAAGCCCGGCCGTTGTTGATCGTACCCTTTAAAACTAAAACTTCAAATATCTTTTTATTTTACTGTTATCTTATTATTCATTCAGCCGGCTGCCCGAATTCAGCGCAACCAGGGAAACAGGGACCCTTTTTGTTACCGGGATATCAAAGGCCAGGGACCTGAATAAAAGTCCATACATCCGGTCTGCATGCAAGGACCCGCCGGTTCCGGTCACAGCCCCAAGCCGTACAATCAGGGAACTGGAACCGGTATAATAATTACATACCATGGCGTCTGCGGCCGTCACCGAGATTCCTGCATAATTCCTGGTCGGTCCGTCGAAACGTTTGCCCCTGAGCAGCGGGTCCCTTTCAGAACCCCGGACTGTGGATGCAAAAATGGCGGTCTGTCGGTCCAGAGAAAATGAATGCATTTTATAATATGCCTGGAACTCATGCAACTGATTTCCATCCCCGTCAATATCCAGACCCGAAACAAAGAACTGATTCACGGATATAAACGATTCCCGACGTGCATGGCTTACAAATGAAATCTTAAATTCCATCCACCAGGTCTGGTGTGCCAGCACCTTTCCATCGGCATATTTGATACCGGGTTGCCAGGCGTTATCATAGCCGGTGCCCTCTTTCGCATTTTGGTCCGGTCCCTGAATATCCGGATTTGACAAAGCCACGGCTGCATTGCTTCGGCCCAGGATCGTAACCAGGGCATCCATACCCCATCCCACATTTTCAAAAATATAAACAGCTCCGTCCCGGCCTGCCGCACTGCATCCCCTGCCCGTTTTCAGCACGGGATTTTTAAATACGAGTTCAGGGATCAGCGACTGGGCCTGAATGGCAGCTGCTGTATTTAATATGATAAGAACTGAAGTGATTCTCAATAAAAACCTGGGTTTCAAAAGACCCAGACTGTACAGGCTCCATGGCTTCATAACTTGTTTTAACCCGGATTATCACGATAACCCATAGTATTGGAACAAGACCTTATTCTTCTGAAGGATTGGAAACCTCTATCGAAAAAAAATAGTAAAAATTGTCAGCAGGAAAATTGGAAGGAAGTTAATCAGGAGATTGGTACGGCCTACTGCCATACAAAGATTGCAAGCGTTTTTCAATAATGCAAGTGTTTTGAAAAAAATCGGAAAATAAATCGCGGGCCGGATACTGATTCAGTGGATTAAATCGGGTGTACTGCTTCTACCGTTTCAAAAAAAAATCTCCGGCTTTGCAGCCGGAGATCCTTATATAAAAACTTTCCTATTTGTATTGCGGAATCAGGCCATTGGCCAGTTGCACCGTTTTTTTGATCGACTCATCAGAGAGCAGTCCCTTCTTGAATTCCGCAAGCACCTCCGGTAATTTGTTTTCCATTTCCATCAGGAAATGTTCTTCAAATGCCTTCACTTTGCTGACACGGACATCCCTTAACAGACCCTGGGTTCCGAGATAAATAATGGCCACCTGTTTTTCGACAGACACCGGTGCATATTGTGGCTGTTTGAGTATTTCCACGTTACGGGCACCCTTGTCCAATATGAGTTTGGTAGATGCATCCAGGTCGCCTCCGAATTTTGAAAATGCCTCCATTTCGCGGTACAGGGCCTGGTCTAGTTTCAGGGTTCCGGCCACTTTCTTCATGGATTTAATCTGTGCATTACCACCCACCCTGCTCACGGATATGCCCACGTTGATCGCCGGGCGGATACCTGCATTAAACAGGTTTCCCTCCAGGAAGATCTGCCCGTCGGTAATGGAAATTACATTGGTCGGAATATAGGCCGACACATCCCCCGCCTGCGTTTCAATGATGGGCAGTGCGGTCAGTGATCCGCCCCCCTTCACTTTGCCTTTCAGGGATTCCGGCAGATCGTTCATATTTTTAGCCACCCCGTCGTCCTGGATGATTTTAGCTGCCCGTTCCAGCAAACGGCTGTGCAGGTAGAATACGTCTCCCGGATAGGCTTCACGGCCCGGCGGACGCCGAAGCAGGAGAGATACCTCCCGGTAAGCAACCGCCTGTTTGGAAAGATCATCATATATGATCAGGGCAGGACGACCGGTATCACGGAAATATTCGCCGATGGCAGCGCCTGCGAAAGGTGCATAGAACTGCAAAGGAGCGGGATCTGAGGCAGAGGCCGCCACGATAACCGTATACGCCATGGCCCCGCTTTCATTCAGGGTCTGCATGATACCGGCAACGGTAGATGCTTTCTGTCCGATGGCTACATAAATACAATAAACCGGGTTGCCGGCATTGTAAAATTCTTTCTGGTTAATGATCGTATCTATGGCAATCGCTGTTTTACCCGTCTGGCGGTCACCGATGATCAGTTCACGTTG
>DHWT01000206.1:0-3128 GCA_002413325.1 Chitinophagaceae bacterium UBA5175 | reverse complement strand
GGTTCTTTTACGGGTTCACGGAAAATAACGCCGGGTGCTTTACGCTCAATGGGCATTTCAAAACTTTCACCGGTCAGGGGTCCTTTCCCGTCAATGGTTTCACCCAATGTATTCACCACCCTGCCCAGCATACTTTCATATACTTTGATGGAAGCGATTTTACCGGTGCGGCGCACTTTGGCGCCTTCCTTGATTTCTCCGGAATCACCCATCAGCACGATGCCCACATTGTCTTCTTCCAGGTTCCATGCGATGGCGCGGATTCCATTTTCGAATTCGACCAGTTCCCCGCTGCCCACATTGTTCAATCCATATACCCGTGCGATACCGTCTCCCACCTGGAGTACCGTTCCCACTTCTTCCATCTCCGTCGTCAAATTGAAATTGCTAAGCTGCTGGCGTATGATCGCCGAAATTTCGTCTGGTTTTATTTCTGCCATATATTTTTTTTAGGATGGTTCACTGATCACTAGCGGAACCGGTATATGAATTCGTTTGTTAAAAACCGGTTTTTGATTTTAGCCAGGTCATAGGCCACACTGGCGTCTATTCTTTTCCCGTTGCCTTCCAGGATAAATCCTCCAATAATATTTTCCTGTACCACAGATACCAGTTCCACTTCCTTCATCTGGCCTTCCTTTCGGATTCTGCTGATGATGGCATTTTTCACATCATCACTTACGGCAACAGCAGTCGTTAAGATAACTGTATATATTCCTTTGTATTCTTTGTACTGTTCAATGAATGCATCCGCGATTTCCGGCAGATAACTTTCCCGGCCTTTTTTGATCAGGAGACGGTTGAATGTTTTAGTGATCTCACCGGTTTTTGTCGAATCCAGCGTCTGCACAACTTTAAGTTTTTGATCGCTGGTAATTACGGGATTGTTCAGAAAGTTTACCAATTCCTTACTGCTGAGGAAAATGCTCTTTAAATACAGGATATCTTTATATACCGGTTCCAGCTGACCCATTTCTATGGAAAGGTCGATCAGGGATTTTGCATATCTGGCGGCAAGTCGGGGGTTCAGCATATTTCGGGAATTTGAGATTTGAGAATTTGAGAAAGAAAACCTGCCTTGGATTTTCCGGTTCCCAAATTTTCAAATTAATTCAGTTTCACTTCTGCAGCTAGTTGTTTAATATATTTTTCCTGTTCAGATCTGTTTTCCAGTTCGCGTCGCAGGATTTTCTCAGAAATATCAACAACGAGGATACCGATTTCGTTTTTTACTTCGATGAGGGCAGCCATTTTTTTCTGTTCAATCGCTTCCTGTGCATCCGAGATGATCTTTCCGGCTACCGTTTTTGCCTGTTCCTTCGCCTCATTAATGATTTTATCCTTGGTATCGCGGGCCTCCTTCAGCATGACGGCTCTTTCTTCGCGGGCCTGGGCGAGTAAAGCCTCGTTCTCACTCTTCAGTTGGGCCATCTCTGCTTTTACGCGTTCAGCGGTGGCCAGGGAATCAGAAATGGATTTTTCGCGCGTTTGCAGGGAATTCAGGATGGGTTTCCAGGCAAATTTTTTCAGTACCCAGAGAACGATCAGGAAAACCAGCAGCGTCCAGAAAATCAGACCGAAGGATGGTATTAAAAGATCCATGGTAAAAAGTTTTATATAAAATCCTTTCTTTTAAAAGAATACCGCATCCTCCGTCCTGTACTTCAGATGCAGTATGATGAGGTCCTAAACGAACATTGCGAGGATACCCGCAATAACGCCGAACAATGCAACCCCTTCCACAAAAGCGGCTGTCAGGATCATGTTGGCACGGATGTCGTTGGAAGCTTCCGGCTGACGCGCGATGGCTTCAACAGCGCCCTTTCCGATCTGACCGATACCGATACCGGCACCGATCGCAGCCAGTCCGGCTCCGATGGCTCCTCCGGCATTTGCCCAGGGTGTTGCACTTAATAAAATGGTTGCTAAATCCATACTTGTAAATTTATATTGGTTTAAAAAAGCCCTTATTAAATAATCAACGCATCATCGTGTCCGCTCCCTTCATGGGTATGCGGTTTTTCAATCGCCAGGCCGATAAAAATAGCTGTCAGGTTTGTAAAGATGAAGGCCTGGATGAATATGACCAGCACTTCAATCAGGTAAATAAACACCGAGAAGGCAATGGATACGGGAGAAAACCCCCAGCCAACGCCCCGGTTGATTCCGCCAAAAATAAAAATCAGGGAAACCAGGCAGATAATGATGATGTGACCGGCCAGCATATTGGCGAAAAGACGAATGATCAGCGCAAAAGGTTTTGTAAAAACCCCGATAACCTCCACGACTACCATCAGCACATTGATACCGGCTGGAACGGGTGGATTAAAAATATGACTCCAGTAATGCCTGTTTCCACTGACATTAATGATTATGAAAGAAAGGACGCCCAGCACGGCGGTAAAGGCAATATTCCCTGTAACATTGGCCGACCCCGGGATTAATCCGACCAGGCTGTTGATCAGAATAAAGAAAAAAACAGTCAGCAGGTAAGGCAGGTATTTCGCGTATTTGTCTCCCAGGTTGGGTTTGGCCACTTCATCCCGGACAAAAGTAATGACCGGTTCAATCACATTCTGGAAACCGGTGGGGGCTGAGTTTAAACCGACCCCGGTCTTATATTTACCTGCTACCTGGATCATTAAAAAAACCAGGAGGGTGAGGGAAAGAATCATCTGCACCACGTTGCGGGTAAGCGAAATATCGTAGAGTTTAACCTGCGGGTCCGGCGTGCCGTCTTCTTTTACCGCAATGATCTTATTGCCTGCTGCTTTATACCCCCTGTATGCCACTTCCCCATGTTCAAAACGGGAAGACAGGAACAGGTCAAATCCGCGCTGGGGTGAATAGAGGATCACCGGAAGGGGGATGCCTACCGAATGTTCCCTGCCGTCTGACCCCTTATAGGCAAAAAAATGAAATTCGTGCGCGTCCAGTACATGGCCGAAAATAACTTCATTGGCATCAAATACGACGGATTTTTCAGGCTGTTTTCCGGACTCTTTTTCCTGGGGTTTAACGACCCCGGAATTTAAAAGAAAAAAAACGCCGAAACCCGCTACCAATAAAGATTTGAACCTTCCTGAGAACATGCGGTACCTAATTTTGCCGCAAAGATAAGGGAGGGG
>DHWT01000153.1 GCA_002413325.1 Chitinophagaceae bacterium UBA5175 | reverse complement strand
ATTATTAGAGATAACAGGTAACCGTTTGTCCCCGCTTTATCGCTGGCAGCTGAGCAGGTATCGTTACGGGATGGGAACGTTTAAAATAGACTGGGCCCTCGCAGGCCGGATTCCCTTTAAGTCCGAAACAGCGAACAATGCCGGCACCCTGCACCTGGGCGGGACTTTTAATGAATTGGCAGCGGCTGAATGGGATGCCTGGTCGGGAAAACATCCGGCAAAACCAGCCGTTATACTGGCGCAGCAATCCATTGCAGATCCGGGGCGTGCACCAAACGGCCGGCATACCGGATGGGCCTATTGCCATGTGCCTGCCGGCTCCACCATGGATATGACGGAAGCCATCGAAAGCCAGGTGGAACGATTTGCGCCTGGTTTCCGGGATCTTATATTAGCAAGGCATACCATGAACACGGAAGCACTGGAAACGTATAATGCAAATTATGTAGGCGGGGATATCAGTGGGGGTGCCAATAACCTGTTCCAATTATTTGCCCGTCCTGCACTTCGATGGGCGCCTTACCGGAGTTCAATCCGGGGAATCTATTTATGTTCAGCTTCCACACCACCCGGCGGGGGTGTTCACGGCATGTGCGGATACCATGCGGCTAAAAGAGCTCTTCGGGAAGTGTTTAAAATGAAAGTATAAGAACCACGGCAACATCCCGCTGTGTTTTCAGGGAAGATTTTCTAAAAGGATTTGAAAGAACGTTACGAGGTGCACCAAATTAAAAACCGCCTCAGCTATTTGAGACGGCTCTTAACGGGACATGATCCCAATTTTTTTTAGTTTAAGCTACTAAGCTTTTGCTTTGTGGGCACTCTTCATAGTGGGTACCAGTATGGCAGCTATCAAAAGAGCGAGTCCGCCAATAACCTGTCCGGCACTTAAAGAACCACTGTTTTCAGTAGTACCTGCAGCCAGGGCAGAAGATTGAGAAACAACAAATACGAGTGCAGTGGCCAGAGTATAGCTGGAAACTTTGATTAAATTTTTCATTGAGGTTTTTTTATTTTATTAGAAATTCTATGTAAAACTAATCAATATTTCAATTATGAATAACTATGAACCAGTGCGTAACATATTGTATAATGATATATATATTATTTAGCCCGAGAGGGCATTTATATTTCGGGGATTAGCCTGTAAATATATATTTTGTTTCAGGTATGGTTTATCAAATAAATTCAGATGTCATTAAAAAGTCCGGTTATTTTTTTTTAAAAATTTTTTTATTTTTTTTAGGGCTGAAGCCGGGTCCTGCAGGGCTTTTCATGAAAAAAGCCGCCTCCATTTTTAATTTGAGGCGGCCTTTATTATCAAAATCAAATCAGGCCGGTTGCCTGGGAATACAGGGTTATTGTGCCGGATAGGCTGAAGTTCCATGGTCAAACATATCCAAACCACCGGGTCCGGTTTCGCCTATAGTTTCCACGCGCAGGCTATAAGGTGCCGGCAATTTGCTGATCAGCCACATCATAACAAATGTTACGACAAATGTCGCGATCGTAATAATGGCACTTCCTACAAACTGTGCTTTAAGTACATCGATTCCACCTCCATAAAACAAACCTTTCACGGGTGCGGAATTATCTGCACCCAGCGGTCCGGTTGCTCCGAACTGTCCGCTTGCAAAAAATCCAAGGGATAACGTACCCCAGATACCCGCAAAACCATGAACGGCTACCGCGCCAATCGGATCGTCAATTCTTAAGTATTCGATCAGGTTGACGGCAAGCCAGACTACGATACCCGCCACGGCGCCCAGTAAAATGGCCCCCAGCGGACTAACCCAATAGCAGGGGCAGGTGATGGCTACCAGACCACCCAGGAATCCATTGACTGTATAACCCAGGTCAAATTTGCCTTTTGTATCGCCAAACCATAAAGCCATATACATCGCCAGCATTCCACCGGAACAAGCTGCCAATGTTGTATTGGTGGCAACCCGTCCGATACCGTCTGCATCGAGAGCCGATAAAGTACTGCCCGGATTAAATCCATACCATCCGAACCAGAGGATGAAACCACCGACAGCCGCAACAGTCAGGTTATGCGGAGCAGGCATACCGCCTCCATCGCGCTTGAATATACGCCCGATTCTCGGTCCGAGTACGACCGCGCCGGCGAGCGAGGCAATCCCACCAATGGTGTGTACCACGGTGGATCCCGCAAAATCACGGAATGGCTGCCCCAGGGAAGGAAGGAAATTTCCTGTGCTGCCCATGGTAGCTAAAAATCCGTCGGGACCCCAGGCCCAATGCCCGATGATGGGATAGATGAATCCGGTGATTCCGATGCTGTAAATAATATCTCCTCTGAAGGCGGTACGACCAATCATCGCGCCGGATACGATCGTTGAGCAGGTATCTGCAAAGGCAAACTGGAAAATCCAGTGTGCGAGAATAGGAATACCGGTTGCTTCATAAGTGGCCGGTGTGCCTGAAAGGAAAAACCAGTTCAGACCAATGAAGCCATTTCCATGACTGAACATGAATGCATACCCGATAGCCCAGAAAAGCAGGCCGCATAAACAGGTATCAAAAATACATTCCATTAAAACATTCACGGTTTCCCGGGCGCGGGCGAAGCCTGCTTCCAGCATAACAAATCCAGCCTGCATGCCAAAAACCAGGAAAGCAGCGACCAGGGTCCAGACGGTGTTGATCGAATTGATCATGGATGTTTCATGGGGTGTGTAGGTGTCTCCTGCATAAGCCCTGGTGGCAATCATTTCAGGAAGCATTTTCATGGCCACAAGAACGATGAGCAGGCCAATGATTTTTCCTCCAAAGATTCCCAGTCCGATTTTCCATTTTTGCGATTTTGTTAACCGGACCGCAATGGCCGGTGTGGCTGTTTTGCTGATGTTTTTTAGGAATAGCATAGTTGTGTTGATTGAAATTGTGGAGATGAAATATTCAATTACCTGCTTAAACTGACGATGTTATAATTTTTTGAATGTGTTGTAATAAAAGTGATCATTAAAAGACATAAGTCGCTGCCAGAATACCGCTGAACGTATTTTTTGTTGGTGTACCGTCATGTTTCAGGAATGATCCGTCGATGGATGCATTGTCATATCGCAATTCAGGCATGAATGTCAGTTTTCCTAAATGAAATTGTCCCGTTAAGGTATATTCCATAAAACTTCCGTCTGGTATGGGAAGCACGGCTTTCTTATTGTCAAAATACTCAGCCCTTAAAGTCATACCGAATTTCGGGCTGGGATCTGCATTCAGATAAACAGCAGCACCCCACCAGTTATTGGTGCTGGAGGTTTTAACAGTTTGATCCGTTGCATTAAATCCAACACTGAATTTATCGGTCAGCGTTCCGGTCAGCACCAGGTCAAACTGGTTTAAAGTGGAGCTGTCTGTGTTATGACCGCCCTGGTAATTCAGGTAGAATTTCCATTTGCCGTCGGGCGTTGCGGTGCTCAACTGGGCGATGGCCATTTTTTGAACAGCCGTGGTGGTGGAATTGTCGGTCGGATTGGAAATGCCCACCATGATGGCCGTTTTACCGGCGATGGCGATATCTGCTTTTAATCCGGTATTAAAAAAGGGTCCGTAGGAAAACATATAGCTCATGGAGTAATTCCTGTTCGAGGCCGCGTCTACTACTTCGTAACCGATGTGGGTGCCCCATTTACCGGCGGTTAACTTGATCCTGTCTGAAATGTTGTAATACACATAGGCCTGAACCACATTGGCCAGGGAAAAGTAACTGTTGGTTACCCCGTCATTGTAAGAAAACTCCTGGGCCCTTCTCCCAAACCCCAATTCCACGGTTACGCCTCCCTTTGCCCAGCTGTGATCGGCCCGGATGGTGGCCATTCCCAGTTCAAATGAGTTCTGGGAATTGGTAAAGCTCGTATAGTTATTAAAAGAGCCTTTTGCATTCGCGAAATTATACCTGTAATACAGGTCCAGGGAGCCTGAAAATGTGGTTGCCGGGGAGGGTACTACAGTATCAGCTTTAGGAGCAGGTGCTGTGGCAGCTGTTTTTGCAGAGTCCTGTCCGTTAACATAAACAAAAGATCCGATGGCGATAATAAGCAGTTTGATGTTTTTAACCATTGCTGTTTGTTTTAATTGTTTACTGAAAATCTGCAGGATCCTGACCAGGAACCCTGCATGAGCATCTTGAATGGCTAAGCTGAATCGTTGTAGAAAATGGCTTTCAAAAAATTGGATGGCGAAGCGTCTCGTTCAGCAAAAGGGAAGGTTTAATCGGTAGAATTAAATAAATACGTAATACTTATTTAATAATGTGAAAGTATTATTAATTCTAAATTTAATTAGTTAAGTGTTTATATTTATTTTATTTTAATATGATGTGAAAATTAGAATTTATTTAAAAAAAACATATTTGTAATAAACATTATTCAAAAAAAAAGGCCCCTGTGCAGGGACCTCATATAACAGGAAAATTGAATTCTTAGCGAAGGAACAGGATTTCCCTGTATTTCGGCAGGAGCCACTCGCTGTCGTCAACCAACACCTCAAGTTTATCCACATGGTAGCGGATCTTGTCAAAGAATGCACCTTTTACATCGTCGCAATAAGCGATTGCTTTTTCCCGGTTATCGGTCAGGGCATTGGCTTTTTTCCTGGCCTCGATCATCTTGCTGACCTGATCGCTGATCTGGGAAATATGCTCGGAGATCTTTTCCAGGATTTGTTTCTGGTTAGAGAAAGCGGGCTCTTTGAGGCCGATTTCCTTAATTCCGATGATATTTTGAATCAGTGTATTCTGATATTTGAAAGCGGGAGGCAGGATATGACTCGTGCAGAGTTCACCCATGATCCGCGCTTCAATCTGAACGCGTTTTACATATTTCTCCAGTTCAATTTCGTGGCGTGCTTCCAGTTCAACATGATTCAGGACGTTATTGGACTCGAAAAGGTGTTTGGCCTTTTCAGTTACAAGTGCATCCAGGGCCAGGGGGGTTGATTTAACATTGGCGAGGCCTCTTTTTGCGGCTTCTTTTGTCCATTCTTCGCTGTAACCGTCCCCTTCAAAAAGTACTTTTTCGCTGCTTACAATATATTCGCGGATCACGTGCATGATGGCGATTTCCTTTTTCTCCCCTTTTTCAATCAGGGCATCCACTTCTTTTTTAAAGTTTTTCAGTGTTTCTGCCATGATCGTATTGAGGGCCGTCATTGCATTGGCACAATTGGCGGAAGAGCCTACGGCACGGAACTCGAATTTGTTTCCCGTAAAGGCGAACGGTGAAGTCCGGTTACGGTCTGTATTATCCAGCAACACTTCGGGAATGCTGCGGTGCAGATCCAGTTTGAGGATGGCTTCATCCTGTTCGTCGAATTTTGCACCCACCCGTTCTTTAATATCTTCCAGCACCTTGGTGAGGAACCCGCCGATGAAAACGGAGATGATGGCCGGTGGGGCTTCATTGGCACCCAGCCGGTGGTCATTGCCGGCAGAAGCGATTGAAGCACGCAGAACATCGGCGTAATCGTGTACGGCCTTGATGGTGTTTACAAAAAACGTCAGGAACATGAGGTTGGTCTTCGGTGTTTTACCGGGAGCCAGGAGGTTCACTCCGGTGTCGGTCGACATGCTCCAGTTATTATGTTTACCGTTCCCGTTGATGCCCGCAAAGGGTTTCTCATGCAGCAGGGCGCGCAGTTTATGGCGCCTGGCCACGCGGTCCATAATATCCATCAACAGGGTATTGTGGTCAACGGCCACACTGATTTCTTCAAATATCGGGGCGCATTCGAACTGGGAAGGAGCCACTTCATTATGACGGGTTCTTAAGGGAATGCCCAGTTTATACGATTCGGTTTCAAAGTCACGCATAAAGGCATAGACTCTTTCCGGTATGGAACCAAAATAATGATCTTCCAGCTGCTGGCCCTTTGCCGGCGGGTGACCAAACACGGTCCTTCCGCTTAACAGCAGGTCAGGGCGTGCATTGGCCAGGGCTTCATCTATGACAAAGTATTCCTGTTCCCAGCCCAGGGTGCCGATCACCTTGGTTACATTCTTATCAAAATAATTACATACGTCCACCGCGGCCTTATTCATCGCCTCCAGGGATTTCAGCAAAGGAGCTTTATAATCCAGTGTTTCTCCGGTATAGGAAACAAAAATGGTCGGAATACATAAGGTTTTACCAGTTTCAATCTCCATGATGAACGGAGGGGATGAAGGATCCCAGGCTGTATATCCACGGGCTTCAAAAGTTGCACGGATGCCCCCGGAAGGGAAAGAAGATGCATCCGGCTCCTGCTGGATCAGGGCGTCCCCCTCGAATTGCTCGATCGGGGTACCATCCCCTTTAATGGTAAAAAAGGAGTCATGTTTTTCAGCGGAAGACCCGGTGAGTGGCTGGAACCAATGGGTATAATGTGTAACGCCTTTTAATTCAGCCCACTGCCTCAGTCCGGCAGCGATCTGGTTGGCGACGGCGCGGTCAATTTTTTTCCCTCCCCTGATGGATCCTGTAAGGCTTTTATAAGCCTCGTCGCTCAGGAATTCCCGGGCAGTCTGGAGTTTAAAAACGTTTTCTCCGAAAATAGCCGTGATTTTTGCGGATCCGTCAAGCTGGACTGTTGTTTTAGTTGACAGATCGTTAATTGCTTTTACTCTTAACGATTCCATTTACAATGATTTTAAGGAAGCGAAAGTAAGAGATTATTCATAAGGGCGAAAAAAAAATAGCTTTTCATCAGTTTTTTTAGAAATTCTTTTAAAATATATTATATTAATACTTGATTTTTATCAATTTTCTATAAAAAAATATAAAAAATAATAATATTAAGGTTAATTCTAATGTAATTTAAAAATCCAGTATCTGAGTTTTTGTTGTAAAAATGGATTTCCGGAATATAAAAACAATAAAAGCATGAGGAAGGGGATCGTTCGGTAGCGGACAATGGCTCCCGGAAAGGGCGTGGTATAGCCGATAAGAAGGAACTGGCTGATGCCATAAAAAAGAAATAACCAATACAGGGGATGGGAAACCTGGGCTTTTCGCCGGGGGTCTGCCATAAAATAGATACATCCTGCGATCAGTAAAAGGATTTCCACCGAGGAAACGGATTGCAGCAGGTTTTTACCTTCCCAGGGATAGGGACGCAGAAAGCTGTTGGCGACTGCCTGCGGAAGAATCTTCAGAAAACTGGCCGGTCCGGGTTTCAGGGTATCCAGTGCATAACGGGTATTGCCGTGCAGGAGCAAAAAGCTTTCCTGTGTATTTTGCAGGGGCCGGGAAAGCTGGTAGGCAGGAGGCAGAAATAAACTCGCCCCGAAGATCAAAATGCCCGCCAGATAAATCCGGTTGAAAAAAACGGATTTGGTTTCCTTTTTTCCCAGGCTGATTCCGTATGCAATCCATGCAGGCAGGAAAACTGCCAGGAACTGGTAACGGATGAGGAGCAATCCGGCAAAACCCGCCAGGATGCCCGCCACGTTCTTCACGGCCGGCTTTCGCGAATAAGCCTGAACGTTATAAATCATCAGGGTCATACTTAAAAACAGCAATGCCTCGGCCCGGATCCCGCTGCACCAGAAAATAACCGAGGGTATAAAAAAGATCAGTATAAAATGAACACCGGAACGGAGGGGAAATTCACGGGCCATGATTTTAAATAAAAGCAATGCACCCGGAATGGTTAAAAAGTCAAACCAGAGGACATCGATATAATAATTTTTTCCACTCAGCAGATTCAAAACAGCCAGGCCCTTGATCATGAACCATCTTTCAAAATGATTGATATAAAATATCAGGGCTTCCCACCCATGATTACCGGTGATCTCTAGAGAATAAGCCGGTGAGAATTCCCGGAAAAACCGCAGGGGATGTTGCAACAGGAGGGTGGTTTCATCCTTTGATTCATTGAAAAAATTCCAGGTATCGTCGCCTCCGTAATAATGCAGAAAAACCCATCCGTACAGGCAGCCCATGAATATTTTAAAAAATACCACGGACATGGTATGATAAATGGTAAAGGGGAAAATTTTACGCCGGATGATCAGGTGCAGTAAAACCGTTCCGCAAAACAGGTAAAACAAAAAAAGAAAGTAAGCCATCATGGGAACTTTACCTGATTTTGATTACCCAAATCTATAAATTTGAATTTAATATCACCGGATGATCGTTAATCAGCCCGAAAAGCAGAAGAAAAAGATTGCCCTTGTTGCCAATAGTGCCTGGTCCCTGTTTAATTTCCGTATGGATCTCATCCGCCATCTCCTGTTGCGTTTTGATGTACTCATTATCGCACCCCGGGATGAATTTGCTGCAGAACTGGAAATGGCGGGCTGTGTTTACCTGGACATCCGTTTCAACAACCGGTCCGAGAACCCGCTGCTGGATTATTTCCTGTATAAATCCCTCAAACGGATCTACCAGACAGAGAAACCGGATTTTATTTTCCATTACGTGATCAAGCCCAATATATATGGATCACTGGCCGCAGCCGGTTGCGGGATTCAATCCGTTGCTGTTATTACGGGGCTTGGGTACACATTTGACCGGCATAACTGGCTGAACCGGATTGTATCCGTTCTTTATCGCAAGTCATTGAAAAAAGCCAGCGAAGTGTGGTTTCTCAATCAGGAGGATGCGGCCGTTTTCATCAGCCGGAAACTGGTCCAGGCCGGGAAGATTAAAATATTGCCGGGAGAAGGAATCAATACCTCTTATTTTTTCCCTCTTACAAATAAACCGGTCGCCCGGAGCCGGGCTTTTCAGTTCCTGATGAGCACCCGTTTACTAAAAACCAAAGGGGTCGCTGTATATGTGGAAGCCGCCCGGATGCTGAAAAATAAAAACCGGGACATCCGCTTTGAGCTGATCGGTTTTTTTGAAAAAAACCATCCGGATTCCATTACGGAAACGGAATTATGGCATTGGAAAAGAAAGGGACTTATTCATTATAGCGGATTCGCAAAAGATGTAAGGCCTTTTCTCAGGCAGGCCGACTGTTTTGTGTTCCCTTCATTTTATCATGAAGGAATTCCCCGCAGCCTCCTGGAAGCGGCTGCCATGGAAATTCCCATCATCACTTCCCGGAACACAGGTTGCAGGGAAGTGGTAGAAGAAGGGGTTAATGGATTTTTATGTGCGCCGAATCATGCCGGGGATCTGGCGTCCCGGATGGAAGAAATGATGGCACTGAGTGCGGACCAGCGTGCCGAACTGGGTAGGAATGGCCGCAAGCGGGTCATCGAACGCTTTGGCATCGAGCGTATCCTGCTTGAATACGATAAAACACTGGCAGGACTATAAACCCGGTTTTGCCTGGCGAAGAAAATCGAGGATTCCTGAAGCCTTTATCTTTGCTTCCCACCGCCAGCTGCTCAGGTCCGGGAATGTGTAGGAGAACCGGTTAACCCGTTCCCAGGTGAGATTGGACAGGTCTTCCTTCATTAAAAAATAATTGCCACCGTATCTCTCCTGGAATTCGGAAATCCAATAATATTTGGTGCTGATCACCGGTATTTTCATGGCTGCATATTCAAGAAATTTGGTTGGGGTCTGTGCATTGAAGGGCGCCCGGTCCGGGATATAATTGAAGGCAAACCGCGCCCTGGACAGGAATGCAGGAACTTCTTCCCAGTTAACAGCCGGCTGGAAAAGAATATTTTTACAATGCCTGAATGTTTCGGCCAGCCTGTTTTCGTCATGGCCCAGCAACAAAATGGAACGCTGTTTTAAAGCGCCTGTATCAAAAACCTGTAACAGGGGTTCTAAATTTCTCCGGGCCGAAAGATTTCCGGAATAAATAAAGTCATATTCTTTGGTGCCGGTATCTGCAGGTTTAAAAAAAGCATCGCCGATTCCCATATCCCGGTACCCGAACGGGACTTCATCGTGTATGTTCATTTGCCCCCGTACATATTCATTCAGGTAGAGCCGGAAATGAGGACGTGGGATCATCCTGCTTTTCAGGAAATCCTTCAGCATGCGGTAAGGAGGAACCGAAGCGGAAGTATATTCATGGATGATCAGTTTTTTTTTATCGAAAGACCGCGGATAAAAGCCCATCATATACCAGTATACATCGGCCCCTGAAGATGCTTCTGTCCCGTAATCGGCGATATCCGTTTCAATGGATTGTTCCTGGAAGAAAGACCGGTAGGCAGCGAGTTCGGGTAAAAAAGCGCGGTGGTTGTGGATGAAAGCAATCTTCATGGGATTGTAAAATTATCGAATAGATTAACGTGTCCTTCGTAATTTTGCGGTTTCTCTAAAGAACATGGAAATTACCGTTAAAACCGCCGAACAACTCCGGCTTACTGCAGAAGAGTTTGACCTGATTTGCCAGAAACTGAACCGCACTCCGAATTTTACCGAACTCTGTGCCTTCAGTGCCATGTGGAGTGAACATTGCAGTTATAAAAATTCAATCCGCTGGTTGAAAACGCTTCCCCGCGAAGGGAAAAAAATGCTTGTAAAAGCGGGGGAAGAAAATGCCGGACTCATGGATATCGGCGACGGTCTCGGGGTGGTTTTCAAAATTGAATCACATAACCACCCTTCTGCAATAGAGCCATTCCAGGGAGCGGCTACCGGTGTCGGTGGCATCCACCGGGATATATTTACCATGGGCGCCCGTCCCATTGCTTCCCTGAATTCCCTCCGGTTCGGAAAATTAAACGACCCGAAGACCCAGCACCTCCTGGCGGGCGTGGTGCACGGCATCGGACACTATGGAAATTGTTTCGGCGTACCCACGGTGGCCGGTGAAATATATTTTGATGAATGTTATCATACCAATCCGCTGGTGAATGCGATGAGTGTGGGTATTGTTAAAAAGGGAAAAACCATTTCCGCGACGGCGAAGGGAAAAGGTAATCCGGTTTTTATTGTGGGTAGCGCCACGGGTAAAGACGGAATCGGCGGGGCTTCTTTTGCGTCGGCCAATATTACCAAAGAATCCGTACAGGAACTGCCCGCCGTTCAGGTGGGCGATCCTTTCCAGGAAAAAAAATTACTGGAAGCCTGTCTCGAAGTGATTGAAACCGGCGCTGTAATAGGCATGCAGGATATGGGAGCCGCCGGTATCATTTGTTCCACCTCGGAGATGAGTGCCAAGGGTGGTGTCGGTATGCGTATCGACCTGGATAAAGTGCCTGCCCGCCAGACGGGCATGAAGGCCTGGGAATTATTGCTGAGTGAAAGCCAGGAACGCATGCTGATCGTGGTGGAAAAGGGGAAAGAAAAATGGGTGCTTGACATTTTTGATAAATGGGATCTTCCCTGTTCGAATATCGGGGAAGTAACAGATGATAAACTATTAAGCATTTATCATGAAGGGAAACCGGTTGCCGTAATACCGGCCGAGGAGCTGGTGCTCGGCGGGGGTGCGCCGCAATATACCCGCCCTTACAGCGAACCGGCCTACTTCGCCAGAATAAAATCCTTTGAGCCGGATTCCATTCCGGTAGTAGAAAATCTGAAGTCCGTTGCAGAAGCGCTGATGAGACTACCCTCCATAGCCTCCAAACGGTGGATCAGTGTTCAGTACGACAGTACGGTAGGCGCAGCCAATACATCCACCAATGAACCTTCGGATGCCGCCATCGTGCTTGTGAAAGGAACCACCAAGGGCATCGCCATGACCACCGATTGCAACAGCCGCTATGTGCTGGCAGACCCATATGCCGGAGCGATGATTGCTGTGGCAGAAGCTGCCCGCAACCTGGTTTGTTCAGGTGCGACACCTCTGGGCGTTACGAATTGTTTAAACTTCGGGAATCCCTATGACCCGGAAGTGTATTACCAGTTCGTGCATGCAGTGAAAGGGATGGGGGCAGCCTGCCTGAAATTTGATACACCCGTAACCGGTGGTAACGTAAGTTTTTATAACCAGCATCCGGAGGGTGCCGTTTACCCCACACCTACCATCGGTATGGTGGGACTACTGGAAAATACCCGGCAGAAAATGACCCTGTTTTTTAAACAGCCCGGTGATTTGATTTTCCTTCTGGGGAAATCCAGGAACGATATCAATTCCTCGGCATACCTCTATGCCTTGCATGGGGTGGAATACAGTCCGGCCCCCTATTTTGATTTGGAAGAAGAATTTTTATTGCAGACCAAACTCCTGTCCCTGATCCGCAAGAGGCTGGTGGAATCTGCGCACGATGTGGCCGAAGGCGGTTTGTTTGTAACACTGGCGGAAAGCGGTTTTCACCGGGAGCTTGGTTTTACCGTTTCCTGCCAGGATGCGTCCGTCCGCCGGGATGCTTACTGGTTCGGTGAATCACAAAGCAGGGTGGTCGTTTCGGTAAAAAAAGAAAAAATTGCTGAATTCATTTTGGAGATGGATGGGATTCCTTTTGAAAAATTGGGAGAAGTAAACAGTTCCATGCTTCAGGTAGACGGAAAAGACTGGGGTTCCATCCGGGAATGGAAACAGGTTTATGATACAGCTATAGAAAAAGAAATGGAATCAATTATTGAAGCATGACCCAATCTTCGGTTATTGTTATTACCGGAGCCGCCGGTTTTATTGGCAGCTGCCTGACGGGTTTTCTGAATGAAAAGGGATTTGAACAGCTGATCCTGGTGGATGAGTTCAGCCGCCTGGATAAAGTAAATAACCTTAAAGGGAAAAAATATATTCACCGGGTTGAACGGGATGATTTTTTCCAGTGGCTTAAAACGGAGCAACCTGATATCGGGTTTGTTTTTCACCTCGGAGCCCGGACGGATACGACAGAATTTGACTATTCCGTTCATCAAAGGCTGAACCTGGAATACTCGCAACAGATCTGGGATTACTGCCTGATCAAACAAATCCCCCTGGTATATGCATCTTCCGCTGCTACCTATGGTTCCGGTGAACTGGGATATAACGACGATCATCAGCTGCCCTTTCGCCTCAAACCGCTGAATCCCTACGGCATTTCAAAAAATGAATTTGATAAATGGGCGATCCTCCAGCAAAGTCATCCGCCATTCTGGGCCGGTTTGAAATTCTTTAATGTATACGGCCCCAATGAATATCATAAAGGGAGGATGGCCAGCGTCATCTGGCATGCTTATCACCAGATAAGGAATAACGGTACCGTAAAACTTTTTAAATCCCATCGGCCGGATTTTGGGGATGGCCAGCAGCTGCGGGATTTTATTTATGTAAAGGATATTTTAAAAGTCTGTTTCTGGCTGATGGAAAATTTCGAAAAGATTCCGGAGCATGGTTTATATAACCTGGGAACGGGCAGGGCCCGTACTTTTGAAGACCTCGTTCGGGCAACTTTTTCCGGTGCCGGGGAACCCGTGAAAATTCTTTATATCGATATGCCGGAGGATATCCGGGATAAATACCAGTATTTTACCGAGGCCCGTATGGAAAAACTGGCAAAGGCCGGTTATAAGGAACCCTTTTATTCGCTGGAAGCCGGTGTAACGGATTATGTAAAAAATTATCTTGTAAATAATAACTACTACTGACACATGATCAATAAAATAGGCATCATCGGGGGAGGAAACCTGGGTATGGCCATTGCTGAAGGACTGATCCAAAGCGGTTTTATTAACCCCGGTCATATCCTGATCACCCGCCGTTCGATAGACCAGCTGAATGCGCTGGAAAGAAAAGGGGTCATGGTCAGTAAAAATAATGAAGATGCACTCCATTATGCCGGACTGATCATCCTGGCGGTAAAGCCTTTCCAGGTAAATGAAGTATTAACCAGGCTGAGGGATTCTTTTAAAAAGGAGAAACATACCCTGGTATCGGTTGTCACCGGCGTGAGCATTCAACAGCTTTCTGCCCTGGTCCCGGATCAAATCCCTATCGTACGCGCCATGCCCAATACCGCGATTGCTATCCGGGAAAGTATGACCTGCCTGGCCGGTAAGGATCTGGGCCCTGAACAGTTCCAGGAAATACTGGAAATTTTCAACCAGCTCGGCAGTGCGGTGAAAATTGATGAGAAACTGATGGATGCGGCTACCGTTCTGGGCGCCTGCGGAACGGCTTTCGCCATGCGCTATATCCGGGCCAATATACAGGGCGGCATTGAAATAGGATTTGATGCCGCAACGGCAAGCCTGATCGCTGCCCAAACCGTAAAAGGAGCCGCAGAACTGCTCCTGAAAAAACAAACCCATCCGGAACAGGAAATCGATAAAGTGACTACCCCCAAGGGCTGTACCATCGCCGGACTCAATGAAATGGAACACCAGGGTTTTAGCTCCTCCCTGATAAAAGGATTGGTAGCCAGTTATCAGAAAATCGGGCAGGATTAAAATACATATTGATAACCAGTAAGTTATAATTCCGTGCCATAAAAAGGAAGCCTTACTGCTTGCAAATCCTGAAATATTTAAGGAAATTTACCGTTAGATAACCCTGATAAACTTAGCTGTATACAGCTAGACCTAAACCATGAAATCCAAATCCAGCCATTTCGTATTAGCTGCAGAAATACTTACCATCATTTTATTTCACATGGTGAAGATCCGGCAGACTGAAAAGCACCCCGCTGAAACGGCTTTAATCAATACCGGCAAAATGACGAACCTCCACCAGCCGGCGGCAGAAATCAAGACAGGCACGGAATATATGCTGGTGAACCTGGTTAAATAATTTTTCATGCAGGCATCTGTACTCCATTTATCCACAATCTGCTTTTCCGTTTTCGGACGATTGAAAAATTTGCCGTAGGTTTGCATGACCTTCTGGTTACTGTTTTTCATCTGTAATTCAACAGGTCATATCATTTCAATTTCCTGAGCATTTTAGTTGTCTTAATTTAAACATTATGGCCAAATTTATTTTTGTTACCGGGGGTGTTACTTCTTCGCTGGGGAAAGGGATTATCGCAGCATCTCTGGCTAAATTATTACAGGCCAGAGGCCTGCGGGTAACGATTCAGAAATTTGACCCCTATATAAATGTAGACCCGGGAACATTGAATCCTTATGAGCACGGGGAATGTTTTGTAACGGAGGATGGCGCAGAAACCGACCTTGACCTCGGTCATTATGAGCGCTACCTGAATATATTTACTTCCCAGGCCAATAATGTTACCACTGGAAGAATTTATCAAACGGTTATCAATAAAGAACGGGAAGGCGCATACCTGGGAAAGACCGTTCAGGTGGTTCCGCATATAACCGATGAAATAAAAAGAAGAATGCTTCTCCTGGGGCAACGGGATGAGTATGATGTGATCATTACAGAACTGGGTGGAACGGTGGGTGATATCGAATCCCTTCCTTTTATTGAAGCCGTGCGCCAGTTGCAGTGGGAATTGCCCGAAGAAGATGTGGTGGTGATTCATCTGACCCTGATCCCTTATTTGAAAGCAGCAAAGGAATTAAAAACAAAACCCACACAGCACAGCGTACGCATGCTCAGCCAGGAAGGAGTAACCCCCGATGTGATTGTCTGCAGAACGGAAGAGCCCCTTACTCCGGAAATCCGTAAAAAAATTGCTTTGTTCTGTAATGTTAAAGTGGAAGCGGTGATCGAAGCTGCAGATGCCTCCTCGATTTATGAAGTGCCGATTACGATGATGAAGGAAAAACTGGACCTGATCTGCCTGAAAAAACTGAATATCACCCAATTCCAGGATGCCGAACTTACAAAATGGAGAGAGTTCCTGGATAAACTCCGACACCCCAAATCAAAAGTTACCATCGGCCTGATCGGAAAATATATTGAATTACAGGATGCCTATAAGTCGATCCTGGAATCTTTTGTACATGCCGGCGCAATGAACGAATGTAAGGTGCAAATCATGAATGTGCACAGTGAATCCATCACAAATGAAAATGTGGCGGAGAAACTGGGTAACCTGGACGGACTGCTGGTAGCGCCCGGATTTGGTCACCGGGGTATTGAAGGGAAAATCACGGCGGTGAAGTATGCCCGGGAAAATAAACTGCCTTTCTTCGGCATCTGCCTGGGTATGCAAATGGCTGTTATAGAATTTGCCCGGAATGTACTCGGACTTACCAGGGCCCATTCCACCGAAATGCAGGCCGATACGCCAACACCTGTAATTGATCTGATGGAACACCAGAAAAAGATTACAGCCAAGGGGGGCACCATGCGCCTGGGCGCCTATCCATGCGTATTAGAAAACGGAACACTGGCAAAATCCATTTATGGAAAATCACTGATTTCAGAAAGACACCGACACAGATATGAATTCAATAATGAATACCTGCAACAGTTTGAAGAAGCGGGGATGATCGCCAGCGGTAAAAACCCGGAAAACGGACTGGTAGAAATCATAGAATTACCGGAGCATCCTTTCTTCATCGGTGTTCAATACCATCCGGAACTCAAAAGTTCCGTAGAAAATCCACATCCTGTTTTTGTGCATTTTATTAAAGCCGCTAAGGAATTTGCGAATAAAAGAAATACGCGAAACACGGTTCTTGAAAGGGAAATGATTTAAAGACCCAAGCCTGCAACCTATAGTCATCGGTCATCCGTTAACGGCCAACCGGAAAGGCCCAGACCAAAAACTGCGGAAACACGGAACTCCAGCTGCTATAATTATGAACACCCGTTGGGGATTCTGTATATACTATTCCATCTGCCGGTACAATATTTTTCTTCTCCAAAAGGCTGATGATGTCTTTGGTGTCATCTATCACATCGATGATACCGTCGTGATCCCGGTCCCCCTTTTCTTCCGCAGCGCCGGCATAAAACCAGTACCGTAATCCCGGTTTTTTTCTGGACGCTTTCAGTTTGGAAAACAGGATCCTGTTTTTCTCGTCGGAATAACTGCTGTCTTCTGAAGCCTTATCCCGCCACCAGAAAGAACCCGACAATACACCCACTTTGCTGATTTTATCCGGGTGATTCCAGGCAACATCAAATGCGGAGAGTCCACCCAGGGAGCATCCGGCTATCACAACAGTCTGAAATTTCCGTACACCGGAATTTTTTTTGGCATAGGGGTACAGTTCATTAATGATAAACGCATCGTAGAAACCGGCTTTATTGCCGCGACCCAGGTAATCGGGTTTGTCTGTCACTCCAAATTCTTTCATTCGGTCGCCGGCTTCCACGCCGATGATCACCAGGGGTAATATTTTTCCTGTTTTATACAGGCTGTCCATGGTTTCTTTCACGCGTAATGAATCCAAGTTCTGCCCGTCGTTTAGGATGAGCAGGTTAAATAATGATCGGTCCGAAGGAGGAGGCGTATGCAGGATATGTAGCTTCACATTGCGCTGGAGATGCCTGGAATAGAGGTTGTCGTCGGTTTGTTTGATTTGATTACAGGCGCAGAAAATGAAAATTACCGCGAGCCGACAAATACTTCTCATTTCTTAAAGTTAAATATTAAAACATTAGTTTGGAAGGTAGCCGTTATGATCGTAAATTTGCAATCCACATCGCGAAGTAGAGCAGCGGTAGCTCGTCGGGCTCATAACCC
>DHWT01000096.1 GCA_002413325.1 Chitinophagaceae bacterium UBA5175 | reverse complement strand
ATGCAGAAACACCTGCAAATCCCACAAACGATTTAATTGATATTGAAATGTGCAGCCGGATTGCTGCCAAATACTCAACCCCCGGAAAGAAAGTCATGGTGGCCGTTGATAATACATATATGGGACCCTTATGGCAGCACCCCCTTAAACACGGGGCAGATATTGTATTGTATTCTGCAACAAAATATATCGGGGGACACAGTGACCTGATTGCGGGGGCTGCTATTGGAAGCAGGGAGACCATTAAATCCATTAAAAGAAGCCGAACTGTTTTTGGCACCATGATTGATCCGCATACCAGCTGGCTGCTGATGCGCAGCCTGGAAACCTTAAAAATCAGAATGGAAGCTGCAGCGGCCAATGCCGAAAAAGTGGCCCATTATCTTCTGCAGCATCCAAAAGTGGAAAAAGTGTATTACCTGGGTTTTACAAAAATTAACAACCCAGGCCAGACAGCCATTTTAGAGAAACAATACCTCAGTAATGGTGCCATGCTGAGCTTTGATGTTAAAGGCGGGGAAAAAGAAGCTTTCACTTTTTTAAACCATCTCAGGCATATTAAACTGGCGGTAAGTCTTGGAGGTACTGAAAGCCTTGCGGAACACCCTTTCACCATGACGCATGCCGACGAGCCGGCCGAGGAAAAAAACAGGCTCGGGATTACGGAGAAAATGGTAAGAATCAGTGTTGGCATAGAAAACCGGGAGGATATTATACAGGATATAGAACAGGCATTGAAGGTGGTTTGATGCGCATCTGAAGTAAGTCATTATTTAAAAGGATTTCCCATGAAAAGGATTACATTTATTTCATTCTTATTATTCATTTTTATTGCCTGTAATAACAAGGACGCAGGTAATAGCGTGCAGAACGATGATCAGGCCGCAGTTTACCTGAAACAGGGCGACAGTATAGTAAAAATCACTTTTGACACCCTGCGTAAAACTGTGATAAAAGCCATCAGTACAAAGGGATTGTCCGGAGCATTGATGTTATGCAATGTACAGGCAAAACCCATTACAGGTATGTATGCATCGGAAGGGATTACTGTAGGGCGTGTAACGGATAAAAACAGAAATCCCGAAAATACGCTGTCCGCATTCGACCAGGCTGTTTGGGAAAAATACCGGGACCAGGTTGCAAAGAAAGATTCATTAAAATCGGTATTGATTTCACGAAACAATGAATTCCACTATTACAAACCCATTTTTATCCAGCCCATGTGTTTAAACTGTCATGGCACACCCGGAAAGGAAATTTCAAAAGAGTTGCTGACGGTTATAGATTCTTTATATCCGGCAGATAGAGCGAAAGGCTATAAAGCAGGTGATTTAAGAGGTATGTGGCATATCGTTTTTACGAAGCAAATGGCTGGTAAGGACTGACAGTCCGGAATGATTTTCCGGCATTCTTTTTACTAATTGTAATTATGCAAGATGAGTGTCATATGAGCGTTGGCATGAAGATAATAACATCCATATGAACTGTTCTTTTAAAAGGAAACACCATGTCAAAACTGAAAGAAAACATACTCAACATATGAGAAGTCAGATTCAAATGGAGACCCTAATTGTTCATTTAATTTTTAGTCTTTCAATTTCTTTAAAAAAGGGCTGTTCTCAAATAAAAGCTTAAAATTATCAGGGTTGAAAATAATGTCATTATGTTGCCTTAGACTGTGTATGTAAACCAGCCTGTAGTTTTGTAAATCCAACGGAGTTAACATGGATTCTTCAGTTTCTAAATATGGGATTTGTTCCTGCGTAAGCAGTTTCACCATTTTTTGGCTTTCGTCCTTTGGGCCGTATCCATAATCGGTATATAAGTGAATAAAGCGATTGGTTGTATCATCCTTAATCCAGATCAAAAATTTACCAGTTCCATCATACAAGGCATCAAAAAGTACGGCTTCATTTATTTTGATTTGTCCATTTTCAATAATATAGGCCATTACTTCTCCGCCACCGCTGTGCCCACCAAGTAAAATATGTCCAGGTTTGCAATTCCCGCCTATAATATGTCTGTTTTTAAGCTCTTTTAAAACATCATCTACCAGGGCCTTAAACACACCTGGCTTTTCCAATTTGCCGCCATAGCTATCTGCAGCATCTTTGGCCGCTTCTGGCAAAACCAAAACGGCATTAATTTTTGAAGCTATAAATTGTCTGGTAAGCTGGTAGTATGCGGCGGTATTGTCAATATTATTATGCCAGCCATGAAACCAAAAAATCATATCAACCTTCCTGCCAGCATCCAGGTCTTTAGGGGCGATGATGAGCACAGTGCTATCACTGTAATGATCAACGGCACTGTAAAAAACACTGTCTCCAACATGACCTTTAATCCTGCTGCTATCGGGGAATGAAGTATGTGAGGAATGAAAATGTAAAACAACAGCTCCACTATTATCCTGTGCATAGGTAGGCACATTTGCGTAAAATAATAGCGCAAATAAGAACAATGAAAGTATCAGTCGCATAATGCAAAAATAGCATCCATCGTCTTTAGTTTCATGTCCTTGTTATCTAAGAGTAAATTAGGGCAACTGGATTTGAATGTCCCAGTTCTTTAACAATCAGATTTATTTAATGAATATCTTTTTATGCTTTTTTCTTATCTGCGATTTGGCTGCTTTCAAAATCCAAGAAAGAAATCTTAGCCATGATAAGTCTATATTCAGGGCAGTTCCTTGGGCTCCAATAGTGAATCCAACGCTTATTTTGGGATTACACTTTAACGTCTAAAAACTACAAAACCCGCTCTGCGAGCGGGTTTGTTTAGTGACCCCGTCAGGATTCAAACCTGAAACCTTTTGATCCGTAGTCAAATGCTCTATTCAATTGAGCTACGGGGCCGTCCGGCGCGGAAATTGTAGGATTCCGTCGCCAAGGGCGGCAAATATACGCCGAAAACTTTTAAGCAAAAAACACGAGCCTCCACGGCCCTGCCTTTGATTTTTGTTGTATTGTTGCGAACATTTTGACCTGGATGAAATCTGGCACTGTCCGCGTTCCCCAAATTATACGTAAAATCAGCGTGCTGCCCCTGGCGGCCGTCATTTTCTTTACCGTATCCGGCGGACCCTACGGCCTCGAACCCCTGATCGGATATGCAGGCAGTTATGCCATCCCCCTTTTGATGGTCACGCCCCTGCTCTGGGATATCCCCATGATCCTGGTGGTACTTGAACTCAACAGTATGATGCCGGTGGAAGGAGGTTATTATGAATGGGTAAAACGCGGGCTGGGAATCCGCTGGGCGTTTATGGAAGGCTGGTGGAGCTGGCTGTATTCTTTTGTAGACCTCGCAATCTATCCCGTTTTTTTTGTGGAATATGCCGCCTTTTTCTTTCCCCAGATTGAAATGTATAAAACGCCGGTTTGTCTAGCCGTAATCTGGCTCATCGCAGCCCTGAATATCCGCGGTATTGTTCCGGTGGGAAGAACCGCATTATTCCTCACGGCAGCCGTCATGATCCCTTTTTTGATTTTGTTTTTCACCGGTTTTTTACACCCGGTTTATACGGCACCGCACGCGCATACCGGTATCAGCTCACTCAGCATGGCCCTGTTTACCATCATGTGGAATTGTATCGGCTGGGATAACGCCACTACTTATGCCGGTGAAGTGAAGCGGCCTGTACGTTCCTACCTGACAGCCATCCTCCTGGCTTTTTCAGGCGTCTACCTGTTTTACCTTTCTTTCACTTACCTGGCGCTGCATTCCGGAATACCCGGTGCCGTATTTGCTGAAAAAGGGATTCCCTATCTCGGGACCCTGATCGGGGGAAACTCGCTGGGAGCCATGCTTTCCATGGGAGGAATGGCCAGTATGCTGGGCATTTTCAGCGCCGTGATGCTTTCGGTTTCCAGGGTGCCCGCCGTTATGGGAAAGGACAAACTGCTCCCCAAAGTATTTACAAAACTTCACCCCCAATACCAGACACCCTATATTTCCATCATCGTATGTTCGTCCATTGTGAGCCTGCTCGTTCTGAGATCGCTTGCAGATTTACTCATCATGGATATCTGCCTGTATACTGCCGGAATATCTCTTGAATTTGCCGCCATGATCCGGTTGAGGAAAACAGCTTCTGGCGACGACCGCCCCTTCAGGATCCCTTTGCAGAAAAAAGGCCTGATCCTGCTTTGCCTGGCGCCCATACTGGTATTTGGCGTTGCGCTGGGTGGTGCGCTGGTCGGCTCGGCAGAAAATCTTCAGGCAGCGGTGATTGCCATCCTGGCCATCCTTTCAGCACCGGTTGTATGGGTTTTTATCAGAAACAACAGAAAGGAAAAAATGCATTAGGCCTTAAGCCCATGACATGTGTCATTAAACACGTTCAACGGCTGAGATCAGTATAAAAGCGTGTTGTATGTCCCGGTAGTTATTATAAATCAGGATGCGTTTACAGGAAGAGCGGCTGCCTTTTTTCTTAATCAGCAGCGGAGGTACGAAGCCACACTGTACGATCTGAATGGCGAGCCAGCAGGCAAAGGAAGATGCCGTGCAATATTCTCCGCAGAAGTGTTTGAACCGGGCAACAGGAACCGATTCATTGAAATAAGATTCAACAATATCAATATAGGGAGCCATCCTGATATCTCCGTTTTCGCCCGTCAGAACCAGATCCGGCGTTTCACCGGATGGCAAATTTTCCGAAAGAAATTTTTCCATGGTTTTTAATACAAGCCCGGGATCCACGGTATGTATGGTTTTCACAGCCATCATTTCTGCCTGAGCCGCCGTGCGCTCATTATTCATCCAAACCATAAATGCCCCTTCACCGGCGATGGTCCCTTTGGCCGGTTTTTCAAATAATCCGGTGTTCAAAACGGGCTCATCCCGGAACCATCCGGCAATCCGGTCAATATTATAATTGTAGGCAGAAATTTCATCGGTGGAACCCAACAGGTAACCGGCCTGTGGATTTTCCTTTAATAACATCACCACATCCAGCAGGGCATTTTCAAAAGCCAGGCCGCGATGCACATGGGTAATATTATAATTGTGGTTTTTTGTCAGGATGGCAATCTGAGCCGCCGCCGCATTGGATGTGCTCTGCACAAAACTGCCCGGTGTCAGCAGACCTTCCTTATATTCGTGGATCTGATTTAAAAACCGGATGCAGTCCTCCATACCTCCGTTGGCCGTTGCAATCACCATGCCGTCGGGTGGCGGAAATTTTTTCAGCAGGGGAATCGATGCACCCACGGCCATTCGTACCGATTTGCCCATCCTTCTTTTTACAGCGGCCGGTATGCCGGGATAATCTGGTTCTGTAGCTTCCAGCCAGTTATTTTTCGATTCCCGGATCCGGGAAAGATCCGTTTCCGGAAAACTATTTTGTGGTGATATGCAGACGGACTGATGAAAATAGGGCATGGATCAGGATTTTGAAAAGATCAGGGTACTGCAATTACCGCCGAAACCGAATGAATTCGACATCACATGACGGATGAAATGCCTGGTATAATGGAGTACCGGCACCAGTCCGGTTTCCGGGATCGGATGCTGAAAGGATAAGGAGGGATACATTTCCTGGTATACCAGGCTCTGGATGGCAAATACCGCTTCCATGGCTCCGGCCGCTCCCAGTGTATGCCCGGTAAGGGATTTGGTAGAAGAAAAGGGAGGCACCTGATCAAATAACCGGAGCATGGCCCTGCTTTCCGTTTCATCATTATTTTCTGTACCCGTGCCGTGGGCATTGATATAACTGATATCCTGCGGGCCCAGTCCACTGCGTTCCAGTGCTTCCATCATGGAAAGATAGGGCCCCTGGCCTTCCGGTGAATTGGAAGAGGCATGATAGGCATCATTTTTATTCCCAAAACCGGTCAGCTCGGCATAAGTCTTTTTCCCGTTCAGGTCCTCTTCCTTTTCAAGGACCAGAAAGGCAGCCCCTTCACCCAGATTCAGTCCGCTCCGGTCCCGGTCAAACGGGGCACAGATCTTTGAAGAAAGAATATTGAGTGCGTTGAAACCATTGATGGTAAATTTTGCGAGGCTGTCAGCCCCCCCGACAATGGCCCGTTTTGCAAAACCATGGCGGATGAGACGGGCTCCGTATATAATCGCATTTGCCGATGAGGAGCAGGCTGTATTGATAGTGGCTGTTTCTCCCAGAATTCCGTACCGTTCCCGGATAGCCAGGGTAACCGAAGCATAGTCGTAGGAAGAGAGATAAGGCGTGCCACCATCCCTGGCACGCGCATCATGATACAGTTCATCGGTCAGGCACATCCCTCCTACGGTAGATGCCCCTACCAGGGCGGTTTCCGCAGATGAAATTTCTTTTGAAGGGAGCTGGCTGTCCCGGATGGCTTCCCCAGCTGCATGCAGAGCAAGTAAAGAAGTGCGCGTGACGGAGGGATCCGGTGTGCCAAACAATTTTTTATTCAGCTCATCCGTGGTATGTTTGACTTCTGCGGTCGGAAGTTTACCGGCATACGCTGTCTTGTAAAACCGGATATGACCAATGCCACAATGTTCATTTATAAGGGAATCCCTGTTTTCTTCCACAGAATCCCCTATCGCACTGATCAGTCCCATGCCTGTAATAAAGATCCGGCTCAAATGGTGCTGTTTATTTGGTTCTGTTCTTTTCTATATAATCCACCATGGTATTGATGTCGGTCAGGATCTTCCTGCCTTCTTTGGGATCCTGGATCGTGATGCCGTATTCCCGTGATAATAAAACGATCAGTTCGATGGAATCAATGGAATCCAGTCCCAGCCCTTCACCAAACAAAGGTTCATCATCTGTTATGTCTTCCGGTTTCACCGTTGTCAGGTTCAGGAAATGGATAATCTGCTCTTTCACCTGCTGTTTTAATTCAGCTGTTTCCATCATGTTTAAATTAAATTTTTCTTCTTTAACCCGTATAGAGTTACCAGTTGAATCAGTCCTGTTATAACCAATAAAGATATAATATTCATCCATATGTCCTTTAGTTTTCCCCCTTCGAGGAATAGTCCGTAATAGGCTTCCAGGGCCCAGTGTAAAGGAGAGACCTGCAGCATTTTTTGCAGGTGCGACGGCATGGCAAAAGAAGGAACGAGCAAACCACCGATTGCTGCCAGGATCAGGACAGATATGGCACCGAATCCGTTAGACTGTTCCGCGGTGCGGGCGTAGACCCCTACACAGATCGCATAATTCACGGCACAGTATCCGCTGACGATCGTCACAATGAATAATCCCAAAATGTCTTTTGGCAAATGCAGAACAGGCAGTCCGATCAACGGGAATAATTTATTGCCGATCACAAAAATAACTGCAGCCTGCAGCATCGTTACCATGCCGTATACAAACTGTTTTGAATACAGCGCATGGAGATAACTGGCCGGCAGGGTTTTCAGACGGATCAGGCTACCGCTGTTTTTTTCCTTCACCACAGCCCCGCCCAGGGATATAACGATGAAGAACATGGCAAAAAGGGTCCATGCCGGAACGTTGTGCTGGGATGCGTTGGGTACGGTACGGCTGCCGCTGCGGGAAACCGGGATTTCTGAAATAGGCAGTTGTGAGAATAAAATCTGTTTTTCAAGATCCTGCGGAATTTCTTTTTGATTCACGGCCTCGTATAATTTTTTAACGATGGCCTGTCCCTGTATTACCTGTACCGCACTGCGTAACGACCCCTCAACAGATTGCCGGAAAGTCGCCTGCATCACGGGATGATAATACATTTGCAGTGAATCCGGCAAAGGAACGGACGGCGAAAGGTTCCGGGAATCGGAATCCGGATCTTTCAGCGCCCTGGATGCAATATCTTCTGCTTTGTTTTGAATGTATTCAGTAAAACCGGCAGGGATTATCAGGGCAACCAGTGCATCCTGATCATGCATCCGTGCTGGAATATCAGGATTCTTTTGAGTGGTATCGGATACCTGTAGTCGGAATAAACCGATTTTGCGGATACCCTCAGTCAGCGCTGCACCGAGCGGACCCTGATCCTTATTATAAACAAGCAATGAGATTTTATTGTTGTTGACCAGTTCAAACGTACTGTTTTGCACACTGGTAATCACAATCACCAGGAGAATGGGCATGAAGAATATCAGGAACAATCCTAACCGGTCGCGCAGTAGAATTTTCAGATCCTTAATTATGGTCGCCTTTAGTATACGCATATCAATCCCGGAATCTTTTACCTGTGAGTGCCAGAAATAATCCTTCCATATCTTCATACCCGTGTTTCTGCATGAGCGCTTCGGGACTGTCGTGCGCTATAATTTTACCATCGTCCATCAGGGCTATTTTGTTACACAGTATGGCTGCTTCTTCCATCTGGTGGGAAGTATATACGAGTGTAGTGCCGGATTTATTCTGGCTTTTAAGATACTCAATGATGTTATGCCGCGATTGTACATCCACGCCCACGGTCGGTTCATCCAGGAAAAGCAGTTTCGGCCGGTGCATGACGCCGATGGCCAGGTTGACCCTGCGTTTCATGCCGCCGGAAAAACTTTGCAGAAAACGGTCACCCACGTCAGACAAACCCAGAACTTCCAGCAATTCGTCTGTCCTGGTTTTGATTTGTTTTCTATCGAGCCCGTACCAGGCTCCGTAAAAAGCCAGGTTCTCACGTGGAGACAGTTCCGGATAATATGAAAAATCCTGGGGTACGAAGCCGAAAAGGGAATTGATGGATTTGGGATGACGACTGATTTCATGGCCCAGCAGCCGGATGCTTCCTTCCCTGTATTTGAGCAGACCGGTCATCAGGTGAATCAGGGTGGTCTTGCCGGCCCCGTTGGGACCAAATAATCCGAATCTTTCTCCCGCCTGTATTTCGAGATTAAAGTTTTCGAAACATACGCCTTCTGATCGGGGATAATGAAACGCCAGCTTTTGAATGGTTATAGCAGGTATGCTCATGCCGGCCACTTTATTTTCGAAAGCGCCTGGAACGCCTGTTTCTCTATATCTGCCGCAGCATACAGGTAATCACTCATGACATTGAAATCGGCCTGGCTGCCGATCCGTCCTTTATAGATGCCGGCAGCCTGCACAGCTGCCGAACGCCAGATATCGCCTGAGCGGGTAAACCGGGAGGAAATATCTATCAGTTCCTGTAAGGGGTGGTAGGCATAGGCTTCCTGGAGAAAAGCACCATATATAAAACGAAAACCGCCCCCGCCGGTACCGATCTCTTCCTGCATACGCACCAGCTGGGCCAGGTAACTCCCGGCTTTCTGCGGACCCAGCTTATCGCGCCAGTGCCGGATTCTTTTGGCAGTAAACCGGATCCCGCTCACCCCCGCAATGGGACCGGGAATATGGAGCATATCACGCACATTGCGTTTGATGCCCGACCGGATCGCCTGCTTCATCTGTTCATTCGTTACAGCATGTTTTTCTTTCGGATAATATAACTGGCCTCTCGGTGCAAAAGCCCCTTTGGCAAAGCGAACCCGTTGCAATTCATAACTGCTCAGGGAGGTGGCCATTTCCATTACCGGATCGCTGATCAGGTAATGATCTTCTTCCTTTCCATATACAATCAGGTTATGGGCATTGAAATGGAAACGGTATTCCTTGGGGAAATAAGTCAGATAATAAACGCCCACCTGGCAACCCACGGGCTGCCCGGCTTCCAGGCATTCCATCAGTATGTGTTCAGCCTCTTTCTCCGACCGGAATTTTTTTCTTTCTACCGGGATATCAAGGGCCCGGCAGGTCCTTTTGAAAATCAGTCCGGGCTGGGTACGGAAGGCAATTGCCGGACCGTTATTGATCTTCATGAAAGGAATGTATATAAAGAACAAACCCGACCCGATGCCAAAAGCCAGGGGTTCTGTAATCTGGTTCACGCCATGATGCCTGAGCAGGCTGGTCGTTACGCCGTTTTCACAATGAGCCGCCTGGGTATGCTGAAAATCTAGCTTCATGCAGACATTGTTTTTAATTCTTCCACCGACACTTCAAATAAAGCCGCATATTTGGCGAGTTTGGATTCCGGAAGTTTCTGGAAAACAGCAAATTTCAGATGCTTTTTAACCTGCCATTTCCAGAATCCTGTATAGGCAGCTACAATCGTAATATCCATTACCCGGAGTTCCATAAAATAAAGGACCGGACTGGCCTGCTGTTTATTTACTTTTTCCCGGGCTGCAACGATGCGTTGTTCCACATCTTTCCAGGCTACTTCCAGTGCGGAGGATTTTACTTCCCATCCATTGCTGAGCGCTGTGGTATATTTCCCGGATTCATCCACGGCATAACAGACTTCCCCGGTAATTTTTCCCAGGGCGCCCAGATCCTGTGGGATTTCTTCTTTTTTCATTCTGTTGAAATTTGCGGCGCCGGAAACTAAAACAGGCGGTCCCTAACAAACCGTGAGCAGCGCATACATATAGGAGAACCGGGAACTTTCCGGAACCAGCAATAAAATCTTCTGTCCCGCCTTCAATTTAGCACTTTTGAAGACTTCATCCACCATAAAATATACAGAACCCGCACCTACATTCCCGAGACTGCTCAGGTTGACCACCCATTTATCGTAAGGAATGGGTGTGCCGTTTTTTTGAAGCTGGTCATAAATCTTGGCCCGGAAGAATTCGCTGGACATATGCGGGAGAAAATAGTCCACTTCTGCCGGATCCAGGCCCTTCTCTTTGAAAAGTTTTGAAAGTTTGATTCCGCCCAGGGGGACGATATTTTCGCTGAGTAATTTCACATCCTGTTTGATACTCATTATGGATTTGGCCTGTATTTCCTCCGGGCTGTAATCCAGGTAACCCTTCAGTTTTCCGGATTCCAGTTTTTCACCGCCCATATACATACAGGGTTCCATTTCATTGGCATAGGAAACGCCTTCAATCCATTCGATCCGCAAACTGAATCCTTCCGGGTTTTTTTTGTCGGACAAAAGAAAAGACGATGCCCCGTCCGATAACATCCATCTCAGGAATTCTTTTTCAAAACCGATATAAGGATTTTCTTCCAATTCTTTGAGTTTCTTGGCTTCATCCTCGAAAATCTCGGATTTAAGTGCAGCTGAAAACCGTTCGGATCCGGTAGCAACTGCCTGGTGGGCATCCCCGGTTTTAACTGCCATATAGGCATATTTAAGAGCATGCATGCCGGCACAGCACACGCCGGAAGGAGATACTACTTCGATGGATTCTGATTCAGGAATCTCTCCGTGCACCATCACGGCATGAGAGGGCATAATCTGGTCGGGAGAGGAAGTACCACAGACCAGCAGGTCAATTTTTTTAATCTGTGCCGGGTCGTTATCCAGCATTTTCCGGATGGCCAAAGCCGTCATTTCCGCATTGGTATGGGTGGGCTTCCCTTCCCGGGTCAGGGCATAATAACGGGTTTTTATCCCGTTATTTCGCAGTACAATACGTTTTGATTTAGAAGGGCTTTTATTTATAAGTCCCAGGAAATCCTCCATTTCTTCATTGGAAACCGGTTCATTCGGGAAATAGGTAGCTGTTTTTGTTATATAGACCTCTTTTAACTCCATCTGCATTACCTGATTAGTTCACTCCTGAATAATATTGTTTTTGCCTTTTTATGCGCCCGGAAAGAAAAGGTTTGAAAAAAATTGCATCAACCGTCAGGATAATCGGGGCCGCTATAAATAGCGCAATTAAAAGATAATATTTGAATGCAACAAGCCAGGCATCTCTTTTTTTGCGTTTGGAAATGATGCCTGCCCAGACCTTAAAAATCTTCCGGGCCTTGCTTTCAATAAACATCAGCGAATATTTTACAGGTACGGCTCCCTGCTTCACCATTTCCTCCTGGAACCCCTGCCAGTTCCCTTTTTCAAGAAAAGGAAGGGCTGCCTGCCCATAATGTCCGGTATTCAGAATATCCTGTTCGGATACGCCCGGTACGGGAAACAGATTCAGAAACCGTTCTTTCTTTGCCTTGAACATCCAGTAAAAAATAGTAACGAAACTGATGAAATTATGATGCCGGTCAACCAGGGCTATGTTTCCCACCAGGCGCGCATCCATACTTTTTAATACCGGTTTGATTTTCTCCATGGCGCTGAGCCACATATTCCGGGCACCGGTTATCGTAATAACGGGGGTGTCTTTCGCTATTTCCCTGAACCGCGGATCCATTAAAATGGTGTTTGACGGAATGCTGGGCGACAAAAACCAGGCCTGGTAGCCGAATATAATCAGGTCGTATCCCGATTCCTTAAAAGAAAAGGGCTGTAATTTTCCCGGAACCTGGTTTACGCAATCAGGCATAACGGAGAAGAAGGACCTGCCTGTCCAGGGAAAGGGATAGGCCCTTTCTGGATAAACACGAAGCTTTTCAACGGTTGCCCCGGATTGTACGAAAGGCAGGGTAAAATGATCGATAATCTGTTCTAACTGGCCGGACTGTGAATAATATACCGCTAAAACCTTTTTGCCCATGATAGGCCCGAAGTTAAGAAACCCCCAGCTTTAAAACCTTCGATTTTTTGCTGTAACCGGTAATAGCCTGTTGAACATCATCAGGTAGCGTTTTATAAGATTTCCTGATGTATTCACTGTCTTTTTCCATATCATTTTTATAACCCAGTATGACCGGAGCATGCTCCTGGATCATAAGCCTCAGAAAGCGATACTCAGCATTTGCGGAATCCTGTTTTATGGCAGTTTCGAGCATTTTTTGCCCTTCATTAAACAAACGCAGTTTGCTGAGCGGGCTGCCTCCGAGTCCGGATTTTTTCATGAGCATGGCCCCCAGGAAAGCTTTCCCTTCTTCCTCAGGCAGCGATTTCAACAAGGTCAGCTGCTCATTTACCAGTATTTTATCATCCTCCTGCATGGCCTTGTAAAAAGCGGGACGGTTAAGCCCGTTGATCGTTGATCGTTGGCCGTTGATCGTT
>DHWT01000004.1:5665-5898 GCA_002413325.1 Chitinophagaceae bacterium UBA5175 | reverse complement strand
ATCAAAACCAATGGTAAAATCAGTGCCCGCAATATCCTTATCTATCGTGCCCGGAAGCCCGATACAGGGGATTTCGAATTCTGTACTGAATTTATGTGCACCGCGAAAAGAACCATCCCCACCGACGATGATCAGCCCGTTAATCCCCAGTTTTTTCAGGTTGTTATAGGCCCTGGATCTTCCTTCATATTCGAAGAACTCCTTACAACGGGCTGTCTTTAAAATGGTGCCGC
>DHWT01000004.1:0-5420 GCA_002413325.1 Chitinophagaceae bacterium UBA5175 | reverse complement strand
GGGCTGTCTTTAAAATGGTGCCGCCACGCTGAATGATATTGGCTACACTGCGGGAATGGAGGGGAATGATATCGTTTTCTATAATACCACTATAACCCCGCATGATTCCGAAAACTTCCAATCCATAATAAATTCCTGTACGAACAACGGCGCGAACGGCGGCATTCATTCCCGGGGAATCACCTCCGGATGTGAGTACCCCGATTTTTGAGACTTTTTGTTGCATTAATTAGAAAAGGGTTGTATTTGTTGCATCGGTTTTAATCAAACTGCAAGAATTATTGAAATTCTTCAATCTTTCCGAAACAAGTCCCAAAAATAAGCATTTGAATTGAATCCTCATGGAGTAAACCGGTTAATTCATTTCAAACATTATAAATGAATTTCGGCAATCATACATCTTGCACTGCCACCGCCATTGGTTTCGATGTTTTTCAGGGAAGCATGCAGGATCCGGTTGTATTGGGTTAGTTTTTCCTTTTGTGCCGGAGACAGCGAATCCCAGGCTGCACTGGACATAACCAGTATTTTTTCCCCGCGGTTGTTTTCAAGCTGCAGCATATTGCCCGCAAAATGATTCATTTGTCCGGTGCTGATCGGTACGATTTCCTTTCCGCTGGTCCGGATCGTATCGGTAACGAATTTTTTTTCTTCCGGTTCCGCAATGGAATCCAGGCAAATCACCACATAGCGGTCAGCCACACACATCATGACATTGGTATGGTAGATGGCCTGACCTGATTCATCGGTGGAATGAAAAACGACGGGCCGGTAATTCATTTTTTTGCAGAAGTCTTCCAGTACCCTGATGTCAGTCCGCGGGGAGAGGCAGGCGTAGGCCAGATGTTTTTCACGGTCCAGGACCATACTTCCGGTTCCTTCCAGGAAACGGTTTTCCGATTCGTAACCGGTAAAATCCAGGAGCTGGTGGTAGTGAAATTTATTTTGGATAACATCCAGCACTTCGGCTTTTCGTTCTTTTCTCCTGTTGGGAGCAAACATGGGATACAAACAGTAAATCCCGGATTCATGAAAAGAAATCCAGTTATTGGGGAAAATGGCATCAGGAGTATGCGGATCAGGCGAGTCTTCCACTACCGTTACATCAATGCCCTCGTTTTTTAATGCGGCTACAAAAAGATCAAATTCCTGAACCGCTTTTTCAGCCAGGTTTTCCGAATCGCCTTTCACCTGGAAACTGTTATTCACGGCAGTTTCTGCATTGTAACCAAAATGCAGGGGTCTGATCATTAAAACCTTGGAGGTGTTTTGCATGGATCCTTTATAAATCGTCTCTTAATAAGGGCATACTCATACAATGGAAACCGCCGCGGGCGCGGGAAAGTTCGGCCGAAGGCATCAGGATCAGGGTGTCTTTTATCTGGTCGGTGTTCACATTTCCCTCCTCCAGGTCACGTATCAGTTCATGGGCATGCAGGATCCGGAAGCCGTTTTCCTTAAAAGCTTCGATTGTTTTGTCGTTACGGTCATATCCCAATACAACGCCCTCCTTCAAGGCCAGGAGGTTACAGGAGTCGGTCCACTGTTCGCGCGCGTCAAAGGGAAATTCATTGTTACCGGAGAAAATAAATTTCACCTTTCCCCCACACTGCAGGTCTTCACGACTGATTTCTGTAAGCAGGTCTTCCAGGTTATCGAAATAAACAGGGTTGTCAATATCTTTTTTCCGGAACTGGATGATCTTTAATTTTTCATCCTTTTTAGAACCTTCCAGTGCCCTTTGAACCGAATCCTCATGTTCGTGTTTCATGGATTTTTTGGAGAATACGCCCAGCATCACCCAGGCATCCCGGCGAACCTGGGTAAACACGGTATCAATATGCATATAATCCCTTTTTTTGGGAATCCTGATGACCGTTATTTTTTTAACCACGTTCTTTTCGAATAATAATTGTATCGCCTGGTGTGCCGCTTCCATCGTGGTTCTTTCACTTACCCCGATCAGGAGATGGTCCCGGGTGACCACCATAACGTCGCCGCCCTCCAGGGTTACTTTCCGGTCGTCAGATTCCCTGGGCAGTAAAAAATGATGATACCCGTCGTTAAGCTCGAGGATCTTATCCTGGTAGTCTTTGAAAAATGGATGATTGAAGAAAATATATTTCGCAATCAGGGCCTCCCGGGTGCGCGCCTTCTTGGCGGGCTTATTCAGGAGAACATATTCATTGATGACAATACCGATATCGCGCGTAAAAATAAAATTTGGTATGGGTGCAAACAACATTCGGTCACTGTCCAGCGTCCCGGTGATAAATGTTTTGGCGAGGGAAACCGGGTCCAGGTCCAGGAGTTCCTTCTGTGTGTCGTAAGAACAGTTTTCGATGGCGCATACGGATGCAGCCAGTTTTAACCGGATTTCCAGGTCATTCAGAATTTCAGCAAGCAGCCATTGCAGCTCAATCACTTTATCAGAACGGAAAAAATCCTTATGAGCCGGTTTGTAAAAATTCCTTTTGTTTTTTTCCGCATCAATGGATTTGAGTTTACCGGTAATCAAACCGGGATCCAGGAAATACAATAACAATTTGGTGTAAAAATCATACTCTTTTTTCCTGATCGTAGCCAGGTGAACGATATCCTCAAAAAGCCAGTCCTGCGCTTTGGAAGGCACTACTTTCCCCAATCCGCTGTCGGGACTATGTACCAGGAGGCGCCGCAGGCGGCCAACTTCAGAACTTACTTTTATTACGGGCTCATGTTTGCTCATAACTTTTTTTCGAAGGGCTAAAGGTAGTTAAACCCCTTTCTCGTTCAAAACCTAACAGTTGTTAGTTTTCTCGCGTTAATTCTGTTATTTTTGCCCGGACCATTTTTTTTATCATGGATTTTTCGTTGACCGAAGAACAGCTTGCCATCCGGCAGGCCGCCCGGGATTTTGCCCGGCAGGAATGTTTGCCAGGGGTTATTGAAAGAGATGAAAAACAACAACTGCCCAGGGAACAGTTGCTAAAACTGGCGGACCTCGGGTTTATGGGTATGATGGTGAGCCCGGAATACGGAGGTGCCGGAATGGATACCGTGAGTTATGTACTCGCGATGGAAGAGATCAGCAAGATAGATGCCAGCGTATCGGTTGCCATGAGTGTGAATAATTCCCTCGTTTGCTGGGGATTGCAGGCTTATGGTACCCCGGCTCAAAAAGAAAACTATCTCAGGCACCTCGCTGCGGGTAAAAAAGACGGAGCCCTTTATATCGGCGCATTTTTACTCAGTGAACCCGAAGCAGGCAGCGACGCCACTTCGCAAAGAACCACGGCTGTTGAAAAAGGGGACCACTACGTGTTAAATGGTATGAAGAACTGGATAACCAATGGCCATTCTGCTTCTGTTTACCTGGTAATGGCCCAAACCAATGCAGCCAAAGGCAGTAAGGGCATCAACGCGTTCATTATAGAAAAAAATACCAGGGGCATCGTGGTAGGCGCCAAAGAAAATAAACTGGGCATCCGGGGCAGTGACACACACAGTATCGGATTCAATGATGTGATCATTCCCAAAGAAAACCGGATCGGTGAAGACGGATTCGGATTTCAGTTTGCCATGAAAACTTTATCAGGTGGCCGGATCGGGATCGCTTCTCAGGCCCTGGGTATCGCATCGGGCGCTTATGAGCTATCAGTGAAATATGCGAAGGAACGAAAATCCTTTGGTACGGAAATCAGGAACCACCAGATCATACAGTTCAAACTGGCCGATATGGCCACCCGGATTGAAGCGGCCCGTTTGCTTTGTCTGAAAGCTGCAAAAGATAAGGACCTGGGCCTGGATTATGCCATCAGCTCTTCAATGGCAAAGGTGTTTTCCAGTGAAACCGCGATGTGGACGACAACGGAAGCCATACAGATCCATGGTGGATATGGTTATGTAAAGGAATACCATGTGGAACGACTTATGCGGGATGCCAAAATTACCCAGATATATGAAGGTACCAGCGAAGTGCAGCGTATTGTAATCTCCAGAAGTATTTTAAAATGATCCCCATGCAGGCATCCGCCTATCAAAACCTCCTGGAAAAACTGAGCCCGGCCGGAGTATCGTTGCTGGCTGTTTCCAAAACGAAAACAGCTGATGAAATCCGTTCGCTGTACGATCTCGGCCAGCGGGACTTCGGTGAAAATTATGTTCAGGAACTGGTGGAAAAACAGGCCCTTCTTCCCGGAGATATACGGTGGCATTTTATCGGACACCTGCAAACGAATAAAGTGAAATTTATTGCCCCCTTCGTGTATATGATCCAGTCGGTGGACAGCCTGAAGCTCTTACTGGAGATAGATAAGCATGCCGCAAAAAATCAAAGAAACATCCGGTGCCTGCTTCAAATGTTCATTGCCCGGGAGGAAACCAAATTTGGACTGAATGCAGCCGAACTGGATTCGCTGATATTCATGGTGAATGAAAACAGAATGGAGGGAAAATTCCGCCATGTGCTTATTTCGGGTTGTATGGGCATGGCCTCATTAACAGATGATCAAAAGCAGCTCCGCAGCGAATTCAACCTCCTCAGGTCGGGTTTTGAAAAATTAAAAGCAGGGTTTCCATCCGATCCCGTGGATACATTAAGCATGGGCATGAGTAATGATTACTCCCTGGCCATTCTGGAAGGATCTACCATGGTCCGTATTGGCAGCCTGCTTTTCGGGGAACGGAGCGTTGCACGTAAATAGCGGGCTTTTAATTAATTTCGCTCCCTGATATCATATTTTTTATGACGGAACCGAATGCGGAAGAAAGATCACTGAATTTTCTGGAAGAAATAATTGAAGAAGACCTGAAGGCAGGCAAATACAATTCCATCCTTACCCGGTTTCCCCCCGAGCCCAACGGGTACCTGCATATCGGCCATGCGAAATCCATCTGCCTCAACTTCGGACTGGCCCTGAAATATGGCGGTAAAACAAATCTGCGTTTTGACGACACCAATCCGGCAAAAGAAGAAACCGAGTACGTGGACAGTATTATCGAGGACGTAAAATGGCTGGGCTTTAACCCGCACCAGGTTTTATATGCTTCCGATTATTTCAGCCAGCTCTACGGGTTTGCTGTGAAACTGATTGAAAAAGGACTGGCTTACGTGGACGACAGCAGCAGTGAGGAAATTGCTTCCGGGAAAGGAACACCCACCGCACCCGGTGTTGCCAGCGCCTACCGGAACAGGACCATTGCAGAAAACCTGCAGTTATTCAGCGAAATGCGGACTGGTAAATATGAAGACGGTGAAAAAGTTTTGCGGGCCAGGATCGATATGGCTTCGCCCAATATGCATATGCGCGACCCGATTATATACCGGATCAAAAAAGCACCTCATCACCGCACGGGGAACGACTGGTGTATTTACCCCATGTATGATTTTGCGCACGGACAAAGTGATTCCATCGAGCACATCACCCATTCCATCTGCA
>DHWT01000037.1 GCA_002413325.1 Chitinophagaceae bacterium UBA5175 | reverse complement strand
GAATAAAATAAAACCCGAACGTAACCAAAGCCATATCCAGGTAGGCGTGTTCCCGGCCATCGGATATACCCTGCAAACCGGGTTTGCTGCCGTAGTAAGTGCCAATGCCGTTATTTATAGAAAACATGTAAAAGATGCCAGCCTGCCTTCCACGGTGATCGCCAGCATTTCTTATTCACAGAAAAACCAGGTTGTGGTACCCGTGCAGGCCGTTTTGTATTTCAATAATAATAAAACCATCCTGGTTTCTGACTGGCGTTATTTGAAATACCCTTCCTATACTTACGGGCTCGGCATGAATACAAGTCCGGAAGACCAGGACCTGCTCAATTTCCAGTACATCAAATTCCATCAGTCGGTATTATTCCAGATACAACCCCACCTGTATTTCGGTGCAGGTTATCACCTGGATTATTTCTGGGATATTAAAGAAGAGAATCCCAATCCCGGGAATGAGACGGACTTTGAAAAATACGGAACGGGTACGACTTCCCTGTCCTCGGGCGTTTCACTCAACCTGATACGTGATACCCGCGACAATCCCATCAATGCCTATAAGGGCAGTTACGCCAACATCCTACTGATCCCGCGATTCCAGTTCCTGGGTTCGCATGCCAACTGGACCTCCATGCTCCTGGAGTGGAGGGGTTATTTTCGTTTGCCTGCCAATTCAAATAATATCCTGGCGCTCTGGAGTTACAACTGGTTTACATTGAATGGTACCGCTCCTTACCTGATGCTGCCCAGCACAGGATGGGATAAAGCCTTCAATACCGGACGCGGATATATCCAGGGAAGGTTCCGCAGTAATAATATGCTGGATGCCGAAACGGAATATCGAATACAGCTAACCCGTAACGGTTTATTCGGTATGGTGGTCTTTGCCAATTTAGAAAGTTTCTCTAAAATCGATACCTGGCAATTCGAATCCGTGGCACCCGCCGGGGGGCTGGGTTTAAGAATTAAACTCAACAAATATTCGCGCACAAATATTTCCATTGACTATGGCTGGGGACGACAGGGGTCACGGGGGTTCTTCGTGACCCTGGGAGAAGTGTTTTAGGGAATTACTTCAGAATATCGTCAATCTCCTTCAGCTCCGTATCACTGAACGCCAGGTTGTCCAGGCATTTCATGGAATCCGTTACCTGCCGCGGCTTACTCACACCGATCAGGACCGAAGTCACGATTGGATGCCGAAGTACCCAGGCAAGGGCAAGCTGGGCCAGGTTTTGTCCCCGCCGCTTCGCAATCTCATTCAGCCGAACAGCTTTTGCCATGCGCTCCGGTGTAATGGCATTTTCTTCAATCGCACCATTGCCGCGATGGCTTGCAGCGCGGGATCCTTCCGGGATCCCGTTCAGGTATTTGTCTGAGAGCAGTCCCTGCGCCAGCGGACTGAAACAAATACAACCCACACCTTCTTCCCCGAGTACGTCCAGCAAACCGTCTTCGATCCACCGGTCGAACATGGAATATTTGGGCTGATGGATCAGGCAGGGGGTGCCCAGTTCCTTTAATATTTTAACAGCCCTCCGGGTTTCTGCCGGAGGATAACTTGAAATACCCACATATAATGCCTTACCCTGGCGCACCATCAGGTCCAGGGCCCCCATGCTTTCTTCCAGCGGTGTATCGGGATCCGGCCGGTGATGATAAAATATATCCACATAATCCAGACCCATTCGTTTCAGGCTCTGGTCCAGGCTGGCGACCAGGTATTTTTTTGAACCGAGGTCCCCGTAAGGGCCCGGCCACATGCCCCAGCCGGCTTTGCTGGAAATGATCAGTTCATCCCGGTGGTCTTTAAAATCCTGTTTAAAAATCTTTCCGAAATTTTCTTCCGCAGAACCCGGCGGCGGACCATAATTATTAGCCAGGTCAAAATGGGTGATTCCCTTATCAAAAGCAAGCCGCAGGATCTCGCGTGCATTCTGCTGGCTGTCTATATCTCCGAAATTATGCCATAACCCGAGGGAAACGGCCGGCAGCTGAAGGCCGCTCCTGCCACAACGGCGAAATTTCATTTTCTCATAACGGTCTTCCTGGAAAGCATATGCCATGGTAATCAGAATTGAAGCACAAAGATGGTTAAAAGGAATTCAAATAAAGATACGGGAGCCGGAAAAACTTTCCCGGAATTCCCTGGGCGTGCACCCTTTTTTCTTTTTGAAAATGCGGTTGAAATTTGAAATATTATTGAACCCGCAGTGATAGGCCACTTCGGCTATGGAATGGGTGGATTCAATCAGGATGCGGGTGGCATGACCCAGGCGGATCTCAGTTAAACTGTCAATGAACGTATTACCGGTTCTTTGACGGAAGAAACGACTGAATGAAACGTCTGACATATTCGCCAGTTTCGAAACCTCCGACAGGGTAATGGTCTTGTCAAAATTTTTATTCATGTAGTCGAAGGTCTTCTCAATCCGCCGGCTGTTGTAGGTGAGTTGTTCATTGGTAAATACGGAATCAGAGAGGATCCGGAGGTTACGGGAAATCGAAAGGTCGTGCAGGATGGATATGAGTTCCAGTACCGAATCAAATCCGTGTTTCTGATTCAGCCCGATGATGCGCTGGGCCAGGGCCTGGATGGTATCCCGGGGAAACAGGATGCCGCGGGCAGACTTGTCAAACATATTCCTGATAAAACTCAGCTGGCTGCGGCGCAGCAGTTTGTCATCAAATAAATCCCTGTGAAACTGTATGGTGATTTCATGGATTTCTTTCGACCGGCACTGGTGGTTGAACCAGGCATGCTGCAGGTTCGGTCCGGTCAGTACGAGTTCCAGATCATCAATTTCCTCCATGTGGTCACCCACTACCCTGAGCGCCCCTTTCGCACCCCGGATAAAGTTAAGTTCGAATTCCTCATGGTAATGCAGGGGAAAATCAAATCCGGATTTAACCCTTGAAAAAAGTGTGAAACAATCATTCTGCGTCAGCGGAGTAATCTCCTTCAATAAATTCTTCTTCATAGCTGCTGATAGAAACCCGGTTCATGGCACGGAAGCTGTCCTATCCGGGAACCAGAGCCCAAAGTAAAAAAAGTATTATAAAACGGCATAATTTTTATTGAAGGGGCAAATACGGATTCCCCGGACTGGCAGAGAGGTTCCGGAAACCGGCGGCAGTCCATATGTAAAAAAATACTATTAAAAGCTAATAAAGTATTTAATTAAGGTTGACAGGAAAAATAGCTTTGGCGCCTAACGCCAGCTATATGAAACAGCAGTTATTCCCCTGCTTTTTACAAATCCTCCTGTTGCCTGTTCGGCACCTGTTTAGAAGGGAATGCAGAGTATTATGTACCTTATCCCCGGCGCCGTTTCCGCCACCCGGTTTCAAAAAAATGTCCGCCTCCGGAAATATTTTATTTGAAAGCGGTATCAAATCAAAAAATACAAACAGATGAAAAAAATGATCGCCCGTTTAACAGGCTTTTTCCTGCTGACTGCCATTTCCACGATGGTGTATGCACAGAAAGACATTTATGAAATACGGGTATTTAAAATGAAATCGGACGCGCAGGTTACCCTTACGGACAATTACCTGAAAGATGCCTACCTGCCGGCCCTGCATCGCATGGGAATTAAAAATATCGGTGTATTCAAACCGCTTGCCAACGACACGGCTGTGATCAAACAGGTGTATGTGATCGTGACGTACAGTTCGCTCGATGCCTGGCACAATACAAAATTAAAACTGGATACGGATCCGGAATTGAATGCTTCCGGGAAAGCGTTTCTGGATGCGGATACCGCCCATCTTCCTTTTGTGCGCGTAGAATCAACCCTCCTGGAAGCATTCCCGGATCAGCCCAATCTCATTCCTACCACCCTGCATGCAAACCCCGATGCCCTGTATGAACTGAGGAGTTATGAAAGCCCTACCAAAGTACTGCACCAGACCAAGGTGAAAATGTTTAATGAGGGGGAAGAGATCAAATTATTTAAAAGACTGGATTTCCAGGCCGTATTCTATGCGGATGTCATCAGCGGCTGTCATATGCCCAACCTGATGTATATGATTGTTTTTACCGGAGCGGATGCCCGCACGGAACACTGGAAAGAATTTGGATCCAGCCCGGAATGGAAGCAGATTTCAACCGATCCCAAATACCGGAATAATATTTCGGTGAATCATATCGACAGTATCCTGATGCACCGGACGGCTTATTCTGACCTTTAAATAAAGAACCCGGGCCACCATGAAATTAACCTGGCTTGATATCAGCATCGTCCTGTTGTACCTGGGATCCATGGTGATGATCGGATGGATGCTCCGGAAAAAAGCCAGAAAGAACAAAGAGAGTTACCTGATGGGTGGAAAGTCCCTGCCCTGGTACCTGCTGGGCCTGAGCGATGCGTCGGATATGTTTGATATCAGCGGCACCATGT
>DHWT01000019.1 GCA_002413325.1 Chitinophagaceae bacterium UBA5175 | reverse complement strand
GTTAACCGCTATAATACGGAAAATATCATGATCCTTTCCTTTGATAAGAACAGCAATATGGAATGGAGCAATGTGATTGCGAAAAGCCAGTTCGATGATGAGGGAACCAACCAGCTATCTTATCAAACCGTGAATACGGGAGGGGAATTACATTTCTTATATAATCAGTTTGAAAAAAGGACCCTCCTGCTGATGGATCAGAGTATTTCAGCAGACGGGAAAATAACCAGGGTTCCTACCTTTCATAACCTGGATAAAGGTTATGTATTTATGCCCCGGATCGGAAAACAAGTGGCCAGTAATCAAATTGTAATACCTTGCCAGTTCAGGAACTATCTTTGCTTTGCAAAAATAGATTTTTAAAACCCCTCAGGTGATCGGTATTTTCAAACAAAAAGCAACGACCAATGCTTTGCTGCTGTTCGTGTATGCTTTGGTACTGAAGTTTCCACTTTTCCTGCACCCTTTTCTACCCGCACTGCATCCGGAGGACAATTATTTATACCGGTTTATTCTGACCATGCTCAATTCCCTTTTCGGGCAGGCGGCGCTTCCTTACGCCGTTTTGAGTTTTATCATCTTGTTTTCCCAGGCAACCCTGCTCAATAGTATTTGCAATTACCATAAAATGCTGCCCCGCGCCAGCTACCTACCGGGTATGAGTTATATCCTGGTGACTTCCCTGTTGCCCGACTGGGGCCACTTTTCGGCACCCCTGCTCATCAATTCCATTATGATCTGGTGCTGGTACCGTATGGTTGCCCTGTATAACAGTTCCACTCCGGTATCGGCTATTTTCAATATTGGCTTTTTGCTGGGCATCGCCACCCTGCTCTATATACCTGCGATTGCATTTTTGATATTGTTGTTTTTTGCCCTGCTTATCATGCGACCTTTCCGGATACAGGAATGGTTCATCGGTTTTATCGGGTTTACGGCACCATTTTATTTTCTGATCCTGGTTTTATATTTTGTTCACCAGTTGCACTGGCAGAACCTGGTACCCCGGATACGGTTTACTTTTCCGGCCATCCCGGGATCTGTCTGGATCATCGCATCCATCAGTTTGCTGATCATCCCCTTTATTATCGGGGGCATTTTTGTTCAGAATAACCTGAATAAAATGCTGATCCATATCAGGAAAAGCTGGAGCCTGCTGCTGGTCTTCCTGATAGCGGCCATACTGGTGATCATCATCAATAAGGCCGGTTCTTATGAAAACTGGATCGTTACCGCCATGCCTTTTGCCGTGTTTCATGCGGCAGCTTATTATTATCCGGGAAACCGGTTTTTAATCAGCCTCCTGCACTGGGTTTGTTTCGGTGTGGCGGTGGGGATTAATTATTTAATGTAGCTGGCCGTTGCCAACGGTCCGCTACATACTGCCAGCTATTTCCTGCTAAATAATTACCTTTACTATTCAAACCGAGTACATGAAATTTGGTGTTGTCGTTTTCCCGGGATCCAATTGTGACAGGGATATGCAATTCGCGCTCCAGGAAGACCTGGGATATGAAGTGATTATGTTATGGCATAAGGATACCGACCTGAGCATGTTTTCCACAGAGGATTGTATTGTGCTTCCCGGCGGTTTTTCTTACGGCGACTACCTGCGTTGCGGGGCGATTGCGCGGTTCAGCCCGCTGATGCAACCCATCATGCGTTTTGCCGAAAAGGGAGGTATGGTACTCGGGGTTTGTAACGGGTTCCAGATCTTATGCGAATCCCATATGCTGCCCGGCGTTCTCCTGAGAAACGCCAACCGGCAGTTTATCGGGAAAAATATTTACATGAAAACGGAGCATGGCCCTGCCCTGAAAATCCCAATCGCCCATGGTGAGGGAAGGTATTATGCAGATGATCAATTACTGGATGAAATGGAATCGGGCGGGCAGTTGATTTGGAAATATTGTGATGCAGAAGGAAATATAACTGCCGAATCAAATCCCAATGGAAGTACCCGCAGCATCGCCGGCATCTGTAATAAAGACCGCAATGTGTTCGGTGTAATGCCCCATCCGGAACGTGCAGTTTCTGAAGATCTGGGAAATACAGATGGCCGGAAATTGTTTCAACAGATCTTTAACAACCGAAATCTGCACCTGACTGCGAGGCCATCTGTTTTGGCAGTACCTTAGTTTATTCTATGGCTATGCACAAAAGGTCTGGCTTATTTTTTCTCTTCCTCAGTTTATTTTTCTTTTCCGGTTATAGTCAGGATAGTTCAGCCGTTACCTGGAGCAGTCATACTGAAAAGTTGGCCAGCGGGAGTTACCAGCTTATTTTTAATGTGCATGTCAAACCCGGCTGGCAGTTATACGGTCCCGACCAGGACCTGAGTGGAACACCTTCCATGGAGCTGAATTTTGCAGACAGCAGTTTTTCCGTAAAACCACCCTTCATCCCGGAAGGCCGCGCACAGAAACTGGCCGTGGCGCTTTTTAATAATGCTTTGTTTTCCCTCTATCCCGGCGAAGCAAAATTTTCGATTCCCTTACAGATAAAAGGCAGTGTGCCGGCACAGGTATTCGGATCCCTGAATTATTATTACGGTAAAGCTGATTCCTTTTATTCTGGAAATTATCATTTCAATGCAGCCCTGGAAGGGGGGATACAGTCCGGATCCCGGATCCGGATCAACAGTTTTGATCTGAAACACCCGGTCAGTTCCTGCGGCGATACCGGTACGGCAGGTAAGGGATTGGTCAGTATTTTTCTGCTGGGTTTACTGGGTGGATTCATCGCCCTGCTCACACCCTGTGTATTTCCGCTCATCCCCCTGACCGTATCTTTTTTTACTAAAAAAAGCGGTAGTGCCGGTAAGGGTCAGGCCCAGGCATTATTATATGGATTTTTTATTTTCCTGATCTACGTTTTACTCAGCCTGCCCTTTCACCTGCTCGACCATACGGATCCGGAGATCCTCAATAATATTTCCACCAACGTCTGGCTGAACCTGCTCTTTTTTGTAGTATTCGTTGTTTTTGCGGTTTCTTTTTTCGGATATTTTGAAATTACCCTGCCGGGCAGCGTAGCGAATTCGGTTAACAATAAATCCGGGGGCACAAGCATCGCAGGTATATTTTTTATGGCACTGACCCTGGCCATTGTGTCTTTTTCATGCACAGGCCCGATCCTGGGTTCCCTGCTGGCCGGGGCGCTTTCGAACCATGGTGGGGCCATCCAGCTGAGTTTTGGCATGGGCGGATTCGGACTGGGGCTCGCCCTTCCCTTTGCGCTTTTTGCTTTATTTCCCGGATGGCTGGGATCCCTGCCCAAGTCCGGCGGCTGGCTGGGCTCGGTAAAAGTGGTGCTGGGCTTCCTGGAACTGGCTATGGCCATTAAATTTCTTTCCAACGCCGACCTGGTAGAACAATGGGGACTGGTGAAACGGGAAATTTTTATCGGATTCTGGGTATTGACCGGACTGTTGATCACCCTGTACCTCCTCGGTAAAATCCGGTTTCCGCATGATAGTCCCGTTAAAAAATTCAGTCTGCCCCGTATCGGGTTTCTCATTTTATTTGGCCTGGCGACCCTTTACCTGGTACCCGGACTGACCAATACGCCGGCTGCCAACCTGACCCTGATCAGTGGCTTCCCACCCCCGCTCTGTTATTCCGTTTACAAAAATCCGGTCAACTGCGCCCGGGGGGTGGAAACTTTGAGGGATTACGAAGAAGCGCTGGCACTCGCCAAAAAAATGCATAAACCCATCCTGATCGATTTCACCGGCTGGGCCTGTGTGAACTGCCGGCGCATGGAAGAAAATGTATGGACGGATCCGGAAGTGAAAAAAAGAATGCTGGACTCCTTCGTGGTCGTTTCCTTATATGTGGATGAACGCCGGCTTTTGCCTGCCGCAGCTCAGATGGTTTATCCAACAAAAGACGGTGCACAAAAGAATATTATAACGGTCGGGGATAAATGGGCCACTTTCCAGTCGGAGAACTTCAATGCGGTTTCCCAGCCCCAATACGCGATTATAAGCCCCGACGAGAAAATCCTCACCAATACAAAAGGGTATACACCGAAAGCATCCGAGTTTTCCTCCTGGCTGGACTGCGGACTGGCTGCGTTCCGGCAATAGGTTGGCCGTTATGAGTTATAAGTTATGAGGTATGAATTATGAGTGGATCGATATACGAATGCGTTAAGCGTTACGCCACAAGTGTTGATCAAACAAGAACAGGAGGAAATATTTCCTCCTGTTCTTGTTTTAAGGTGTTCGTGTAAAAATCTGCTTATAGGGCAATTCTTTTTTCGACCATCATTTTACGCAGGTTGATCAGCCCATAGCGCATGCGGCCCAAGGCCGTATTGATGCTGCAGTTGGTCAGGGATGCGATCTCCTTAAAACTCAGGTCGGCATAATGCCGGAGGATGATGACTTCGCGCTGATCTTCCGGAAGCAGGTCCAGCATCCGTCGTACACGGTCATGGCTCTGACGTTTCATGATTTTTACATCAGCACCCTCTTCAGTAAAATTGATGACTTCGAAAATGTCCCGGTCATCACTGGTCTTGATGGCGGGGGTCCTTTTCACCTTGCGGAAATGATCCACGCAGAGGTTGTGTGCAATGCGCATTGCCCAAGGAAGGAATTTACCTTCTTCTGTATATCGCCCGCCACGAATGGTGTCGATAATCTTAATCAGAACATCCTGGAAAATGTCCTCAGCCAGGTACTTGTCCTTGACGAGGAAGAGAATGGAAGTGTAGAGCTTGTCCTTGTGGCGGATTACGAGAGCTTCAAGAGCCTGTAAATCGCCGTCGCGAAATGAATGGATTAATTCATGGTCGGTTTTCGTACGTAGCGAATTCATAAACTTCTACGGTTTTTAAAGGTGATAGGATATATGTTGGATTTATAAAAGAACGCTTGGCTTTTCAGTGTAGAAGTGCTTACTCTATAAAACTATTTTATTGTGTTTTAAAATGTTAATCAGTGTTTAAAGATATACAATTTTTGGAAAAAACAACATTTTGGGAAAATAATTTGTTCTAGAAGTTCCCCACGGACTTTCCGGCAATGGGAAACACCCTTCTAATTGTTTCACTTCCAATATATTTGTTTTTCCAATTTATGTCAACTACCCCAAAGGTCAAAAAGGCTTCTTCCCGGCCCGCACCGATTTCCACCCGTGATTCCATCCAAATAAAAGGAGCCAGGGTGCATAATCTGAAGAATATTTCGGTCAACTTCCCGCGCAATAAATTTATTGTAGTCACCGGTGTATCAGGATCGGGAAAATCTTCGTTGACGATTGATACACTTTTTGCGGAAGGGCAGCGCCGTTACGCAGAAAGCCTGAGTGCCTATGCCCGCCAGTTCATGGCCAGGATGGACAAACCGGATGTGGATTTTATCAAAGGACTTTGTCCGGCGATCGCCATCGAACAGAAGGTGACTACCCGGACGCCCCGCTCAACCGTGGGCAGCATGACCGAACTCTACGACTACCTCCGGTTGCTGTTTGCCCGGGTCGGCATCACCTGTTCCCCCGTTTCCGGAAGGGAAGTCAGGAAGAATGACGTTCAGGACGTGATCCGGAATATGCAGGCAAGACCGGCAGGCGACCGGGTATTGATCCTCGTTCCGTTTAAACAGCATCCCAATCGCAATACAACCGAGGAACTGAATATTCTCCTGCAGAAGGGATTCAGTCGTCTTTATATAAACCAGGAAACGGTGCGCATAGAAGACCTGCTGACTCCGCCGGTCACCGAAATGGCCAAAACGAAAAAGCCTGAACCAAAACTTCCGAAAAATAATTCCTTCCTGCTGATCGACCGGATCGTAGTTAAGGATTTTGATGAGGACGATCAGCACCGGCTGGCAGATTCCATCGGAACGGCCTTTTATGAAGGCGAGGGGCAGATGCTGCTCGAGATCAACGGTGAAGAGAAACTCACATTCTCCAACCGGTTTGAAATGGACGGGATCCGGTTTGAAGAACCCGTGCCCAATCTTTTTTCTTTCAATAATCCCTTTGGAGCCTGCCCGACCTGCGAAGGATTTG
>DHWT01000161.1 GCA_002413325.1 Chitinophagaceae bacterium UBA5175 | reverse complement strand
ATCGCGATATTGAAGGCGACGGGGTTTTCAGGGGCTGATGTAAAACGCATATTCATTACCATTTCCCTGAGCATCGGATCATTCGGCGGACTGATGGGGCTGATTTTTGGATTTTTGCTTTCCAAAGGCATCGGCCACATCCCTTTTACCACGCCTGCCCTGCCCACCGTAAAGACCTTTCCGATCAACTACAATCCCCTGTTATACGGCATTGGGATTGTCTTTTCACTCATTACGACCTACCTGGCCGGCTATTTCCCGGCACGGAAAGCGGGCAAAGTGGATCCTGTCATCATTATACGCGGTAAATAAAATGGACACACCGATCATACTGGAAGCCAGGCATATTTCAAAGAAATTTTACGATCCCTCGGAATTTACCGTATTATCCGATATCAGCTTTTCCATTAACAAAGGGGAATTTGTATCGGTCGTCGGCAAATCCGGTTGTGGCAAATCAACCCTGTTATATATTCTTTCCACCATGGATACGGATTATGAAGGCGAACTCGTGATAGACCAGGAAAGTATGGCTGATAAGAAGGAGAAAGAACTGGCGAAAATACGGAATGACAAAATCGGCTTTGTATTCCAGTTCCATTACCTGTTGAACGAATTTACCGTACTCCGGAATATCATGCTGCCCGCTTTAAAACAGGATCGTTTTTCGGAAAAGGAAATTGAGGAAAAAGCCCGGCAAAAACTGGAGATGCTGGATATGGGCAAACTGGCCAATAAAAAACCCAATAAACTCTCCGGCGGGGAAAAACAGCGGGTAGCCATCGCCCGTGCGCTGATCAATGAACCGCATATCATTATGGGAGACGAACCCACGGGCAACCTGGATAAAAAGAATTCCGAAATTGTTTTTGACATTTTTCAGCGTCTTTCCACCGAGTTTAATAAAACGCTCCTGATTGTAACACACGACAACAGTTTTGCTTCCAGGACCAACCGGCTGATTGAAATGGAAGACGGACGCATTATCAGGCAATAATAACAGGACCTTTCCGGGGTTCCTGAAAACTGCCTTTCATTTTAAAAACCTTCTATATGAAATTTTCTTTCAAACACCCCTACCCTGTTGACAGCAGCTATGCAACCCGGGTAGCATATTTCTGCATGGAATATGCTATTGACCAGCCATTAAAAATATATGCAGGCGGCCTGGGATTCCTGGCCGGCTCTCATATGCGGAGCGCTTTTGAATTAAAACAAAATATGGTTGGAATCGGCATCCTGTGGAAATACGGATATTACGACCAGGTAAGGAAACCGGACCAGTCGATGGACGTACTTTTCGGAGAAAAAGAATATGGTTTCCTGAAAAAAACAGATATAAAATTTACCATACAGGTTTCTAAGACCAATGTATGGGTCACTGCCTATTATCTGCCGCCCGAGGTTTTCAATACAGCCCCGGTATTCCTGCTGAGCACCGATTTGCCGGAGAATGATTACCTGTCCAGAACCATCTCCCACAAATTATACGATTCCAATCCCGAAACAAAAACAGCCGCCGCCATTCTGCTGGGCATGGGAGGCGCCCGGTTACTGGAGTTCTTAGAATGGGAACCTGAAATTTACCACCTCAACGAATCCCATGCCTTACCCCTGGCATTTTACCTGTATAATAAATATAAAAGCAGGGAAGAATTAACCAAAAGACTGGTGTTCACCAACCATACACCTGAAGAAAGCGGTAACCTGAAATCGAATATTTCGCTGCTGAATAAAATGGGTTTCTTTGGCGATATCACCCTTACCGAAGCAAGAGCCATCTCCCAGACAGAAGGCGACTTGCTGGATCATACGCTGACTGCCCTGCACTTATCCCATATGGCCAACGGGGTATCGAAGCTCCACAAGCAAACACTGGAAAGGATGTGGAAAATACATGACGATATCTGTCCTATACGATCCGTTACCAATGCACAAAATTTTAACTATTGGGCGGACAAAGAAATGTATAAGGCATTGTCGCTGCATGATGATGATGCCCTGCGCCTGAGAAAAGAAACTGCAAAAGATCAGTTATTTGAGATCGTTGCGGATCAAAACGGGGAAATTTTAGACCGTAAAATACTAACCCTTGTTTTCGCCAAGCGGATTGCCGGGTATAAAAGAGCCGATCTGCTGCTGCACAATATGGAACGCTTTGAACAAATAGTAAGCAACACCAGCAGGCCCATCCAGATCATCTGGGCAGGCAAACCCTATCCGATGGATTATACCGCCATTGGAATTTTTGATAAAATCGTCAACACCTGCAAAAGCTTCAGCAATTGTTCCGTACTGGTAGGATATGAACTGAAATTGTCCAAATTATTAAAACGCGGGGCAGATGTCTGGCTGAATACACCCCGCTATACTCATGAAGCTTCAGGCACCAGTGGTATGGCGGCAGCCATGAACGGAGCCATCAACCTGTCCATACCGGATGGATGGTTTCCTGAGTTTGCCAGGGACAAGGTGAATAGTTTTGTCATCCCGGCTTCCGATCCGGACCTGCCCGATCACCAGCAGGATGAAGCGGATGCAAATAAATTATACGATATACTGGAAAATGAGGTGATCCCTTTATATTATGACCAGCCGGCCCAATGGTTATCCCTGATGAAGAACAGCATGCAGGATATCATCCCCGGTTTTGACAGTAACCGGCTGGCAAAAGAATATTACGAAAAAATATATGGCCCTGCGGAAACCAAATGAATCCCTTTTTCCCTTTATGTTACGGCAGGGGTTGATCCCGCTTTTTATTTCTTTTCAATACCCAGTACAGTCCTTTTACATTTGCTTCCCACACCGGTAAGAGCGCGGTAAGGATGATTTCTTCAATCAACTCCGCTCCGGTTATAAAAACGGCCACGTAAAACAGAAAATAACTGGGTTCCGGAAGAAAAAATAATAACAACAGAAAGGTACCCTGCATAAGGGTCGCAGCCTTGGCTCCATAAGTATGGAAACTGGTTGTTTTCCCATAACGGATAAAAGCATAGAGCATCTGCAAAAAGAATATGACCAACAGCCCGACGACCACGATCATTTCCTTTTGAAGAAACCCGGGTTTGAAAACGATCACGCCGATAATCGCAGCCACGATCGTCAGGTCATCTGCTATGGAATCCAGCCTGGAACCTAACACGCTGGTAACTTTGTACCGGCGGGCCAGAAACCCATCTACCACATCCGTAAAAAAACTAAATCCCAGTAACCACGTAAACAAAAAAAGCTGTCCTTTTATAATTAATAATACCAGGACGGGTGCTACAGCCAGCCGGTAAATCGTTATCCCATTCACGATATGATAAGCCCTTCTATCCATGACCATATAATATCAAATATCCGAATATAAAAGGCGCGGAACCCAGCAAGGTATCAAACCGGTCCAGGATACCGCCATGACCGGGCAGGATGGTACCGGAATCCTTTACATGCAGACTCCGTTTCATGAGCGATTTGATAAAGTCGCCATACGTTCCGGTAATCATGATGATAACAGCCATGATGATCCATTCCTGTAAACAGTGAACCGGGTCCAGCAGGTCCATGATATAAGATGCAGTCAATGCACTGACGGCTCCGCCCAGGCTCCCCTCCCAGGTTTTATTGGGAGAAATCCGGTGAAATAAACGCCTTTTCCCAAACAGCTTCCCGAAAAAAAAAGCTCCGCTGTCGCCCGCCCATAGGATGATAAAAATACCGATGATAATTTCCGCATGATAGATCACGGAACCAAAAGGTAAAAAGGCAATGAGTAAAAAGAAACTGAGAGGCAGGCTGATGCACAAAATTCCTAAAAAGGTAATGGCCAGGTTCAGAAAAGGGTTTTCAGCCTTTAAGTATAATTCGATTACATAAATGGAAAATGACAGCGGGATCAGGATCAGCAATACCCGCAGATCCGTAATACCATTCACAACTAAAAAGGAGGTAAAAACGAGGGCAGATGCCAGTATGATTCCGCTGAAAACCCGGGGGTATATGGTCTCAGACCGGAACAGCTGGTAAAACTCCCTTAATCCGAGAACATTAACAGCCAGTATCAACAACAGGAAACCATATGCCCCCATCAGGACAGATCCTATCATAATTCCTGCCAGCAGGATCCCTGTGATTACTCTTTGTATAGCGCTTTTCAATCCCTGGTTCAATATCATCATTCTTATTTCAGCCCGGTCTTTTTTAACATCTTACAGATCCGGCAAACCATTCAGGCGGCCCATTTCCCTCTCAGCTGCCAGGTCAGAAGCACCATAAAACCTCCGGTAAAAAGATAAAACAATTGCAGCCAGTTCCATTCACCGATAATCAAAATCTGAATTACAATATAAGCTAAAAGTACGGCTGCTGCTGCAAGCGTCCAGTTATACCAGTTCCTTTTCCCGGAAAGCTGGCAAACCAGGGCCACCCCGTTGAAGCCGCCTACCACCAGGGACAGCAAAATCCCCGGCAGGAGAAAATCATGGAACGGCGCATTCCTGAGCAGGTATTGGGAGAGATGCAAACTGCTCCCCCGGGGTTCCAGGATCATCATGATCCCGCCGGCCACGGCCGTCAGCGCGACAAATGCAGTGAGCAGTTTTAAAATGGATTTCATACCGGTATTTTAAAATGTGATTGACATACGCCCGGAATCTACACGCCGAACGGAAATGTTTCCGGTACCTGGTGACCATCCGGCTGAATATGCAGGGGATGCAGGGCGGTTGTTTTATCTATATAAATGAATGCGTCATAGCGCAGCGGCAAAATGCTCGGAACATAATTCCCGTATTTCTCATATTGCGGATTATACACCACACCGATGGCCCGGTGATCAATATGATTTTCCAGGAATACATCCTGGTGAAAATCATCCATGAGTAATAATTTATTTTTATCGCTGGCCGTATGCAATAAAAATTCCCATGAATCCTCCCGTGCCGCGGGAACTTCCATCTGCTGCATCCGGGCTCCCCAGCTCAGTCCGGCCGTTACCGATCCCCGGTAAGAACCCATTCCCACCAACACGACATCCTCTTTATATTTCAGCCGGGCCAGTTCACCGATATTATACATGCCTTCCCCGCTCATGTCGGTGGCCCTGGCGTCCCCCACATGGGTATTATGCGCCCAAATGACTGCTTTTGCATTTTCCCCGTGGAAATCCAGCAACCGGTCCAGCGTCTGCATCATATGTTCGTCGCGGAGATTCCAGGAATGCGGACCGCCATGAATCATGGCCCGGTAATATTTTTCAGCATGCACCATCACCAGCGCATTTTGCTCGGCATTAAAAACATTTTCGTGATCGGTATTATAGGTGGGAAGTTTTGCCCGGATTTCTTTTAGCAAATGGACCACTTCATTTTCACACAATTCAGGCACGAACTGAGTTGCACGGGCATAGGACCGGCCCTCTTCCTCCTGGTATGGCTCGAAACATCGGAATGCCTCCTCGGCCGCTTTCAATGCCTTCGGGTCCGTTTTTTTAAGGTACTGCATGATGCTGTCCATGCTTTCCCATAAACTGTAAATATCCAGCCCGTAAAAGCCCGCTTTTTTATTCAGCGTCCGTTTGCTGTTGTATTGCTGCAGCCAGTCTGCCAGCGCAATGATTTCCCAGTTGGCCCACATCCAGGTAGGCCAGCGTTTAAAAGCATGCAGCACTTTATAAGCCCCCTTGCCTTCTTCCGTATAATTTTTGATATAGCGGTTCAGGCGGTAACAATCCGGCCAGTCCCCTTCAACCGCAATAAAACCAAACCCCTTTTCTTCAATCAGTCGCCGGGTAATATAACTGCGCCAGTTATAATATTCATGGGTGCCATGGGAGGCTTCACCCAGCATCACGATCCGGGCATCGCCGATCCGTTTAAACAAAGGGTCCAGGCTGTTCCGGTCTGTTAACGGGTAAGCCCACTGGCTGATGGCGGAGGTCGCCTCTTTTTGGTCCGGCACGGGTGATTTGGTAAAATAATGTCCCATAAAATAAATTTAATACCCGGATGATTCATGAATGAATATGACATTGTTTTTCCTCCTATCATGGATTTCAGGATGCTCATCCCCATAACCCAGTATGACTGAAAGAAAGACCTCTTCGGAATCCGGCACGGTCAGCCGGGGATATAATTTTGTATTCCCGACAAATTTCGCAAACCCTACCGGGCAGGAGTCCAGGCCGACCGCTTTAGCCGCCAGCATCATATTTTGTGCACACATACCGATATCCAGGGGAGCCCATTCATTATCCCGCGGAGCGGTAATAAAAATCACCACCGGTGCGCCATGAAAAACAGGATCTTCCATGGCCCTGAAATCAAAACCATGGGAAAAATGCAAGAGGTGGGAGGCGGTCTTAACGATATTCCTGATTCCGGACCGGGAAAATTCTTTGATGGCCACAGCGGCAATTTCTTTGGAAAAAGACCGGATCATCTCTTTCTCTGTAAGTACATAAAACTTCCAGGGTTGTTTGTTGATGGCAGATGGCGCCATGCGCCCGGCATCGATCACTTCCTGGATCAGGTCCCTTTCCACCGGCTTATTTTTATACTTCCGGACAGCCCTTCTTTCATAAATGATTCGGATCGTTTCCGCAGGTTCTTTAACGGGAGTGAGAATGGCTGATTTCATAATTACCGGATTTACGCGGTTCTTTTAATTTCATTTTTAAACAGGTCCAGGTAATACATGACTTCCTCGTCGCTTACCTGGTGAAAATCTTCATAAAATGCTCCGACACCGTAAAATGCTTCCGGTATTAAAACGACTACCACTTCGTCTGCTTCTGCTGCCAGTTTTTTCACGGCGCCGGAAGAAGCGACCGGTGCCGCAACCACTATTTTGGCCGGATTTGATTTGCGCAGCATATGAACGGTGCTTAACAGGGTATTACCCGTAGCAATACCATCATCTATTATAATCACGGTTTTGCCCTTTACCGGTTCCGGCTTTTTGCCGCCGAGGAACCCCTGCTGCATCTCCATTAACCTTTTCCTGATTTTTTTGATTTCCTTACCAATGTATTTTTCTGACACCTGTTCGTGCGGAACCACAAAATGGTCGGTGAGGCTTACGGCGCCGATGGCATATTCCCTGTTCACCGGATGGCCGATTTTTTTTGTGAGTATGATATCCAGGGGAAATCCCAGTTCTTTGGCAACCACGTAGGCTACCGGTATGCCTCCTCTGGGCACGGCCAGCACCAGGCCATTCTGATCATAGAATTTTTTGAGCTTGCCGGCCAACAGGGAACCGGCTTCCATTCTGTCCCGAAACATAAATCAAAATTAGGACAGTCCTCCCCCGATTCAAATGACCTGTATCAGGGTTTCCTTTGACCATGCTCATCAAACCGAACGTGGGGTTGCCGGTTGTGCCGGAGTTCGTAATAAAATCAGTGAACTATTGTAACGGATCAAAATAATAAGACCATTGTTTTCGGGCCGAACCGCCGAATACGCCAAAACCATTTTGAATATTTCCCGGAGGCGAAGCCAAACCACCCACACCGAAATTTCCGAAATCCTGTTTGTATTTTTCGTACCGGATCAGGTAATCATATAATTCCCTGCTTACTGATTTCACCTGCACCTGCACGATACCGGTCTCCAGGGGGTTAGCCGCTATGAAATGATCCATGGAAATCCAGAACTGGGTTTCGTATGTATTTCCGTTAAAAAGGGAATCGGTTATAAATATTCTCCGGTACGGACTGTCCAGGCTGCCCATGGTTGCATTACCGGTATGACTATCCTTAGTATATACATTCAGGCGGATATACTGATGAGTCAGCAGGGTATCGTACAACAAAACGACACCGCTGTTATTTTTTACCTGCTGGTATAAATCAAAACCCGACTGAAGATTGTAATCATATTTTACACCCTGCCAGTAAAAATATCTGGATATATTCACCAGCTGCTTCACCGCTTCAAAAATGTAATAATTCTTTTCGTCTCCCGCATCCTGAATGGCAAATCCAAACCGGAACACCGACTTACCGTTCAGATCATCCGTTTCCGTTTCAGGCTGCTGGACCGAAAACTGATTCGGAATGGTTGTGGTAGCCACCACGGTACCCAGCCGGGGATCGGTAGCCGTAAGGGTATAAGCCATATTGTATTGAAAGGGCAGGTTTCCGGAATAGACCGCCGTTGGGGCCGATATGAAATCGGGTGCGTTATTCAATGTAAGTGATTCCGACGAGCCATCCTGGCCGCTGATGCCTGCAACAACTGAATTCAATTTACCGAAAACAATACTGTCGCCGTTTCCTGACGGAAGGGTGCTGCTGATCGGAATATTCGCTGTATCTCCTGCGGTAATTTCAGCAAGCACCACCAGCTGACTGGTTAGTTGCCGGCTTTCATAGGAATTCTTATTGCAGGAGAGGATCACTGTGATGCAGGTGAATACAATACAAAAGACCGGCATCCGGGTGCGTGTATTCAATATGTTCATTTTTCTCCTGTTATTCATTTTGGTCAGAATTTCACGGTCAGCGATACGTAAGGAAAAATATCATAATAGATATAACTGGTTTTTACGAACAGGCTCTTGGTACTGACTGAACCCAGCAAATCGTATGAATACTGGTCCGGCGAACCATTGATATTATATACGCCTGTCGCAACCTGGTACTGTATTTTGCTCCGGGTTGAATTATGGTAACTGACCGATCCGTCGAACCGCTGGTAGTTTCCGGTACGGTACTGATTGGCTCCGGTAAACTGGTAGATGAAGCGGTAGTTTTTCAGCAGGTCGTCGGGATTGCTGATCTGCTGCGCCAGATCATAATCAGGATAAATATATCCGGGAAGGGAAACGGCATCTCCGGTTGCAAAACACCATAAGCCGGAGATATCGATTCTGTTGCTGATATGATAAGTCAGGGCGACATTCAGGATGTGGCGGCGGTCATAGCGGTAAGGAAATTTTTCACCATTGTTGATGCCCTGGAATTGCCTCCAGCTCCAGGAAAGCGTATAAGCCGTATGAAATGAAAATTTCCGGGTTGACCATTGCAGCATGGTTTCCATTCCATAACACCAGCCCGTACCGGATTCTATGCTCTGTTCCCAGTTTTGATCATTGACGAAATAACTGCTCCCGTTGGCGTAATTGGTAACCTGCTGCAGAAATTTATAATATCCCGATATCGAAAATGTAAATGTTCCTTTATTGTTGAAAGCATAACCCAGGTTGAATGATTCACTTTGTTCCGGCAGCAATTTCGCGGTACTGGGCAACCAGAGATCCGTATTGAGACCGACATAGGGATTGGTTACCAGGTGCAGGTACTGCGTCATCTGATTATAAGAAGCAAACAGTTGGCTTTTTTGATCCACCTGGTATGCTGCAAAGAATCTGGGCTGAATGGAAAAATTGGTATAATTCATGAACTGGTAATAAGACAGGTGTACCCCCGGCCTCAGGATGAATCTGCCGGACGGTTTGTACCCGAGTTCCGCATAACCCGAAGATTCATTAAAGGACAGGGGATTAAAAGGTGTGAATCCGCTTTGGTTGTCTTCCAGTTGCATGGTTATTTTTGTCTCCAGTGGTTTCACGATGGTATGATTATATTTTAACCCTGTATTCAGCCTGAGCCGGGCAGAAAGAAATATTTCCGCCTGCACACCTGCATTGAATTGTTCAATGGAAGACTGCACACCCAGCGACCTGGATTGCACGGCCTCTTCCTGGTCGTCCAGTAACGTATAGGTATAACCGCCCAGGTTGTGATACTGGCTGTAGTTGACTGAAGTATTGATGAAGGATTTTGCGCCGATCAGGTGATTCCAGCTGAGGGAACCGAGCAGGTTACCCCATTTATGTAAATTGTCCATGCTGGAAGATGTCTGATAAAGTTTATCCTGCCCGTTATAAAAATTCAACATCAGCTTGTTGTTCTTATTCAGAAGATGGGTCAGCTTAAAATGGATATCGTAAAAATCCGGTGTCAAATTATTCTGGAAGGAGCCCCAGACGGGCGCAGGCCAGCTATGCCGGAAAGAAGCCATAACAGCCGTTTTATTTTTTATTACAGGACCTTCCAGGGAAAAGGAACCGGACAGGACCCCTGCATTGGCCTCGCCGTGCCATTCCTGCATATCCCCGTCTTTGGTATAAACATCCATAACGGAAGATAAAGCCCCGCTGAACTGAGCCGGGAAATCACTTTTGTACAATCGCAGGCTTTTCAAAGCCGGCTGATTGATAATAGAAAGCGCCCCCATCATATGGGATGGGTTATATACCTGGACGCCATCCATTAAAAACAGGTTTTCATCTGGCCCTCCTCCCCTTACCATCATGCTGCTGAAATTTTCCGGAACATTCAGCACACCGGGAAACATGTAAACGGAACGTACCGGATCATTTTCTCCCAGGAAATAATTATACGAACCATTCAGATCGCCGGGAACTCTATCTGCCCCGTCTTTTTTTAGACTGTTGCTGTTCGTAACCAGTACTTCCTGTAAGGGGGCATTTGGATTCATTTCTAAATCCATACGGGTATTCGAATGCAGGGACAGGTCTATGATTTTTGGCGCGTATCCGGTGTAGGTGATCTGCAACTGATGATTTCCTTCCGGCAGCGACAGACTATAATAGCCATGGGCATTTGAGACGATGGTCTTCTGGTTTCCTGATTCCGAAATGGTCGCGTCAATCAGGGGTTCTTTGCCTTCGCGCTCTTTAATAAAACCAAACAGGGCATAGGATGGCACCAGGTCGTCCGTATTGATCGGTGTGGCAGAAGGAGCCAGGATGAGTTTATTATTTTTTTCAACCAGTTTTACTTTCTGATCTTTCAGCACTTTCTGCAGCACCTGGCCCAGGGTGGATTCATTTCCTTCCATTTCAATCATATCATCCAGCCGGAGATTATTGGAGGAATATTCTATGATCAAACCGGAATTCGCTTTTATTTCATCCAGGTACGCCTTGACAGTAGCCCTGCTTAAGGAAGAATGGAAGGGGCGTGAGAGGAATTCCTTTTTCTGGGCAACACAATGCTGTACAGCAAATACAAATACCAAATGGACAATTACAATGCTTTCTTTCATGTACTGGCCTGCGCGATCTGAATTGGACAAGGTTGATTACTTACTGAACCGGTTCTCATTCATGCAACCGGATCCTGCTCCCGTTACGTTCCACGATCCAACCGGTGGTCAAATGTATTTCGTCCAGTACCTGGTCCAGCGTATTATTTTCAAACCTGAAATTTACTTTGATGGTATCGCTCTTTGCAGCCAGTGTATCGGATAACGAAATATTTACCTGGAAATGCCGGTTCAGATCCTCAATCATTTTACTCAGCGGTATATTATCAAACTGCAGGACGCCACTCTGCCACGCGAGATAGTTATTATCTGTAATGTTCTCTTTATCAAATAGTTTGCCAATAATCGAAACCGATTGTCCCGAAGTCAGGATGATGGTCCGGGCGGTGTCTTTGCTTTCAGAAATCCTGACGCGGCCCGTGGTCACAAATACCTGTTCGTCTTCAGGAGTGGAACGTACCAGGAAGGAAGTACCCAATACTTCGATAATTGTTTTACCGGTGAAAATGCTGAATGGATTTTTTTCATCATGCGCCACTTCAAAATAAGCTTCCCCGGTGAGATGTACCCGGCGGCCGTTCAAAGGATAATCCGCATGATACTGCAGGCTGCTTCCTTTCCGCAACAAAATGACCGAGCCATCCGGCATTTGAATTTTCTGATTTCGATCCAAAGCCACCACTTGTATCGTGGAAGGTGTTTTTGGCCTTACAAGATAATATACCAGTTCTGCCAGGAGTCCCAGGAGAATAATGGCCGCCGCCACCCGGAGCATCCTGAAAAATAACGGCCTTCCCTTTCCACCCCCCGCCTGTTTTCCTTTTATTTTATTATCCAGCGTTTCCCAGGCGGCCAGTTTATCAAAATTCACCGCAGACACCAACATCGAACTGTCGTTCCAGATTTTTGTCACAACATCAAATTCGGCCTGGTTTTCGGCGCTTTCCTTCAGCCAGGCATCCAGTTCCGCTTCTTCCTTTGGAGAAGTTTCCCGGTTCAGGTGCCTGTAGATCATTTCTTCAAAATATTCTTTTCCCGACATGACGATCATATTAAAATAACAGCCGTTTCATGAAATCCCCTATGGAACCGCTGTTCAGAAGTTGAATACATTCAATGCCCCCCAGTAAAAAAAAGTATTTATGTTCCTTTAAAACACTCCTCAGGATTTTTAAAGCCTTACCGATCTGGTTGTCCACCGTCTTAACGGAGATGCCCAGGGACTTTGCGATTTCCTTGTAAGAAAGGCTTCCTATTCTGCTGAGCAGGAACACTTCCCTGCATTTTGGCGGCAACAGAGAAATGGCTTTTTGTATCAGGGCCATACGATCTGCCGGTGGGTCTTCCTGTTTGTCAGCCGGGTTGATATCAACTCTGTTTTCCAGGCTGACAGAATCAAGGGACAGGATTTTTTTTGACTGTTCAAGATGTGTTAAGCAGTTATTCCGTACCGCGGTAAACAGGTAAAAACGAATGGAACTGCTTCCAATAAGATCCGGACGCTTCTCCCAGATTCTTAAAAATATTTCCTGGACAATATCTTCACTGGCGGTCTTATCCTTAGTATATGTATAGGCAAAATTGCCCAGCGCAACATAGTATTCCTCAAATACTAATTTAAATTGTGCGTATCTCTGTTCATTTTCAGCTGTCATCTGTACGATTCAGGGAAACCCGTTCCTGCAATTAGCACGGGTTAAAAAATAAATTTAGTCTAAAAATCAATGCTTTGCGGGATAATTCCCGCAAATTTTTCCATGTTAAATATTAAAAAACCTCTTCATCGGGCATAGGGGTTTTTGAAAATCCCCAGTTTTAATTCAGAGAGCAACCGTTGAGCGTAAACCGCCGGGGTTCCTATTGACTTTAACCCAGCCTTTCAAACCATGGATAATCATTTTTTATAAGAAAAAATTATTATCAAATTATAAAAAATATTTTTTGGCATCCGGATTGCTAAAGACAAACCAATGGCCAATTGGCATTAATAGTAATCATACGACAGGGATTATCCTGTTCATGGGTACTAACGTTAATCCGTACACTATCAAAATTCCGATCATATGAAGAGATCCTACCTGATCCTGACTGTATTCATTTCAGTCATATTCCTTATTTTCAGTTGTCAGCATGAAATACAATTTCCTGCAGGCGGAGGTAAAACCGATTCGGCCGTAACGCCGGCCGCTCCACCGCCCCCTTTGCCTCCGCCACCCGTTACCGGTTCTTCCTGCAGTGTGGATACCGTATATTTTGCCAGCACCATTCTCCCGATGTTGAATTCCAACTGCGCCATGAGTGGCTGTCATAACGGGCTCAGTTCAGGAGATGCAGGAGAAACCACGCTCAATACCTATGCCGGTATACGGGCGATCGTAAGTCCCGGCAATCCCGGTTCCAGTAAACTGGTTGATGTGATCACGAATGGCTCGATGCCTCCCAGCGGACATACACCGATTTCCTCATCACAACTGGCCGCGATTGAAACCTGGATCAGCCAGGGAGCAAGTAACAATGCATGCAGTGCAGGCACCTGCGATACAACAAATGTTACCTATTCCGTTACGATCAGTACCATATTACAGAATAACTGCACCGGCTGTCACAGCGGATCTGCTCCTTCCGGTGCAGGCATCGATCTGACATCCTATGCCAATGTTTTAACCCAGGTAAACAGCGGGAAATTATGGGGTGATGTAAGTCATTCCGCAGGATATAACGCGATGCCCCTGGGCGGCACGATTCTTTCTGCCTGCGATCTGAATATGATCAGCAGCTGGATTCACAAAGGTGCACCTAACAATTAAAAATCCATGAAAAAAATATCGATTGTTTTATTCATTGTATTCATCGGCGGGGTCACCGGTTGTTATTACGATAAAGAACAGCTGCTGCTTCCGCCCAAGTCCAGTACGTCTGCCTGCAAGAATTATAGTTTTTCAACGGATGTGAATCCGCTGATACAAACCAGATGCAACAGTGGTACCGGATGCCATGGTACAGGCAGCACCAACGGGCCCGGAGCCCTGGTCACCTATACGGAAATTAAAAACGCTTCGGCGCTGGTGCAGGCATCCATACTGGCCGGGAGGATGCCCCTGGGTTCCACTATGAGCAGTTCGGATATCCAGGTCATCAATTGCTGGATCAGCAACGGTTCCTTAAATAATTAGTTTAAAAACAAATGCTATGAAAAAGAACAAGGCCCTTTTATTACTCACCGCCATTGCAGTGGTTGCGAGTGCATTTTATGGAAGTCATGAATATTTTAAACCCAATCCAGACATGTCCGTCTTAATACCGGCATTCCGTAGTGATGCGCCGGGATTGCTGAAAGAATTCAGCACGGATGATTCCGCCGCCACCCGGAAATACCTGGGAAAAGTGGTTCTTACAAATGGAACCATCAGGGATATTGAAAAAAGCGGGACAGATTATTATACCCTGGTGCTGGGCAATCCCGGTGATCCGTCTTCTGTGCGTTGTGCAATTGATACGCATCATACCCAGGACCTTGCCAGATTGCGGGCCGGTGCATTTGCTGAAGTGAAGGGCGTTTTTACAGGATATAATAAAGATGTTACCGGCCTGCTGGGATCCGATGCGCAGCTGAACCGGTGTGTAGTAATCAATAAAAATTAAAATCCATTTATTTAACCAGGCTGTTTAAAATTAACCGAAATGAAAAAATATGCGTTGACCGGATTCTTGATCCTTTGCACCGGCGTTCTGCTGGCGCAGGACAAATTCTTCACAAAATCAGGAAAGATTTATTTTGATGCGAGCGCCAAACTTGAAAAAGTGGAAGCTACCAGCCACTCCGTGATTGCCGTAATGGATACCAAAACGGGTGCGATCCAGTTTGCCGTCATGATGAAAGGATTTGAGTTTGAAAAAGCCCTCATGCAGGAACATTTTAATGAAAATTATGTGGAGAGCGACAAATACCCGAAATCCGAATTCACCGGCCAGATCGTAAATAACAAAGAAATCAATTATGCTAAGGATGGTGTTTACGCGGCAAAAGTATCGGGAAAGCTTACCCTGCACGGACAAACAAAAGACGTTTCGGCAGCCGGAAAAATTACCGTAAAAAACGGGAAGATCCAGGTGGACTCCGACTTTGAAGTCCTGCTTTCCGATTTTAAAATTGATATCCCCGGACTGGTCAAAGAAAACATTTCAAACGACACGAAGATTTCTGTGGAATGCCAGATGGAGCCACTGAAAGGGTAAATAATTACCCGCAGACTTTAACTCAAAATCCAAACCTGCAAAATGAAGGCAGTTATCCGCATTGTTCCGGGCCTCCTGTTCTGTTTCTTTTCAGTGAAACCGGCATTCAGCCAGCAGGACCTTTTAAGCCTGCTTCCGAAAGAAAAGCCTAAAAAGCAACACGTCACCAATGCATTTAAGACCACCCGCGTCATCCAGTCCCAGTCGATGGAATTCCTGGGACAGGGCGTACTGGACTTCCGGATTACGCACCGGTTCGGGCCGGTCAGTGACGGAGGAAAAAACCTCTACGGGTTTGATGAAGCAAAAACACGACTGGGACTGGATTACGGGGTACTGAAAAGCCTGATGGTGGGTATTGGCAGAAGCACACTCGGAAAAGAACTGGACGGATTCATTAAATTCAGGCCGGTATGGCAATCCACCGGCCCCGGCTCATCACCTGTATCCGTCGTAATCGTTTCTTCCATGATGCTGGACCCCACATCCGCGCCTCCTTCGGACACACT
>DHWT01000023.1:13980-14208 GCA_002413325.1 Chitinophagaceae bacterium UBA5175 | reverse complement strand
TAAAAAATGAAAAATATTGTTCCGGCATGCATTTTAGTGAGTGGTATTTTCCTGGCCGGCTGTGCTACCCATGTGGTAACCAGGCGCCCGGCCGATGTGGTTTATGCAAGGTCGCTTTCCCCGGGTCCCGGCTGGGTCTGGGTCAGCGGGGACTGGGTCTGGGGCGGAGGCCGGTATCAATGGCGGGAAGGTTACTGGCACCCTCCAAGGCCTGGATATAAATGGACG
>DHWT01000023.1:0-13772 GCA_002413325.1 Chitinophagaceae bacterium UBA5175 | reverse complement strand
ATCAATGGCGGGAAGGTCACTGGCACCCTCCCAGGCCTGGATATAAATGGACGCGGGGCTACTGGGAAAAAGATCCCGATGGCTATCGCTGGAAAAGGGGCCGCTGGGAAAAATGAATTGATAACAGCTTGTTAAAAAAAGAAGAGCCGTTGAAAATGGAGGTCCACTTTCAACGGCTCTTTCAATGAAAAGCGATTAATATCTGCTGTTACTGTAGTTATTTCTCTTCTGGAAATTACCACCACCACCGCCTCTGTTTCCACCACCGGTGTTACCAGTGCGTTCTTCGCGGGGTTTAGCTACGGATACATTGATGGTCCTGCCATCAACTGAAGCGCCATCCAGTTCCTGGATTGCTTTCTTAGCAGCTTCATCGTCTGCCATTTCAACAAATGCAAATCCACGTGATTTCTGGGTGAATTTGTCAAGAATTACTTTAGCAGATGAAACTTCACCGTACTCTGCAAAATACTCGTTTAAGTCTTCATCGGTTACGTTGAAGCTTAAATTTGAAACATAAATGTTCATACTTAAATAAAAAATTAAATGATAAAAATACAAGCTGACTGTAAGCAGGAGTAAAGGCGACTAACTAACCGTACTGAAGATTGCGTAGCAGAATGTTTGTTCACTTACTAAATGCTGATCAACTTAAGACAACGCAAATCTACATCAAAAATTCCAAATATCAACCCTGCTTTAAAGATTTATAGGCCACGATGCTGCTGGCAAGCATCAGGATACCCCCTAAAACAAAGGGCGCGCCCGGGAATAAAAGGGGCGCCTGTTCCGAAGTGAAATAAGAGAAGAGATTGGTCATCAGCAGGGGACCGATAATAGAAGTTAAACTCATTAAACTGGTGAGTGATCCCTGCAGTTCCCCCTGGGTATTGGGCGGAACATGGCCCGAAATGGTTGCCTGCAGGGCCGGCCCTGCAATACCACCCAGGCAATAGGGAATCAGGAATGCAAACATCATCCAGCTCTGGCTGGCCATTGCAAAGAGGAACATCCCGATGGCATAAAAAAGAAGGCCGGTATAAATGCTTCGCTCGTTCCCGATTCTTGGCGTGATCAGGCGGATCAGCCCGGCCTGCACCATAACCACCAGGGCCCCTATTACGGCCAGGGAAATTCCAATGGTTTTAGGCGTCCAGCTAAAACGGTAAGCAGTATAATAACTCCAGTTGCTCTGCACAGCATGCGAAGCAAGATATACCAGGGTTAAAGCCATGATCAGTCCGGCAACCGCCGGATATTTTTTCAGGTTTTGCAAAGATCCCAGCGGATTGGCTCTCCTCCACTCAAATTTTCTCCGGTTCTCTTTTGACAGGGATTCGGGAAGCACAAAATATCCATAGAGCCAGTTCATGAGGGTGAGCACGGCGGCAGCGTAAAAAGGTGCGCGTATACCCCAGCCCGTGAGTAATCCGCCAATAGCCGGACCAATAATAAATCCAAGTCCGAATGCGGCGCCGACCAGTCCAAAATTTTTTGCGCGGGTTTCCGCATTACTGATATCCGCGATATAGGCGGAAGCCGTTGTAAAACTGGCCCCTGTAATACCTGAAATCGTTCTTCCCAGGAAAAGCCATCCGAAACTGGGTGCGAACCCGAGAAAAATATAATCCACCCCGAATCCGAACAGGGAAAAAAGAAGTACCGGTCTTCTCCCATACTGGTCACTCAGGTTGCCGAGTATGGGGGCGCATATAAACTGCATGAAGGCATACACGAACAACAACCAGCCCCCTTCTTTACTTGCCTGATTCACGGTTATATGTTTCAGGCCGGCGATGAGCGAGGGCATCACCGGGATGATCAGTCCCCAGCCGATCACATCGACCAGCAGGGTGACAAAAATAAATCCGATGGCTGCCTTCTTTTTCATATAGCAGCTGCCAAATTAATCTATAATTCATTCTTATTTCGGGTATTTTTATTAGCTTGGCTTCAAAATCAGTCATATGGTCTTTAACAGAAAAATCACAGTGATCTTTTTCGTCGGCTTATTTCTCGTATTGGGTATTGCAGCAACCAAACCACCCGAAGAACATAAATTCCAAAACCTGAAAGTGCTTCCGAAAAATATCAGTAAGGAAGACCTGGATAAAGTGATGGATGGTTTTAAGGAGGCCCTGGGTGTAAAATGCGGCTTTTGTCATGCCCCCTCCAAAGATACTTCCAATCATCACCCTGATTTTGCCAGCGATGAAAAGCCGGAAAAAAATATCGCCCGGAAAATGATGAAGATGAGTGCCAAAATCAATAAAAAATATTTCAGCTACAATAAAAATGAACAGGGCGAATTTGTTCCGGCTGTGGAATGTATGACCTGCCACCGGGGCACCGCGCATCCGGGCGGGCCTAAAAAATAAGGCAACCTTTCATTGGTTAAAACAACCTGATTCCGGTATTATGAATAAGAAGATATTTATTTATGCGGGAATTAGTTTGTTTATAATGGGGGGCATTGCCGCGACTCCTCCTCCACAGGAAAAACCGCAATGGAAAAACCTGAAACTGATCCCTCAAAAGACGAATGAAGAGCTGATGGACCGGATCATGATCCGATACAGCAGGCAGCTGGGTATCTCCTGCCGGTTCTGTCACTCAGTTACCAAACCGGATGTGTTACCCAAAAGGGCTGACTTTGCCAGTGATGAAAATCCGCAAAAACGCATTGCGAGGGATATGATGCGCATGACGGACAAACTCAATAAAAAATATTTCGACTTCAAAAACGACTACGGCTTTGAATCATTAAGAAAAAGCGTCATTACCTGTTATACCTGTCACCGGGGCTTACACATACCCAACAAAATGAAACTATACCGTTAAAAGAACACTCAATTATTGCTTAAATAATTTTTGCCTGTAAATAGCGGATGTTGTTTTTACCGCAATGATATAAACCCCTTTTGAAAGTACCGACGTGTTCACCTGAATGCTGGTCCGGCCACTGGCCATAATATTTTTTTGCAATAATTTTCCCGCTATATCATAAATGTTTATTTCAACGATCGGATCTTTCATCGAATAAACGCCGGTGTAATTACCGGCTGGGTTCGGATAAATTTCAAGTCCTTCCGTTTTGTCGAATTGCACCGAAACGACCGGAGAGTAATAGAATTTGCCATCCAGGTCAACTTCCTTTAACCGGTAATAATTCATTCCCCCTAATGGCTGGTTATCCTTAACCGAATAATACTGCGGGACCAGGCTTTCTCCAACCGCTTTTACCGTCTGGATGGTCTGGAAGCTGGTATTATCGGCACTTCTCTGAACTTCAAACCGATCCACCAGGTGTTCCATGGAATCGGACCAGGAAACCAGTATATGATTGTTGTTTATGTTTTGGGCTGTAAAACTAAGCAGCTTGATCGGCAACGGGGTGCCTCCTGTTATGGAGAAATTATCTATCTGACCGGTTGATAACAGGGTATTATCTGCACTGGTGATGGCCATACCATAATGCGGAGGAGTGGCTGTTCCAAAGTTAAGCTGTACCGTACTGCCCAGCGGCGCCCAGGTGGAGCCGTTGGAGGAGGTATAGGCCGTGAACATCGTACCGGATTTGCTTATTTTCACCCAGTAGGGCATTGTAGGAGGGACCCCGGTTAAGGTAACAACGGTCACGGGACCCGATGGTGCATCCCGGTATTCAAATATGATACTGGTAGCATTCACGAAACCCACAAAAGCAAACCGGGACGTATTGGTTAAACTGTCCCTGACCATAACGCCAATCTTATTGTTTGCACTTACCTTGTCCTGTTGTACGATCCGTCCGGTAACCTCATAATCCGCAATATCACTGCTGTTAAAGGCAAACTGAAACTGATCTGACGTGTTGCCGATATCTGTTCCGGATCCGGAAAGTGTATATACACTTCCACTACTATTAAAACAGGTAGAACCCGCTTTCCCGATATCCCCCAGATCGACATTAAAGTAATTTGCAGGAAGCGCCCCGCAGGTAGTGGCCGGACAGCCGGTTGGTGTGAAGGAGCCCTGGCTGACCACACTCAGGCTCGCACCACAATTCGCCTGAACAGTATAGTCATAAAGAGTCCCGCAGCTTAATGCGGAGAGGACAATACCATTCGTGTTTGCAGTCCGTGTAAGCCAGCTCGCGGAAAGACTCGGCCTGTAATTAATGGTATACTGGCTGGCTCCGGAAAACGCATCCCAGCTGATGAGTTCAGAATGAGGATCAGGCGGTATAGCGGTTGAGAAAACCGGGTCAACCCAGTAATTACTTGAATTATAAGTTGCAGACGGGAATGCAGATTTACCACCGGAATATGTATAAACTCCATTCGCCCCATCGGTTCCATCAGCAAGAGCTGTCAGGTTATTGTTTGTGATTGCAGTTGCCAGGCTGGTACCACCTGCCGTTGCACTGTTGTCAGAAACATAAATTCCGGTAGCGTTATAATAAGCCGCCACGTAGGTTGTATTTGCCAAAATAGGCACAGGAGCGCCAAATGTCACCGTCTGCCATCCGCTTGCCGTTTCACCGGTAAAATCTGCGGAATTCAATAATGTTCCGGTAGTTGGTGAAGTGGGTAAAAACAATTCACCTGTATGAGTTCCTGTATAACCGGCAGTTTTATAAAAACGTATCCCGGTAATATATCCCGGAACAGCTGAACGGAATTTGACACCCAACTCAACCGGTGCATCCGTACCTGTTGTTCCCTTAGGGGTTTGAATGGTGAAAATGGTTTCATTTGTTCCCGAGGAGGCATTCAGACCGGTCAAAGGAGGGCAGGAACTGGACGGGTTGCCATACACCTGGAATTCGTCAATGATATAACTGTTGGAAGTACCACCGGTTGCGGAGCCAACCATACTGACATATCTCCCGGTTACCGCGCCATTGAATACCGTATTGGTTGATGTATTTCCGCTGTAGGAGCTTACCGTAGTCCAGTTGATTTTATCATTGGAAACTTTCAGGATGAAATTCTTGCCATACCCGGTCGCATCCCAGTTAATCGCAATTTTACAAATATCATAACTGCCCTGCAGATCAATATAAATGGAATCTACAGGATGCGCCTGGCTGGTCCAGCTGGTCGTCAGATTTCCATCCGTAACATTATTCGCCGTGCTGTTATTGGATAAAGCCGTGGCATTTTTAGACAGTGCCTGATTGATTGCGCAGTTTGTATTTGCTTTTAATCCGTAAACAAACAGCTGGTTATAATTTGTGGGCAGATACACTTTGCCCAGTGCAATGGTCGGACAGATAAATTTATTAAACCCGTTGATCGTATCAGCCGGGACCATATCTGAATTCCATAATTCCCTGGTTATATTATTTGCACTGACGGCGTGCAGGATGGCATGACAGGGGGAAGGGCCATACCCGTTGGCATTACACCCATTTACAGGCTGGTATGCCCATAACACACCGGTCGCGGGGTCGGGTCCTTTGGAAGAGACTGACAGGAAACCTCCGATGGCACTGGAAGGACCCGCAAATTCAGAAACCGGGACCGTAAGAGGCGTGCCTAACCCGCTGCCGGTTACAGGATACGCCATTAACTGACTGTTTTCCGAATATTGATAGAGATAAGGGGTTGGTCCACCAAAATAAGCGAAGTTCGAATGCATTTCACGGTCGTTCGTTTCTCCGGGAGTGGGCGGAATCCAAACGCTTTGGACTACATTATTGAAGCTGACATTAAAGCCTCCCAAATTCGTCCGGTTCATGATGTAAAGGGAATCGTTCTTATTGCCCGTCATGACCAGGTTGGTATTCGGCAACAGCATTACCTGGGTACCAAAATCTTCGTCAGTCGTATTGAGAAAAACATAATCGTAAGGGGTGAAATAACTCGATATGGTTAAATCCGAAGCCAGTTTCACCACACTTTCACCCCGGTTTGCCGTAACCGTGGGGTCCGGAGTATACAGATGAATGATACCCGTGTTACTGATACCCGGGGTTTCGTCAAGGGAATTCCCGGTTGCAAAATAAAGATTGCCGGCGGGGTCAATCGCCGGAGCGGTTCCGCTCATCCAGATTCCCCCCCGGCCATCGTTGGGTGTTACAATCATGGCATGTTGCAATGCCAGGGTACTGGCATCATAACTGATAACCCAGCCGTGGCTCGGATTATTATCACAATGTGCGGCAAATGTGATATACAAAATACCATTGTTCAATGCAAGGCCGGTACGATTGAACTGCGTGCGGGGATTGAAAGTGATAATATTTGTACTTGTTTGTCCGTCACCGGTGCCTGTTACCGAAGCGGTAATTTCAACCGGGCTGTTCGGCCGGTCGAGCCCGGTGGTTATATCGATGGCGTGCAGATACTGATGGAAACCGCCAGACAAGTAAGTATATTCTTCATAAGGTGTTGCGGGATTCCATTGATGATTGTCCACAGTACCGTTTACGATCTTGGAAACAAAGTACATGGTTCCACTGGTGGTATCTATAACCGGTGTACCGATAATTCCCATATTCCCAAAAAAGTCCCCATAATATCCGTCACATAAACTCGGGAAGATATCGTTGTTGTTTGCCGGCCGGCAGGTGTTACAGGCAGGACCGCCGGGCGTAATGCTATTGGTATAATTCTGCTGCCAGTAGGGGCCCGTGTTGGCATCGGCGTCAAAGGCATAAACCGTATTGCTCAGTGTTGCCACGTACACAACATTCTTAATCCCCTTGTTGGGAATATTGACATTCAGAACGACCAATGGCTGTACCATGATCTTATCGTCCAGCGTATGACTAAACTGTAACCCGAAGGCATTTTGATTGACATTACTGGTATCCAGGATGGTTTCATGGGGGTACCATCCGGTGCGGTCCTGGTCATTATGCTGGGTCCAGACACTTTGACCATTCAGGGAGTTGGACCAAAGGACGATCAGGCAAAATAAGGTTCCAAGGGTTAATATTTTCATATACTTAACAAATTAAGCCCGATTAGCTGCCCGGAATCATGAAGCTAATGAATTGGCTTTCATGGATTCATAAGCCTAACCAGTCGTTTAAAAATAATTCGCGACTAGGGCAATCAGGAAATCTGGAATACAGGAAATCAGGAAAGGATAAATGGAGGCAAACAGCTCATTATAGGCATGGACCGGGTTAGTAGAGACTGGCAAAATAGATTGTTTTTTCTAGATAAACAAGGGGGATTCGAAAATCTGATAAATAAAAAACTAAAGATTAATATCTGCTGTCGCAAACGCGGTCCATCCAACATTACCCAAAATGCCTAATTTTAGGCCCATTTCTACTGAATGGAAAATAATTTATTTGATTTTGGAATGATCGGCCTGGGTACCATGGGCAGAAACCTGCTGCTGAATATGGCCGATCATGGATTTAAAGTTATTGGCTTTGATACAGACCCGGGCAAGGCAAAATTACTCGAAACCTCAGCCACTCCGGGAACCCGGGTAAAAGGTATGAATACCCTGGCCGAAATGGTTCAACAGCTACAGCCCCCCCGCAAAATCATGATGCTGGTCCCGGCAGGAAAACCGGTGGATGATGTGATCCGGTCCCTGCTCCCCCTGGTATCCCCGGGAGATATCATTATTGACGGGGGAAATTCCCATTATACGGATACCCTGCGCCGGGTGAATGAAGTCAGGGAAAAAGGGTTTCATTTCATGGGAATCGGCATCTCTGGCGGGGAACACGGAGCCCGCACAGGACCCAGTATCATGCCGGGAGGCGACATCCAGGCCTATGAACAGGTGAAACCCATCCTCGAGGCGGTGTCAGCCAAGGTAAACGGAAGCGCCTGTGTCGCCCATCTCGGAAAGGGAGCCGCCGGTCACTATGTAAAAATGGTTCATAACGGGATTGAATACGCCATCATGCAGCTGATCAGCGAAACCTACCAGCTCCTGCATTCCGGCAAGGGACTTTCCAACGATGCATTGCATAAAGTATATAAAAGCTGGAATGAAGGCGAACTGCAATCCTACCTGGTGGAAATTACCCGCGATATTTTTATGCAACCCGACGATAAGACCCCCGGCCGCCTGGTGGACCGGATCCTGGATAAAGCAGGAGCCAAGGGAACGGGAAAATGGACTTCCCAGGATTCGATGGATCTCGGCATACCCGTACCGGTTATTGATATCGCGGTTTCCCTGCGCGACCTCTCGGCCGTCAAAGAAGAGCGCGTGCAGGCTTCGGCCCTTTATAAATCCGCTACACATGAAATAGAAGTTCCCAATGAAGTATTCATCAACCAGCTGGCAGACGCCCTTTATTTTTCGATGATCGTATGTTATGCCCAGGGCCTGGCCCTGCTGTATAAAGCTTCATCGGAACTCAAAATGGATATCCCCCTTCCGGAAGTCGTGCGTATCTGGCGGGGCGGTTGCATTATTCGTTCAGCCATGCTCGATCTGTTTTATAAAGCATTTACAGAAAATCCCAAACTTCCCAACCTCCTGCTGGACAAACAGGTGGCAGGCATCCTGCAGGCCAGGAAACATCATATGGTTTCGGTGATCCTGCATGCCACCCAGACCGGTTTCCCGGTAGCGGCCCTCATGAATTCGCTTTGTTACCTGGAAGCTTATCGAAGCGAATTCCTGCCAACCAACCTCATCCAGGCACAAAGAGATTATTTCGGAGCACATACGTATCAGCGGGTGGACATGCCTGGTATTTTTCACACGGATTGGGGATCCTACGACAATTAAAAACCTGTATGGAAAATCATAAAAGACCACCCGCTACGGTCCTGTTTATTTTTGGAGGCAGCGGCGACCTGAATTTCAGAAAACTTTCACCTGCCCTGTACAATCTTTTTATCGACAACTGGATGCCCGAAAAATTCAGCATCATCGGTATCGGCAGAACCGCTTACAGCGACGTGGAATACCGGGCCCGCCTGCTGGAGGGCATCAGGCAGTTCAGCCGGAGAAAAGATATTGCCGACGACCAGTGGCAGTCCTTTTCGAAATATGTTTTTTACCTGAAAATGGATGCGGAGAAAGACGATCAGTATACGGGCATTACTGAAATGATTCAAAAGAAAGAAGCTGAATACGGTGAACATCCCAATATCATTTTCTATATGGCCGTGGCGCCGCAGCTGGTGCCGGACATCGCAAAAAAACTGGGCCGGGAAAATATTTCGCGCGATAAAACCTGCACAAGGATCGTGATAGAAAAACCATTCGGTCATGACCTGGAAAGTGCCCATGACCTGAATGAACTCCTGATGAGCATGTTCGATGAAAAACAGATTTACCGCATCGACCATTACCTGGGAAAGGAAACTGTACAAAATATCCTGGCCCTTCGCTTCGCCAATGCCCTTTTTGAACCGCTCTGGAACCGCAATTATATTGACCATGTGCAGATCACCGCAGCCGAAACCGTGGGTTCGGAAGGAAGGGGCGCTTACTATGAAGGCGCAGGCACTTTGCGGGACATGGTGCAGAATCATATCCTGCAGCTGATCTGCATGATTGCCATGGAAGCTCCGGTATCTTTTGATGCCGATGAAATCCGGAACAAAAAAGTGGACGTACTCAATGCCATCCGCCGGATCAGCAAGGAAGAAGTCGGTAAATATGCCGTACGCGGTCAATACGAAGGCGGCTGGATGGAAGGGGAAAAAGTATCCGCCTACCGTAATGAAAAAAATGTGGACCCGAAATCCAATGTGGACACCTTCGCTGCCGTAAAATTTTATATCGACAACTGGCGCTGGCAGCATGTTCCTTTTTACATCCGCACGGGTAAAAGACTGCATGAAAAAACAACAGTTATCAATATCATGTTCCGCCCGGCTCCCAATTATGCATTTCCTCCGGAAGCCGCTGAAACCTGGCGCCCCAACCGACTCACCATCAGCATCCAGCCGGATATGGAAATCCGTCTTCGCTTTCAATCCAAGCGCCCGGGCCAGTTCATGACGCTCAATCCCGTGGATATGATCTTCCGCTATAAGGATGCTTATGACGGAAATGAACCGGAAGCTTATGAAACCTTGCTGCTTGATGTGATGGAAGGAAACGCCACACTCTTTATGCGGAGGGACCAGGTAGAAGCTGCCTGGAAAATCATTATGCCCATCCTGGATGCCTGGCAGAACAGGCCGCCGGTCAGTTTTCCAAACTATGCTCCCGGTTCCTGGGGACCGGAAGATGCGGAAGCCCTGATCGCCCGCGACGGTCATCAGTGGATCCTGATGTAGGTCTTGAAGCTTATAGCCCAACGCTGAACGCTTTCATATTTCTGCCAGTAGGCTTTTTTTGCGATAAACATCTTTATGAATAAAGAGGTATTTAAAGACGCGGATCATTTGTGTTTGGGACTTGCGGAATGGATCACCAGCCTGATCGAAGAAACCCTTACCCGGAAGGATCGCTTCGGCCTCGTGCTCTCCGGAGGAAATACACCAAAAAAATTAAACCTGCTGCTGGCTTCCACGCCATACCGGGAACGAATCGACTGGAAAAAAATCCATGTGTTCTGGGGTGATGAACGTGCCGTTCCCTTTGACGACGATAGAAACAATGCGCGCATGGCATTCGATACCCTGTTAAACAAAGTGGATATTCCCAGGGACCAAATTCATATAATGGATACCAGCCTGCCTCCGGATGAAGCCGCCGCGCGCTATGAAGTGCTGCTGCAGGATTATTTCGGGACCCCGCATATGCCCGGGCAAACCTTTGACCTGGTTCTGCTCGGCATGGGAGACGACGGACATACACTATCCCTCTTCCCGGGCGAGCCGGTTATACATGAAGAAAATTCCTGGGTGACCAGTTATTTTCTGAAAGCGCAGGATATGCACCGCATTACGCTCACGAAAAATATTGTCAACCGGGCCGGCCATATTGTTTTTATGATCAGCGGCCCCGGGAAAGCCCATGCCCTGCATGAAGTGCTGGAAGGTGAAAAAAAACCGGATCTGTATCCGTCCCAAATAATCGTCCCCACCCGGGGTGAATTGCATTTTTTTATGGATGAAGCGGCGGCGGCGCTACTTTAGATATCCACCGAGTCATATACCTGCACCCGTTTCCACAAATGTTTGCATTCATCCACAAACTGCAGGTGGATGGGATCCACCTGGTAACTATCCTGATCAGCCGCATTATTAAAAATTAATATCCAGGAAACAGAATAAGAGGAATCAATAACATCTCTCTTGGTATTTGCCGGCACACCGATATGATATCGCTGAATGGTTGATACACTGGAAAGTTTTTTCAGTCCATCAATCAATGCTTGTTTATGATCGGCATTTTTCGGTTCCGCCAGCCAGAAGTAGACGTGATGAATAAATATCCCTTTGATTTCTTCAGCCATATGTTTTTGATTTAATCTTTTATTTGCCGGTTTTATTTAGTTGCAGGTCCCAGTTCATTTTAACCAGGAAATTCCTTTCCGCTCCCGGCCATTTATAAATATTATTATACGCCCCGCTCCAGTAAACCACATTCCCGATATTATTTAACAGGAACGTCAGGGTGAGGGGACGCCACTCATAACTGATTCCACCCTGCACAGTAAAATAACCGGGCAGTTCAAGAGCCGTATCCAGGGTATTTCTTTTGCCCACCAGGCTGCAACCACCGTTTAAAGAAAATCCCTTCAGCAAACCTTTGATAAAATCATACCTGAAAAAAACATTCCCGGAATGGATGGGTGCATTTTCTTTGATCCGCCCGACCTCAGCGGCTATTTCGGATTTCTTCACTTTTGCCACATTGTAAGCATAGGCGAAATGAACCAGTATATTGGGAAGAATATTTCCGTTCAATTCCATTTCAATTCCCCTGGCCTGGTCCTCGCCCCTTTGCACATAAAGATCGGGATTTGCCGGATCATTCGCATAGACGGATACATTGAAAATGGAAAGCTGGTAGAAGGAAAGGGTCCCGTATAATTTACCTTTTAAAAACATGGCCTTGAATCCTGCTTCCAGCAGTTCACTGTTTACCGGTTTGAACGGAGCGTTGTATACGGCCATGGAATTGGATAGTTCATAAGGGTCAAATCCCCTGCTGTAAACGCCGTAAATATGGAGCCCGGGCCGGATCCCATATTCCAGGCCGATCCGGGGAAGCCATACATTTTCATGGGTTGTTGACGAATCGGGCTGGACGCCGCCGGTATCCTTACGGTAAAATTCGCGGCGGATACCCAGGAGCAGGTTCAGTTTTTTAAACCGGACCTGGTCCTGCAAATAAATTCCCTGCGTAAAATAATTATCCGCATCCTGACTCCCGGAACTATTGGAAGAAACCGAATAACTGCCGACCGGCATCTGATTGTAAACCGGGCGAAGCAGGTTAAAGGTTCCCACGATCCCGCTTCCTTTCCCAAACAAATCCGGATTTTCGTAATGGGTTTGACTGATGTTGCCATCTGTTGATATATAATCATACCCGATCATGGCATTATGTTCGGTTTCTCCCAAATGAAATTTATAATTGAAATAATTCGTCCAGCTTTGCGTGATGGTATTGAATTTCCAGGAATGAAAATACAGGTTTACGGAATCGGAATCGATATAGGAATCCAGCCCGTGCTCCGCGACATCCTGCCCGGTATTATAAATCAGGTAAGCCGTATGGAAATCCATCGCCGGGTTGATTTTCCAGGCAACGGAAATCAGGGAATACAGGTCCTGCTGTTTTAAATAATCACCGGGTTGCGTTACGGAAAGAGAAATGGGTGTGGCGTATAAATTATTACCAGACTCCAGTCCCGGCTGACCGCGGTTGAGAATCGTATTTACCCGCGATAAAGAAAAATCCAGGTTGATCTGCAGGTTTTTATCCGGACTGAAAGAAAAAGAAGGTGCTGCCTGAAATGCTTTTGAATAAAAGGGATCCACGAATCCCCGGGTCTGATCGTACCCGGCATTGAAGCGGTATAAAATAGTTTTTGATTCGTTCACAGGACCGGTAAAATCTCCCTGCACACGGAAATGATCCCAGCTGCCGCCAAATAGGGCGACCTCGCCGGAAGGTACCGAAAGCGGCTTCTTGGTAACCAGGTTCACCGTTCCGCCCGGATCTGTATTTCCATAAAGTACGGCTGCAGGGCCTTTCAGCACGTCAATGCTTTCTATATTGAGCAGCAGGATACTGGTGTACAGAGCATTGTATCCGCGCAGGCCATTGATGCTCCGCGGATTTTCTGCCAGGAAGCCACGTATACTATATTCATCATAACCGGAATAGTTGTTTACATTGGCCAGGGCGGTGATGGATTCCTTCAGAGAAAAATCCATTTTGTCGTCCATCAGCTGCCGGGTCACCGTTGAAATGGTTTGTGGAATTTCCATCACCGGGGTCGGTGTTTTGGTTCCGGAATAAGAAACGGTTTTTAAATAGCCCGGATTTCCCCCCGTACTAATTTCCACGCTATCCAGGGTTTTATAAACAGGCTTGAGGACCGTGTCGGGAATATTTTGACCCTCCGATCTTTGTCCGGCGAACAGGAATAAGGTCAGGGCTAAAAGCCGGAACACTTTCTGTTTGGATAACATCAGGCATACAAAATAATAAAATCCGGAAGCACTACAAAGGATAGCGGCCGTCTGCAATCAGTTTATCCGCAATCCGCCGTTTCGCTTCCTTGCTATTGAAGGGATTTGCCTTACAGAATCTTTTTAACCCCAGCAAAAGCATTCTTTGTTCATCCCCTTCTGCAAATCCATTGACCGCATCCTTACCGTGTTTTTCCAGGATGTCTGCCGAATCATATAAAAAGGTGTGCAGCACGTCCATTTCAAACGCCA
>DHWT01000106.1:2714-3106 GCA_002413325.1 Chitinophagaceae bacterium UBA5175 | reverse complement strand
CGACAACCTCATCCGCTTCGGCGGTTTATTTCCCCCCATCCATGTTCATGCGGATATCCGCAGGACCCGGCTCCTGGGTGTTACACATGCACCACACGAAGGCGGTTGTATGATGGTTCGCTCGAGGGATAATATCTACCGGATGGCCGAACTGAAAGGTAAAAAGATCGGCCTCTCTAAGAGTCTGAACACCATTAAGAACGACTGGTGGCGTATCCAGGAAGAACAGGGCATCGAACTGATGCTGCGGATGAACGGAATGACCCGGTCCGACGTGCAGATTGTTGAATTCCCTTATGCGGATGACTGGTACAACGATCCAAAGATGCTGGACCCGATGGAAAACCCGTCTGAACTTTGGCTGAAACGGGACCACAAGCACGACCTGGCCT
>DHWT01000106.1:0-2471 GCA_002413325.1 Chitinophagaceae bacterium UBA5175 | reverse complement strand
GACCTGGCCTTCCGTCCGCTGGAAACCGCGCTGGAAAAGGGTGTCGTAGATGCCATCTACACCCAGAGTAAACCATTCCAGCATCTCCAGGAAGCAACAGGCAAGTTTAAGGCGATCGAGGATCTGTCCAGGTATCCGGACTGGACCCTGCAGGTAGCAAACATCCCCGCCGCCATCACCTGCAGTGATGTCATGGCAGAGAAACATCCTGAACTCGTTGTCACCTTCATGAAAGGAATGATCAAAGTGGGACGCTGGGCCAATGAACACAAACACGCAGCAGCAGCGATTCTTGACAGGCAAACCTTCTACCTGGATGTAGAAGATACTTACAGAGGAATCAAAGAGATCGACATGGTGCCCAATCTGTCAGCACAGAACCTGGTTTCAGTAGAAATAGGGAAGGACTTCATGTTAAGCCACGGTTACATCAAAAATAATTTTGATGTGCATAAATGGGCAGCACCGGAATTCCTGGAACAGGCGGCAAAGGAACTGCTCAATGAACGCTGGGAGAAGTTAACCGGAGACAAGCTTCCCGACCTGTCTGTGGCCCGGATCGGGTAGTTTAAAGAAAGCCCCGGCCCTCATCAACAGGGGAAATGATTCTGTGACGGGTGAAAGGCAAGTAATTTTTTCCTGATGAATTCAAAGGATGCCGGGGCTATTAACAACCGCAGGAAAAAGCGCTTCCCATTTAGTGAAAAGCAATACCGGGATATGGAAAATGAACAGGCATTGTTGGAAAACGAAAAGCGCGACAGTACAGGGTTAGCCATTGAACGCACGATCATGGCTGCAGAACGAACGCTGATGTCCTGGACCAGAACTTCGATTTCACTGATCGGTTTTGGATTTACCATTTACAAGTTCCTGCAATACCAGCAGGAGGAGGGGAAGGCCGTAGCTTTTCAAGACCCACAGGGTCCCCGTAATTTCGGGCTGGCACTGATTACGTTGGGTGTTATTGCCCAGGTGGTCGCCAGCATACAATACCGGCAGCTGCAAATAAAGCTGAGGCCGAAAAAGAAATTACCCATGAGCCTGGCATTTATTGTAGCCTGGTCTATCCTGCTTCTCGGTTTTCTCGCTATGATAAATCTCTTATTCCGGATCGGCCCGTTTTGAATAAGTCGGTCCGCTATTCATTGGGGAATACTGAACTGGTATCCCAGCTGCCGCAGAACATCTGCTTCATTGTAAAATGTCCGGCTGCGAATAATTTTCCCGTTTTCAATTCTGTAAACGGCATTTACCCAAACATGCACCGGGCCCCTTCCGTCTTTGTATTTAATGGTCAGATAGGCCCAGCTAGTAACCCAGTCGCCGGGTTCCGCCTCACCTCCTTCCTTAACAGTAACCGCAATGTTCTGAAAGTGGGTATATAGTATGAAGTCATACAGGTTCTCTGCATAGTATTTCCAGTTTTGAATGGCTTCTTCTATATTGGTGAAACCGGCAACATGCATTCTGTCCATACATCATCTACCGGCAGCCGCCCAGGGCAATCACTTTAGCCGCGTGGGCATGCGTGTAATAGTGGCATTGATTTTTTAAAGAAGCAATCGTCGCATCCAATTCACTTTCTCTTTCTGTCAGTGTGTCTTCACCTCGTAAACGAATCCGTGTGAGCCTGCGGATCGGTGCGGCCGTATCCAGGCGGTTTTCCCATAAGCCTGGGATACCCGGTTAAGGATTGTTGGGTTGGATGTATGCCATGACTTCTAAGGTTTGTATTGCGTTGTATGAGGATGAAATTGCTTCCAGGAATGCCAGAATTCCTGGTAGGACGCCAGCGTTTCCAGTTGCGCATCTTTAAGGGGCCCGCTGATGCAAAGGCCATCCAGGTTCCAGGCGGAGTGCGTATTGGAATCAGTCAGTTCTTGCGCGGCTCTGTCTGTTATGAAGAAAAGCGTCTGTCCATGCAGGTTACGGCAGTAAGCATGAAAACTACTTGTATCTTTTTCGAGTACCAGTAAAACCGGTAACCGGCCGATGGTATCCTGGATAAAATAATCCTTCAGCAGATCGTTCCAGTCAAAGGCTTTTTCCAGTCCGTTTGATTTTATGCCAACAATCCATGATTTCATTTTCCAGGAAGCGGAATCTCTTTTTTCCAGATGGCTTTTTACGGTTCCCTTGTCAAAACCCGCCAGGTCATCATAATCCTTTTTAAAGTTCCTGTCCGGTTGCAGTATGGTTGAATTCGGATGATCCCGGATCCATGAGGCAAGCGATGCCTGGCGGGAGGGTATTTCTTCCAGGTGGTACCCTTTTAGCGGACCCGCGATGGCAACCCCGGTAGCCTGTTGCCACCAGCTTTTGGTGGTTTCATCTTCAAACATCGCGTTGAAATGATCCATGCCAGCCAGTCTGAACGTTTCAGGCTTTCCATTTATCAGGGGACTATATACTCTTCCCGTCCGGCAAACCGTGCAATAGGTAACCATCACCGGGGTATTGCCCACGGT
>DHWT01000328.1 GCA_002413325.1 Chitinophagaceae bacterium UBA5175 | reverse complement strand
TTAATCAGAGGGTCGCTGGTTCAAGTCCAGCAGGGGGAGCCTGGATTCAAACAATTTAAGGTCGCCAATGGCGGCCTTTTCTTTTTACTGCAATTCGCAAGCAGAATTTTGGCAGTCAAGCAAAGGTCTACGTACCAGTTAAAAATTAATTCAATTCAATTATTCATTTTTGCCGTTACGACTTTCTGAGTGTTATCATGCTATCGGATGACTAAAATCATAGCGTTGACCATGACGAAAGGCCCACCTTATTGTAAATTTAATCACGAGGATTTTCTGCCAGTACGTTAATGCTATGCTATTCTAATCCGGATCTGTTCAGGTTAACCGTATTACGTGATGAATAATTTGGAGGAATATAAAAGACCCGGATTTTGGATCAGGTTCCTTGCAACTTGGATAGACTGTTTAATTGTATATTCATTTCTAAAAGGGATCTTCTATATACTTCTTTATTCTGCAATTTATTTCTATTTCCCTTTTGAATTTTGCTTTTTTATTCTTGGAATGTTCTATTCAATCGTTTGCATTGCTTTTACAGGGCAAACAATCGGTAAACATCTTTTGGGGATCTTCGTTTACAATCGGAACGGATCCAGGTTGTCTTTTATTAAATCTGCGCTGAGGGAATCTGTATTTAAAATACTTTCCGGTGTTGTTTTATTCCTGGGATTTCTCTGGATAGGGTTTTCAAAAAATAAAAAAGGATGGCATGATTACCTGTCCCATTCGATGGTTGTGCCCTCTGCAGGTAAAAAAAGATTCACTTTGTTTTGGCGGACACTCTCATTAAGTACGTTATTAATTTTTAGCGCAAATTATATTTGGAATTTTACCAGTGTTATAATAGACGCAAAAAAGATATCCGTCTCTCCGGTGAATCTAAAACTTCCATTTATGGCCAGAGACCCGGCATCTGTGTCAGATATATCAACCCTGGAATATCCTGTATTTATCAACTGGATTGATAGTAATGCCAGTGACCCAATTGATTACGCCGTTCACATTGCATCAGCCACTCCCGTAACCATTTTCGGGGAAATGCATGAAAGCCGGGATAACCTTTCGTTTTTCAACAAACTGGTGGAGCCCCTCTATTTCAAATCGGGCGTAAGGGTTATTGCCTTGGAAGTATTTCCTGCTTCGATGAATAGGAAGGCAGAAAAACTTGTCAATGGAGAAAAATACGATACAGCTTTAGCTATGGAAATTGCCCGTAGCAACACCTGGAAAATGTGGGGATTTAAAGAATATTGGGATGTATTTGAATCAGTATGGACATTGAATCACTCTCTACCTAAAGGAGCCCCGCGAATGAGGATAGTTGGAATTGATTCAGACTGGGATATGCCAGGATTGTCCCTGCTGGGTGCCACACAGGATTCAAAAGGGAAAACCCCCTTCTGGGAAAAATTCAGGGTATTCTCAGTAATCCAGGATTTACCCAAAATTATTTACCGCGACGAAATTATGGCCAGAAATATCGAAAGAGAAATAATCAATAAAAATCAAAAGGGAGTGATATTAATAGGATTTAATCATACTCCGTTGGATTTCGCATTTCCTGTGGTGAAAAATAATAATGTAACAGAATTGAAGCCCCGTTTTGGGGTTCTGTTAAACAATAAGTACAAGGGCAAATTTTTTCAAATAGAATTATACTTTCGGCTGGATTTCAATGAGGGAGATATCAAATGCAATAGTTCGATTGATGATTTTATGGACTCAGTGATGAAGAGCAGAGGTAATAAGCCTGCCGGCTTTACAATTATTTCATCTCCTTTTGAAAATATCAGAGATAGCTGCTCCTATTTTTTCAATACATATCCTTCCATTCGTTATGGTGATATTGCCCAGGGCTTAATATTCTTGAAACCTTTTGATGAAATAGAAAAATGTACGTGGTATAAAGGGTATATTTCAGATGAGATGTTCATGAAATATAAACCGATGTATGATTTGATGTTTAAAGGGAAATACAAAAACGCAAAGGAATTGAATGACTTTCTCTTCAGAGAGATTGCCAATTAGTCTTTGCTGGGTGAAAAACCCGTGTACGTTTACCCCTGATCCTCACATGAATTTAGCTTAAAATGATACCGATGCGAGGGGATCTATCTTGATGGATTTCTCTCCTGGTTTAGAAAACGTTAAGAAGAGAATGACACGCGTGAAAAATGTATTGCATAATTAGCACAACGTATTAATAGTCAATGGTATTAGTGCCCCAGCAGGGGGAGCGTAGGATTCAAACATTTAAAGGTCGCCATTGGCGGCCTTTTCTTTTTTTACCGCAGCCATGGCTAAAAGAGGCGTTTTCATAAGAAGAATGGATTCATTTTTTACTGCGCTATTCGTTTCGTAAAACAAATTTGTAATCGATTTCACAATCCATTTCGGAGCCTCAGAAAGATTTATTTCTTCGACTGCCGAAATTTTTTATCAACCACTGAAACTTTGCTGCAAGCAGTAGCAGTGAAGTTCCGATGCTGTCGAAAGAGGTTAAATATTTTTTTGAATCGATCAGATGAAATCAACATGAATTAATTCGAAGCAGTGTAGAGCAAGTTGAAGTAATACGAAGCAACATGAAGCAACGTGACGCATCATGAAGAAACAGGAAGCAGCGATAGAATAATTTATTTCAATCTGCAGTTTTGAAGAACAGGCGTCACACTGCATGCCGATTCTGGATTAGGAATGCAGCGGGCCTGGCGCCTGAAAACAAAGTGAAAGACAAACGCGGTTTGCGTCAACCGGGGAAATCCGGACGAAGTTCACAGGATGACCAACTGGTGATTAGACGGTGATTAACTGGTGATTAACTGGTGATTAGACGGAAGAAGTTCAAATCGTGCATTAGCCACCATAAAAAAACAATATGGGATTTTCAAAAGACAATGATGTGACCTCAGGGGCCTCCGGTGATGTTGGAACTCTTTGGTCGTTCCGGCAAAGAGCCGGGAAATCCTCTGGAAGTCAAATCCTAAATGGTTTTTACTCGATACCCTCATAACTATTTAACTATCAAATTATAGAAGTCTGAGAGTTTCTCAAAATCTTCAATAAAATGGTTGGATAAAATTATCCTTGGGGGAGCTGAAGATCAAGCACTTATTGAGTAAAGTCTATAGGTGCTTTTTTTTCCAGGCAATTTCCGAGCGTATTTTGATAACAATGGCATTAGATAGCTATGGATTTCGCCCTTAGATCCTGCATCAGGTTACTGATTCTCTTTTGAACGAGAATACCCTTTGCAGCGCTAAGGCTTCATCGAGCAATGGGTCTTTTCATTGAAGAGGAAGCTCTTAACCTGGTGTGCAGGAAACAATCTAAGTGCAACAAAAAAGTCTTCTTTTTACTTTTCTTTTTTTGGTTGCCTTCGGAGTTATGGGTCCAGGTTTCTTTTACAAACCTCCATGATAACGTGGCTGATGGGACATTTAGATGCCTTCTTTCCTCAGGCAGTAAGAAACTAAACATCACCAGAGGAGAGTTTCACAACTTAAAAATCTACAAGAAGTTTGAAGACTGGCAATACTAAAAAATGCTGTGCCAGCATATTAGAATTGATAAGTCAACATCCTATTTTCGTCCTCTCAGGCGTTTTCTGTTCAGATACAGGAATTTTATAGAAATTAAAAATTGCATCTTACCTTAGTTTTCACATGGTGAGGCTTATATTCATTAAAAAAACCCTGGTTTGGGGATGAGGAGGTCATATGGCAAATAATATTTACGACGCGATTGTGGTGGGATCAGGCATCAGTGGTGGATGGGCTGCTAAAGAGCTAACTGAAAAAGGTTTGAAAACCATCATGCTGGAACGCGGCATGGACATTGTCCACATCAAAGATTACACCGAAGCAAATAAGGAAGCCTGGAACTATCCGCACCGGGGCGAGCGTACCCGGGAGATGATAAAAAATTATCCTGTGCTGAAAAGGGATTACCCGCTGAATGAAAGAAATCTTTCCTGGTGGGCGAACGATCAGGATTCCCCCTACACAGAAATAAAACGGTTTGACTGGTTCCGGGGTTATCATGTGGGAGGACGCTCTTTACTGTGGGGCAGACAAACATACCGGCTGAGTGATTTGTATTTTGAAGAAAATGCAAGGGACGGCATCGCCGTCGACTGGCCGGTACGGTATAAGGATATCGAACCCTGGTACACTTATGTCGAAAAAATTGCAGGTGTGAGCGGCTCCGTGGAGAATTTACCGGAATTGCCCGACAGTCATTTCCTTCCCGCCATGGAAATGAATTGCGTGGAGAAAGACCTGTCAGCCCGTTTCAAGGATCACTATAAATCATCGAGAAAAATGATCATCGGCCGTTGCGGTCATGCCACGGTACCCATGGACGGAAGGCAATGTATGTATCGCGATAAATGCTGGTTTGGATGTCCGTTCGGCGGCTATTTCAGCACACAATCGGTTACACTTCCTGCCGCGATGAAAACCGGAAACCTTACCCTTCGTCCCTGGAGCATTGTTACCAAAGTTTTATATGATAAGGATAAGAAAAGAGCCACCGGTGTGGAAGTGCTGGATGCGCAGACGAATCAAACGTACACCTACTATGCAAAAATCATTTTCCTGAATGCCTCTACTTTCAACAGCACCTGGATATTGATGAATTCTGCAACGGATATCTGGCCCGATGGACTGGGAAGCAGTAGCGGAGAGCTGGGTCATAATGTGATGGATCATCACCTGGATGTGTCTGCAGGTGGTATTGTTGAAGGGTATGAGGATAAATATTATTATGGCCGCAGGGCTAATGGAATTTATATTCCCCGCTACAGGAATTTCTTTGGCGACAAACGCGATTACCTGCGTGGTTTTGGTTACCAGGGTGGAGGCGGTCGCTTAGGCTGGGATCAGAATGCCGGATCAGAATATTCGATTGGTACGGATTTAAAAGAGAAACTCAGCGAACCGGGACCATGGACTTTTGGAATAGGCGCCTTCGGTGAAACACTTCCCTATCATGAAAATAAAGTGACGCTGGATAAGACGAGAAAAGATAAATGGGGACTGAATGTGCTGGCCTTTGATGCGGAAATAAAAGAGAACGAAAAGAAAATGCGGAAAGATATGCTCAATGATGCTATCGAAATGATGGAGGCATTGGGAGTAAAACATATTCAGTCGTCTGATGATAATCCATACCTGGGTCGTGGCATCCATGAAATGGGGACAGCACGTATGGGCAGGGATCCCAAAACCAGTGTGCTGAACAAATGGAACCAGGTCTGGGATGCGCCGAATGTTTTTGTAACCGACGGATCTTTTATGACTTCTGCCGCCTGTCAAAATCCTTCACTTTCTTATATGGCTTTTACCGCAAGAGCTGCTGACCATGCCGTGAGTGAACTAAAGAAGAATAACTTATAAGAGAATCAAATGGGTTGTGGACATATTCTAAAAGAATCTGCTTCCAGGTCATCAGAGCGGCAATCACAAACCCGGTGGAGAGTTTAAGATCAGAGTGAAAAATTGGGAAGTCCGGGCAAATTACAGTTTTCCAACCGAGACATTAGGCCATATAAATAACCAACATTTATAGATTTCTGGTGCTGAACTTATAATGGACACGTTGCCTCGGATTTAGGTGGTCACTATCACCGGAATCTCCACCTGCCAGCGCGAGACACAAAATATAACCATGGGCTTAGCGATATACCGGTCCACTCCACCGCGATGGTAAGAGTGACGTCATTAAGGAGTTCGAATTTTATTTCGAAAGCAGGGACTCCTGTTTAATGATTTTAGTCAATTTCTTTCGCCGGAAAGCGTTTTGGATAAGAGTAAACACTTAGAAAATAAAACTATTCCGAAAATAGCCGAATAATTTTATTATTTTAAAAGCCAAATCGCTTTATGAAAAAACTAACTGTCATCGCTACCTGCATTTCTTGTGGTTTGGCGATCATTTTTTCCATCACCGCATGTAAAAAAGATACGCCCACACAAGTAATTCCAACTATTTCCACCATCACGCCGATGACGGATACTGTCGGCGCGCAGATTATCATCAATGGAACCGGCTTTAGCGCAACGGCTTCACTAGACATTGTGAAATTTGGTGGCGTAACAGCAAACGTCGTTTCAGCAACAGCAACACAAATCATTGTGATCGTACCGGCAGGTGCACAATCCGCGCCGATTTCTATTACGGTAAACGGAAATATGTTCGTATCCCCGAATTCATTTACGGTGGCCACCATCCAACTTCCACCGTTGATTACCGGATTTGCTCCTTCAATCATCGGCGTTGGATATCCAGTCACCATTACTGGAACGAATTTCAGTGCAGACAGCACAAAAAATGTGGTAACCTTCAACGGCGTTACAGCAAAACTGGTTAGCAGTTCTACAACTCAGCTCGTGGCAACGGTACCGCTGACAGCGATCACCGGAAAAATTGCGGTGACGGTCAATGCGCAATCTGTGATTTCCGCTACAGATATTACGATCAAAACATTGACCGTTACAACCATCGCCGGTGGTAATCCGGGCCCATTCAGCGATGGCACTGGAACCGGTGCTAATTTTAGTGGACCCTGGGGTATCGCAGGTGATGGCAATGGAAATTATTATGTAGGGGATGCATCGAACAACCGTATAAGAAAAGTTACTTCCGCGGGGGTAGTCACCACTTTCGCTGGTACAGGTGCATGGGGATCTCTGAATGGTGCTGCTACCGCAGCCAGTTTTGGTGGGCCGTTTGGAACTGCATTCGACAGCCAGGGAAATTTATTTGTCAGCTGTGCCGGAGCGAATAATATCCGTGAAATTACGCCTGCAGGTGTGGTGAGCACTTTTGCAGGAGACCAGAATGGGAATGCAGGGTACACTGATGCAACCGGAACTGCCGCACGTTTTAATGTTCCTTTGGGTATCGCGATCGATAAGAACGATAATCTTTTTGTGATGGATGCACAGAATAACAGGATCCGCAAGATCACACCCGCGGGTGTGGTCAGTACATTTGCCGGTAGCGGCATAACCGGTTCTACCGATGCAACGGGCACTTCGGCAAGTTTCAACCAGGCTTGGGGTATAGGCATTGACGCGAGTAATAATTTATATGTGGTGGAAGCTGGTAATAATAAAATTCGTAAAGTGACACCTGCCGCAGTCGTTACTACTTTTGCGGGAAGCGGTGCACAGGGATCGGCAGATGGTCCGGCCTTGTCCGCCACCTTTAATAAGCCCATTGGTATCGTTGCTGATGCCGCCGGGAATTTTTATGTATCTGATCAGGGAAACCAAAAAATCCGAATGATTACCTCGAATGGTACAGTGGTCACTCTGGGTGGCAATGGAACCCAGGCGAGTACAGATGGTGTTGGTGGTTTTGCCAGTTTTGGTTCTCCGCTTGGTATGGCCATCGACCCGAATGGCGTGATATATATGATTGACAACTTCACAGCCACAGTCCGTAAAATAATAGTTCAATAACATTTGGTTTTTTTGGTGCGCCCGTTAAATTCTTATACTTAACACTGACCAATGATTCTATTTTAGCTTTGATTGGAAAACACAGCTGTTTTGACCCCCTATAACTACACAAATTGAGCTTTAAAGGATGCCAATATAAGGGGATGAAACTTTACGGGTTTTACAATAAGCTGAAAATGATGAGTATGCGAAATGTATTGCACAATGAGCGCAATGTATTGACAGGTATCTGAGTTTGAAAAAGGGAGTGGGACCAACCCGTTGCTTTCACTTTCCGGCCTGTATGCTTCCGGGCAGGTTCCCGATTATTCACAAATTTCTTCCTGGAACCGGATTGCAACGGGAACACTAATAATGATGACTGTCGGCATCAGGTTATATGCTGAATCTGTTTTTCCTAATTCAGGAGCCGGTATTCATTCGGCGTAAAACCTGCCTTCTGTTTAAAGAGGCGGGTGAAATGCTGGGGATACTTAAATCCCAATTCAAAGGCAATCT
>DHWT01000254.1:1234-3964 GCA_002413325.1 Chitinophagaceae bacterium UBA5175 | reverse complement strand
ATGGCCGATGGTACTGCACCACAATGCGGGAGAGTAGGTAGCTGCCATATTTATTGAAGCCTCGTCCGCCTTATGGCAGACGGGGCTTTTTTTTGTTCATACATGAAGAAATTACGGGGTATGGGAGTGGCGTTGATCCTATACTGTCCTTAAAAGCCCTGGGCTTCAAGGTTCGGGCTTTCGGCTTTCAAAGTGTTTCCTCATCGCAACCGGATAATCGGCCAGCGCAATTTGCGGATCCGGAATTTCCGGATGCCATAATTTCTCCCACTCAAAACTGTAATATCCCGGATACTGATTGCGGTACAATATATCGATGGCCTGAAAAATCGGTGCAATACCCGTTCCCAGTAATACATAATCTTCCTTGTCGTTCAACATTTTTAAATCCTTGATATGCGTATGCCGGATATAAGGCTTTAATACGGCATATACCTCCTCCGGCGGCTCTTTCGTTACGATCCACATATTGCAGATATCCCATACCAGGCCGACATGCGGATGGGCAGCTCCTTCCATAACTGCCAGCAGATCTTTTTTAAAAATCAGCTCTCCGTGTGATTCCAGCAAAACCGTTACGTTGGTTTTGGAAGCGTATTCACCCAATTCCCTGAGGCCTTCCGTGATTAAATTCAGGGATTCCTGCCGGTCCCGGTCCTTCGGCAGCTGGTTGGGAAAGACCCTTATATAGGGGCAGTCCAGTTTCATGGCCAGATCAATAAACCGTTTTCCTTCATCCAGATTTTTTGTTCTTTCTGCTCCCTTTGGAAAATGTAATGAACAGGAGGAACCCAGGTCAACAAATGACAGACCCCGGTCTTTCATTTGTCTTAAACTGACGGCGATGGCTTCCGGACTGGAGAATTCGGGTACTTTGGTCAGATCCATCTGCCGCAGAATGCCCCGGACTTCCAGACCCGAATAACCATTCGCCTTTGCAAAATCAATAATCTTATCAAAGGACCAGTCCGGGCAACCCAGCGTTGAAAAGGCCAGTTTATAAAAACCTTCTTTCTTCAGGGTGGTGCTGATACCTGGCAGGAGGGCAAGAAAGGGGATGGTAGCAATAAAATTTTTTCTTGAAATGTTTTTTTGGATGCGGGTATTCATTATGAAATTTAAGCATTTTATAAAAACAAAACGTAGTGTGGGGATTTTTGATAGAAAAACTACTTCCTGTTACCCATCACGCCGAAGTAACCCTTCGCTGATCAGTTTATAAAACCATCAGCTACAGGCTGGTTATATTAATACCTGATTTTGTTTCCATATATTAATTTACCGGGAAAGTAAAAGGGGCATTTGGTTTTATGCTTGTGAGCATCGTGTATACTATAGTTGGTTATTTTTTTCATGAGAAAATCCGGGATGAATTAAAGTGGGACAAAATAATTTATATAAAGACAGGAGAAGAATAAACAGGCAGAGTCAAACCAAATTGAAAGTAAAATGGAACATACTGCTCATCATCCAGGCCCCGGCAGCATCATGCATACCGGAACCGGTTTTTGGCCTTATAAAATTCTATCGACCGGTGTAACTTTCAGTTATTCACAATACTTGCAGAGAAGAAGGGCCTGCCGGCATCCGGAATTAAAACATTATTGAATCTGAAATGTACAGACCGGAATGTGTATGACTTTTTAGATGCATTGACGGCCTTGGGTTTTTTACACCGTGAAGGACTATTGGAAACTGCTACTTATTCCAATATCATGGATACCAATTATTTTCTGGATAAAAAGAAACCATCCTTTATTGGCGGCATTCTTGAAATGATGAATAACCGGTTGTATGGTTTTTGGGGAAACCTGGAAGAAGGGTTACATACAGGTCTTCAGCAGAATGAATTTGAAAACGGGCAGAACCTGTTTGCTGCGCTTTGCAGGGACGATAAGGGACTAAGGAGTTCATAAACGCCATGAGTAGTATTCAAATGGGCAATTTCATGGCTTTTTCCCGAAAATTTGATTTTCGAAATATAAAACATTAACGGATGCAGGAGGCTCCAGTGGCTTGCTCTCTATTATGGTTGCCAGATATCAGACGCATAAGACCTGTGCCAGTTTCGATCTTCCTGCCGTTGAAACAATTACAAAAAATACGATTCGGCATTTTGGGTTGGCCAGCCGGGTACATGCCCTGACCGGTGATTTTTTTTCTGAACCCATACCAAAAGCTGACATCGTTGTGATGGGCAATATTCTTCATGACTGGGATGAAGAAAATAAAATCTTGCTGATGAAAAAGGCTTATGATACCATTCCGGCCGGAGGTTCGTTAGTGGCCATTGAAGGTATCATTGATGATGAAAGAAGGAAAAATGTTTTCGGTTTGATGATGAGTCTGAATATGCTTATTGAAACGGGGTAGAGGTTTGATTAAACTTTTGCAGACGTCAATAAGCGGGCAATGATTGTTGGTTTCAAATCAACTTTTCTGCTTCCACTGACTGGTCCATCAATGCCGCAAAAGCATTTAGGTAAAACTGCCAGTTAAACATCATATCATAAGCCATCCACAATTACTAAAAATCAGGCCGGAGACTTTAGCCTCGCTTTTTAGCAGGCACATCAGATTAAGGCCCGGGCTTTAGTCTTAAGCTTAGCAGGTAGCTCCGATCAGCGAATGATCCTTGGTTTCCAGCAGGGAAGAACCCATCAGGAATTCATCCACCTTACGTGCGCATTCCCTTCCTTCACTGATGGCCCAGACGACCAGCGACTGGCC
>DHWT01000254.1:0-986 GCA_002413325.1 Chitinophagaceae bacterium UBA5175 | reverse complement strand
ACCAGCGACTGGCCGCGGCGCATATCGCCGGCTGCAAATATTTTTTCAACGCTGGTCTGGTAGGATTTTTCTGCCGCCCTCACATTACCGCGTTCATCAAGCTCCACGCCCAGGTCGTTCACCAGTCCCTCCTGTTGCGGATACATGAATCCCATGGCCAGTAAAGCCAGCTCACAGGGAATGAGCTGGTCGGTTCCCGGAACCTCCACAAAATGCGCCGGCCGTCCATCATCCGTCAGCTTCCATTCCAGCTGCACGATCTTCAGGGCTTTCAGATTTCCATTTTCATCACCGATGAATTCCTTAGTAGCCAGGGCCCATTGCCTTTCACATCCTTCTTCATGGGAAGAGGTTGTTTTCAAAACCATGGGGAATGTCGGCCAGGGCATAAACGGCGTTCTGTCTTTGGGAGGCTGGGGCATCAATTCAAATTGTGTGATCTTCCGGGCACCCTGGCGGTTGGAGGTTCCCACGCAATCGCTTCCCGTATCACCGCCGCCAATGACGATCACTTCCTTGCCTGTCGCAAAAATGTCTTCATCCGTTACCGGAATTCCGCTCACCCTTTTATTTTGTTGTTTCAGGAACTCCATCGCAAAATAAACGCCTCTGAGATCCCGGCCCGAAACCGGCAGGTCCCTGGGAATGGTGGAACCGCCACTGAGCACAATGGCGTGGTAGTCATGCATGAGTTCGTTGATACTCAGGTCCACACCCACATTGGTATTGCAGCGGAATTCAATGCCTTCCTGTTCCAGTATATTGATTCTCCTGTCAATTATCCATTTTTCCAGTTTAAAATCCGGGATACCATATCGCAATAAACCACCAGGCGCATCGTCCCTTTCAAAAACAGTAACGGTATGTCCTGCAGAATTCAACTGGGCCGCAGCTGCCAGTCCCGCGGGCCCGGAGCCGACCACCGCAATTTTTTTGCCGGTCCTTACATTGGGTTGTTTTGCTTTTACAAATCCTTTCTCGAAAGC
>DHWT01000237.1:4059-4216 GCA_002413325.1 Chitinophagaceae bacterium UBA5175 | reverse complement strand
TTTTTACGGTCAATCCTTTAATCGGGCCCAATGAGGACCACTACGGACCGAGATTCCCTGACATGAGTGAACCTTATAAAAAACACCTGGTGCAAAAAGCCAGGTCCTTTGCCGCCTCAATACATATCGGGGTTCGTGAAGGTATTTATGCAGGAGT
>DHWT01000237.1:0-3725 GCA_002413325.1 Chitinophagaceae bacterium UBA5175 | reverse complement strand
GGCATGAGCACGGTGCAGGAAGCCATTGCGGCTAACCACCTGGGTATGGAAGTATTTGCCATGAGTATCATAACGGATATGGGTATCCGGGATGAAGAAAATACCATTACCCACGATGAAGTATTGCGTGAAGCGCGGCTGGCAGAACCGCGGCTGACGGCTATTTTCAAAGGACTGGTGGCAGCTATATGAATATTAACGAATTATCAGTTATCGCCCCGCGGGGAATGGTTAATTTTCCGGAAAATTCATGGATAAAGCAAACTGGCATGAAAGGACTCCTGGTAACCATAGGATTCATCATCATTTGTCTGGCTGCCAGCGGACAAAACAATCCCCTGTCGCGGTTCGGCGGCATGGGCAGCAGCGGCGGGAAAGATTCCCTGGAGCACCGGAAAGACGATACGGTCAGTATAACATTCCGGTACCTTGATTCCAGCCGCTTACTGAAAATCGATTCAGAAGTATATAATTTTTACCTGCGGTATCCGCTACCGGCTACCTATATTGATTTTGGAAATATCGGCACCGCCTCCCACGACCTGGTTTTTAATCCGTTCATGAAACCCGGATGGGATGGGGGATGGCATGCATATGATCCCTATGTTTTCACGGTTGAAAATTCCCGTTTTTATAATACAACAAAACCTTATTCCGAACTGGGCTACCTGCTGGGCAGCCATGCGGAACAAATGATCAACCTGAAATATACCCAGAATGTAACCCGTAACTGGAATGTATTTTTTCAATACCGGCTGATCAGTTCGCCGGGTACATTCGGAAACCAGAATACCAATCATAACAACTACCGGCTGAGTTCCTGGTATCAGTCAAATAATAAGCGCTACCAGGCATTTCTGCTCCTGTTGGGCAGTAAATTGCAGTCTGCGGAAAGTGCCGGGATTCAGAACGATAGTTTCCTGCATAGCGTTTCTTATGGGGACCGGTTTAATATACCCACGAATATCGGGCCTTCGAATAATTACAGCACGGTCAACAATCCCTTTGGCGGCGGTTCAGCCATCGTCACGGGAACTGCTTATACCACGGGTACATTTATGCTACGGCAGCAATATGATATCATTGGGTTAAAGGATTCCGTTGTTACCGATTCCCTGGTGATTCCCCTTTTTTATCCCAAATTCAGGGCAGAACAAACGATCACCTATTCGACCTACCATCAACGGTTCAACGATAACAATCCAACATCAGCCTATTATATCGATAACCTGGATTTTATATCCGCCCCGGATACGGTGCGCCTCTCAGATCTCTGGCACAACCTGACAAATGATTTCTCCCTGTATTCATTCCCGGATTCCAAAAATTCACAACAATTCCTTAAGGCCGGTATTTCATTCCAGACGATGAACGGGACCTACAATGCGGGTGAACGTTCCCTGTATAATTTATTTGTGCATGGAGAATACCGGAATAAAACCCGGAATAAAAAATGGGATGTTGAAGCTACCGGCAATTTTTATATTAACGGGTTTAATGCAGGAGATTATAATGCCTATATCAGCCTCAAACGGCAGATCAGCAAAAACCTGGGGGATTTACAGCTTGGTTTTGAAAATGTGAACCGGACCGTTTCCATGGCATGGAGCCAGGAAAGCAGTTTCGGATTTGGCGTACCCAACGGGTTCTTTAATAAGGAAAATGTGATTCACCTGTTTGGGTCCATCAACCAGCCAAAACTCCAGTTGAACCTTACGGCGAATTATTATCTCATGACCAATTATCCGTATTTCACCGATTACTATATTGCCGCACAGGAAACCAATCCCTTTAATGTACTGGTCGTTTCCGCCGATAAAAGATTTGCGCTGACAAACCATCTGATCCTGAGGACCCTGGCGCTGGTTCAGAAAGTGGCCGGTGGTTCACCCGTTAATATACCTCTTTTTGTTACTACCGGGCAGATTGGTTACGAAGGGAAACTCGGATTCAAAAACCTGCAGCTGGCCGTTGGCCTGGAATTCCGGTATTTCACGCCCTATACTGCCGACGGATATTCTCCGGTAATCGGGCAGTTTTTTACACAGAAACAAACCACAATCGCGCAGAATCTACCGGATATCAATGCCTATGTGAATTTAAGGATACGCAGTTTTGTAGCCTATTTCAGGACGGAAAATCTCAATACAGCACAGATTTCGCCGGCCACCGGTTTTGGATTTACCAATAATAATTATGTCGCGCCTTATTACCCTTATGCCGGATTGAAGATCCGGCTTGGTATTTATTGGAGTTTCATAAACTGAGGATAATAATTAATTTTACATCATTATGGGCTTACTTCATTCCATATCCCGTGCAGTTATCAGCTTATTCAGGTCTTTATTTACTAAAAAAGATTGTTGCAAATGAACCGAATCTGTTTTACCCTGTTTTTGATTGGGATCAGTTTAAATCTGTTTTCACAAATGAAACCCGGACAAACCGCTGCTGATTTATCCCTTCCTGATATGAATGGAAAAATCCTGTCTTTGTCGCAGTTGAAAGGGAAAGTGGTTCTGATCGATTTCTGGGCAAGCTGGTGTTATCCGTGCAGACAGGGACTTGAACATCTGGCGGAGCTATACAACAAATACCATTCATCGGGTCTTGAAATAGTTGCAGTGACATGTTTTGAGTCGGATCATAAGACATGGTCAGACGCGATCAAACAATATCATATGGACCAATGGCATAATGTCGTTTCACTTTACAGGAACGGCAGAGCTGTAAATGAAGATTTTATTATTGATTTTCCGGTACTGCCTTTACCACGGACAATACTGGTAGATAAAAATGGAATTGTTGCAGGAACATGGCAGGGAAAGGCAAAGGATAATGAAGACTCAATTGACAAGCTGGTAGGCGGGCTATTTAACAAATAAGTGACAGTCGGCTGTTTAAAAGTTGTAGATATTAAATTTTCCTAATTCTATGTTGTCATGAAAAATACGGACCAGGAAAAAATCAGCGATATTATCAGATCCCGCAAACAGGCTAATACGTATTTTAAAAAGAGATCTGGTGTCTTCAGGGCTTTTACAGATATGGAGCAAAGCACTTATCGCGACGGCGCTTTGAGTAAAAAGCAAAAAGAGCTGATTGCACTTGGAATTTCAATTGTAATAAATTGTGAGTCGTGTATGGAATGGCACATTAGTCAGGCTATAGCGGATGGGAATTCTGAAGAGCAAATTATTGAAGCTATTGAGGTAGGAATTGAGATGAGCGGTGGTCCAGGCACTGTCTCTGCGAGATTTGCGATGAATGTTTTGGAGTATTACACCAGATTTTAAAAATAGATGGGTGAAAAAGATTCTGAATATTAGTCTCTTACGTAGAATAGCTCTCATTGTGGTATTGACAGGGGCAGTGGGGTCACTGGTTTTAACGTTCCATTCAGGACATAAAAATAATGCTCTCATTTATACTTTACTTTTTGCGGTTTGGGTACTCTCTCCATATACTGCGTTCCTGATGTCTGATGTTATTTCTAAAAGCTGGTCAGTTTTATGCCGATCTGCCCTCTACTGCCTTATAGTTGTTTTGACTCTTGGTTCTTTGTTATGCTATAGCGGTGTACTGAATCTTCGCGGCACAAAGCCTGCATTTGTATTTCTTGTTGTTCCCCTTATTTCATGGTTGCTTCTGTTTATACTTATCCCAATAAATGAAAAGCTATCAAGAAGGATTTCAAACAAAAACAATTGAACTATTTTAACTCA
>DHWT01000299.1 GCA_002413325.1 Chitinophagaceae bacterium UBA5175 | reverse complement strand
CCTTTGCTTCCGTAAATTTGGGTTGTCCGTCATTATGAAATTTTTTACAATGAAAAGCAGTATTCTTAAAATACATCCGGAAGATACCATTCTCGTTGCTTTAAAAAATTTACAGGCAGGGGAAACCGTAGTTTATAACGGTCACCAGTATACGTTAATAGAAAATATACCGGCCAAGCACAAATTTTATATGCGGAATGCGCCCGCAGGTACGGAAGTGATCATGTACGGGGTGCTCGTTGGTAAAACAGAAAGGGATGTTCAGGCAGGCAGCCGCGTATCTACCGAAAACCTGAAACACGCATCCCGGGATTTTGCTTTCAGGAATGCGCATTATCAATGGACGCCGCCGGACGTTTCTGCTTTCAGGAATGCTTTTTTCAAGGGGTATCACCGCCACGACGGCCGGGTGGGAACTGCCAATTACTGGTTATTCATACCTACTGTATTTTGTGAAAACCGTAACCTGGACGTGATCCGCGAAGTGCTGCAGGATGAACTGGGCTATTCTGTAACAGAAAAATATAAATCATTCACCCGGGAACTCATCCTGGCGCGCCAGCAGGGAAAAAATATTCGCGAAGCGGGTATTCCTTCTTTTGCAGAAACCCATACGCGGTCGCGGGTATTTAAAAATGTGGATGGCATCCGTTTTCTCAATCATGAAGGGGGCTGTGGCGGAACCCGGCAGGATTCAGCCATTCTGGGTAAATTACTGGCTGCCTATGCCAGTCACCCCAACGTGGGCGGCATTACTATATTAAGCCTGGGATGCCAGCATCTGCAATCGGTGGAATTATTGGACGACATAAAAAAATCAAATCCGGGTTTTGATAAGCCGGTCTATATTTTTGAACAACAGCAGTCACAAAGCGAAGAACTACTGATCCGGGAAGCTATTCGAAAAACTTTTGAGGGACTGATCCGGATTGATCAGCTGGAGCGGAAACCAGCTTCCCTCGACAAGCTCTGTATTGGTGTAAAATGCGGTGGCAGCGATGGATTCAGCGGCATCACGGCCAATCCGGCAGTTGGCTATTGCGCAGACATGCTGGTGGCACTGGGCGGGAAAGTGCTGCTGGCAGAATTTCCCGAACTCTGCGGGGTGGAACAGGAACTGGTAGACCGGTCAGTCAATGAAACCGTAGCAGGAAAATTCATCCGCCTGATGAAGGATTATGAATCATCGGCCCGACGCTCCGGGTCGGGGTTCCATATGAACCCATCGCCCGGAAACATCCGGGACGGGCTCATCACAGACGCCATGAAATCAGCAGGCGCTGCAAAAAAAGGAGGCAATGCGCCCGTGGTGGATGTACTCGATTATACGGAACCGGCTACAAAACCCGGACTCAGCCTGGTTTGTACACCGGGGAATGATGTGGAAGCCACTACGGGACAGGCCGCTGCAGGAGCTACGCTGATATTGTTTACCACCGGGCTCGGAACCCCCACCGGCAACCCGGTTTGTCCGACGATTAAAATTTCAACCAACTCCGCTCTCGCCCGTCGCATGTCCGACATTATAGATATCGACACCGGATCCATCATTGAAGGAGAAAAAACAATACAGGAAATGGGAGCGGAAATATTATCCTACTGTATCCGGGCGGCCAGCGGGGAGATAACTCCCAAAGCCGTACTCCTGAACCAGGACGATTTTATTCCATGGAAAAGAGGCGTTTCGTTATAAATTTTTATTCATGAAGAAATTCCTTGACTCAGATTTTTTGCTGGACACAGAAACGGGCAAACGTCTGTACCATGAACATGCAGCTGCACTTCCCATCATTGATTACCACTGCCACCTGCCGCCCCGGGAAATCGCCGTAAATCACCGTTTCGAAAACCTCACGGAGGTCTGGCTCCGGGGAGATCATTATAAGTGGCGGGCCATGCGCATCAACGGAGTGGATGAGTCATTCATTACCGGCGGGAAAAGCGATTGGGAAAAATTTTTGAAATGGGCCGAAACGGTTCCCTACACGATGCGCAACCCGCTCTATCACTGGACGCACCTGGAATTGCAAAGATATTTCGGCATAGATCAGATCCTCCATGCCGGTTCAGCCAAAGATATTTATGAGGAGTGCAACCGGAAATTACATACCCCGGAATTCCGGGTTCAGGGCCTGCTGAAAAAAATGAATGTGGAAATCATTTGCACAACGGATGATCCGGCCGATTCCCTGGAATATCATCAGGCAATCAGAAACCAGGGCGCTCCGATTAAGGTCCTGCCGGCCCTTCGCCCCGACCAGGCCATGGCCATCGGGGATCCGGTCCGATTTCAAACTTACCTGGAACAGCTGGGCCGGGCGGCGGATCGTTCCATCTCCACATTCCCATTATTCCTGGATGCACTTAAGAGCCGTCATGATTTTTTTCACTCCGTGGGATGCCGTGTTTCGGATCACGGGCTGGAACAGTTTTATACAGTGGAGTGGTCGGATACAGAATTGAAAAATATTTTTGAAAAAGTCAGAGCCGGCAACAAACCGGATACATTGGAAAGACAAAAATTTCAATCCGCATTATTGTTCCAGTTTGCCGAATGGGATTTTGAAAAAAAATGGGTGCAGCAATTTCACCTGGGCGCATTGCGAAACAATAACAGCCGTATGCTCAGCAGCCTGGGTCCTGATACGGGCTGGGATTCCATCGGCGATTTTCCGCAGGCCGGGGCTCTTTCGGCCTTTCTGAATTCATTGGATAAAAACAACCGGCTGGCACGGACCATTTTGTACAATAATAATCCGGCAGATAATGAAGTGATGGCCACGATGATTGGTAACTTTAATGACGGATCGGTAGCAGGCAAAGTGCAATGGGGATCTGCCTGGTGGTTCCTGGATCAGAAGGAAGGCATGACAAAACAGTTGAACGCCCTGTCGAATATGGGTCTGATCAGCCGCTTTGTAGGTATGATCACCGATTCGCGTAGTTTTCTTTCTTATCCAAGGCATGAATATTTCCGGCGTATCCTCTGCGGATTATTCGGTAAAGAAATAGAAAACGGGGAATTGCCGGATGACCCGGAATGGACAGGCAAACTGATCCGGGATATATGTTATTATAACGCCCGCCGGTTTTTTAATTGGGAAGAAGGGCAGTGAACCTGCAAAAAAATGACGCCATGGGAAAAATTCTTTGTTTTGGTGAACCCCTGCTCCGGTTTTCACCTTCTTCGGATGGCCGGTGGCTGAAGACGGGGCAGATGCCGGTTTACCTGGGTGGTGCCGAACTGAATGTTGCCACAGCACTGGCCCGTTGGAATCTTCCGGTTACCTATTGCACAGCCCTGCCCGAAAATTATTTGTCCGGGGATATCCTCAGCTCACTGCAGGAAGGAAAAATCATGACGGATACGATTTTATTTTCTGGAGAACGGATCGGTTCCTATTACCTGTTGCAGGGGAGTGATCTGAAAAATCATTCCGTCATTTACGACCGGACCCATTCTTCTTTCGGGGAATTGAAAAAAGGCATGTTCAGCTGGGATCATATCCTGCAGGATGTTTCCTGGTTTCATTTCAGTGCCATCAGCCCGGCATTGAATGATTCGGTTGCAGCCGTTTGTCTCGAGGCCCTGCAGGCTGCATCAAAAAGAAATATTACGATATCTGTCGATCTCAACCACCGTCCGAAATTGTGGAAGCAGAGAAACCCGCACGATGTGATGTCGGTATTGTTACCTTATTGCGACGTGGTGATGGGCAATATCTGGTCAGCTCACGACCTGCTTGGCATCCCACTGGATCCGCACCTGATTCAGACAAGCGACAGAACGACCTTCCTGCAGCATGCTTACGAGACATCCATCCGGATTTTGAAAAGATTCGCACGGGTTAAAACGGTAGCCTGTACGTTCCGGTTTGAAGAAGGGGAGCAGGGTATCCTATATTATGCTACCCTGTATTCTGCCCATCAGTGGGTGTATTCTTCAGTATACCGGAGTGATCAGATCCTTGATAAAGTAGGTACGGGCGACTGTTTTATGGCGGGCCTGATCCAGGGTCTCTATAAACACCTTCCGGAACAGGAGATCATACAATTTGCTGCTGCGGCCGGGTTTGGTAAATTTTTTGAAATGGGGGATGCCACCCGTCAGGATCTGGAATCCATAAAGGCAAGAATTCAACTGTATGTATAAAAAAGAAAAAATAATTCAGGCTATTATCCAGCAGGGCGTTCTTCCCTTATATTTCCATCCGGATGAAAACACGGGAATCGGTGTGATGGAATCTTTGTATGCAGCGGGTATCCGGGTGATTGAATACACCAATCGCGGCAAACCTGCGATGAAAAATTTCAGGAGTTTAAAAAAAATCTGCAGTAAACAATTCCCGGATCTGATCCTGGGGCTTGGAACCGTATTGGATACAAAAGCGGCATTAAAAGCGATCGACCTGGGTGCCGATTTCCTGGTGAGCCCGGGTTATTCAAGGGAACTGGCCCTGCTGACGGCAGACGAAAAAAAGCTGTGGATTCCCGGATGTATGACACCTTCGGAATTGATGCAGGTGCAGGCTTCCGGCCCGGGACTGGTTAAAATATTCCCTGCGAATATTGTGGGGCCGGCATTTATACATGCAGTGAGAGAAATTTTCCCGGACCTGTTTTTCATGCCGACGGGCGGGGTGGACGGGGAAAATCTCGAAGCCTGGTTCAAAGCGGGTGTGTCCGCAGTCGGCATGGGTAACAGCCTGATCAGTCGTTCCATCATGGGAAAAAAGGATTACAGTCTACTAAAATCAAATACCAGTACACTTTTAAAACAAATTGCCGCGATCCGGGCTTCTTTAGTTTAAAACTTGTTAACGATGCGGCATTCAATGGGGAAATACCGGTGGGTGGTGGTGACCCTGCTTTTTTTTGCCACCACGATCAATTACCTCGACCGGCAGGTGATCGGCTTGCTCAAAGACAGCCTGGCAAAGGATTTTAACTGGTCTGAAACAGATTACAGCCGGATCGTCATGGCTTTTTCCAGTGCCTATGCCATTGCCCTGGTTTTATTCGGGCGGTTAATAGATCAGATCGGTACCCGGCTGGGCTATGCGGTTTCAATCATCATCTGGAGTGTGGCCGCGATGTGCCATGCGCTGGCAACCGGGACACTGGGCTTTGGAATCGCCCGGACGGCCCTGGGTGCGGGGGAGGGTGGTAATTTTCCCGCTGCTATAAAGGCGGTTGCGGAATGGTTCCCGAAAAAAGACCGTGCCCTGGCAACCGGTATTTTTAACAGCGGAACCAATATAGCGGCCATCGCCGGTCCTCCGCTGATCGCATGGATTTTTTCTGATTTTGGATGGAGGGAGGCTTTCCTGTGGACGGGCGCGCTCGGGTTCATCTGGTTGATCTTCTGGTGGTGGTTATATGAAATCCCCTCAAAGCAAAAAAGAGTAACAGCGGCAGAGTTCGACTATATACATGGCGATGCGGATGAAAAGCTTCCGGATTCAGGTAAAAAAACAGGCTGGTCTGAATTATTCCGCTTCAGACAAACCTGGGCTTTTGTTCTGGGAAAATTTCTGACGGATCCCGTCTGGTGGTTTTATCTTTTCTGGATCCCGTCTTATTTTAACACGACCTATCATCTGAACCTCACCAAATCCGCTATTCATGTTTCCACCGTTTATGTGGTTGCGAGTTTTGGGAGTATCCTGGGTGGTTATTTATCCGGATGGCTGATCAAAAGCGGAATGCCGGTATACAAGGCCAGGAAAACATCTATGTTCTTTTTCGCCTGCTGCGTAGTACCCATCTTCTTTGTAAGATATACAACCACCATCTGGCCTGCAGTCTGGCTGATCAGTCTTGCTGCTGCAGCCCACCAGGCCTGGAGTGCGAATATCTTCACGCTGGCTTCTGATATGTTCCCGAAACACACACTGAGTTCCGTAGTGGGTATTGGCGGAATGGCCGGATCTGTAGGCGGTATTCTTTTTCCGTTACTGATTGGAATCCTGCTCGAACACTTCAAATTGCTTGGATTATTGGGTACGGGTTATAATATCATCTTTGGTATTTGTGCTGTTGCTTATCTTCTGGCCTGGGTCATCATGCAGGTCCTTTCACCGAAGATGGAATATGCGTCACAACTGTAAAGTCTGAAATGATCGTTGGTCCTGGCCCTGGGACCGTTTCTTTAGCTTTCAAAAAAAGCGGTCTGCGGAATAGCAACTAGTTTTCAGGGACGGTTTTTTTTCTTTTCTTTTCCTTATGATATATTCTCTTTGCTTTATCTATCATCCCCAGGTATTCGGTTTGTGAAACGTCATTCGGATCATAGCTCGCCCGGGCTATAAGGGTTAGTGCATCCCAGGATGTTTTTTGGGTATAGGATGATTTTTTCAGCATACTGCCAAACAGGGCGACGGATGCAGAGAACCGGTAATAATTGGGGAGATCAGCAAAGGGCTCGAAATGGTACGGCACGTTAAATTCCTCGAGGTGGTTTTTGTTTTCACCCGGAAGCTGGTAATGCATTCTTAATTTGGCAAAGGGAGCCAGCTGATACGCAGCGCCTGTTTCGAGATGAACCGGATCAATTTCAATGAGCGCCATCAGGGAATGACCGGAACCGACCTCACCTCCCTGAATTTCATTGGTACTGTCTTTGAGGGCACTCAGTTTATTGTCAAAGCCGATCAGGCGGTAGTTTTTGACCAGGGCCGGATCAAACCGTATATCGACATATGCATTTTTGGCAACGGCATAAATGGTTTGTGAGAATTCTTCCATCAATACTTTTTCGGCTTCTTTTTCATCGTCCAGGTAAGCGAAATTTCCTTTTCCCCTGCTGGCTAGTACTTCCAGCTTTGAATCTTTATAGTTCCCCATGCCCACGCCCAGGCAAGTCAAATATATTTCTGAAGAGCGATACCCGTTGATCAGCTGGTTGAGTTCATCTTCCGATTGCTGGCCTACATTAAAATCGCCGTCCGTAGCGAGGATCACACGGTTGGTGCCTCCTTTGATAAAGGTGCTTTTGGCCAGCTGGTATGCAGCACGGATACCCCCTTCTCCCGGTGTCGGACCGCCGGCTTCGAGCTTAGCTATGGATTCCAGAATCTTCTTTTTTTCTGAACCGCAGGTAGGCGTAAGCCAGACGCCATTCACACCTCCATATACCACAATCGAAACGGTATCTTTCTGTCGCAGGTTATTCACCATCAAACTAAAAGCAGATTTCAGCAGGGGCAGCCGGTTGGGAAGATCCATGGATCCGGAAACATCAATCAGGAATACCAGGTTAGACGGTGGAATCTGATCCAGGTCCGCTTTCCGGGCACATACATTTAAAAATAACAATTCATGCTCTGCATTCCAGGGACAGGAAGAAAGGGCCGACTGATAGGTAAATACGCTGTCACCACCCGGCTCTGTATAATGAATATTGAAATAGTTCATCATTTCTTCCAGCCGGATGGCATCCGGAGGAACAATGGATTGCATATTGAGGAACCGGCGGATATTGCTGTAGGAAGCTTTGTTGATGTTCACGGCAAAACCGGTTTCCGGATATTTATCAGCCTCGATGAACGGATTTTCCAACAGGGAGCTGTAGGTTTCTGCGCCAACGGTCCAGCGGTTGCGCATTTCCAGTGAAAAATTTTTGGTGAGCGACATTAAGCGGTTGGTTGGCGTGGGTGGCGGCGCGAAACGGGCTTTCAGGATAATCGTCTGGTATTTTTCTGTATTTACCGGAACTATATTCGTGTAAAAGCCATCTGCTATAATGGTCATGGTATCCACTGCCCGGGGTACATTAATGCCGAATCCTCCCATACTGCCTGAATAATAGAGGAACTCGCTGGAGGATAACCTGATCCGGACATTGCTCAGCGGGTTTTTCTGTTCATCCCTGATTTCACCGCGTAAATAATACTGGCTGTTCGCCGGAAGGCCGGAGCATAGAGCAATACTAATGATCAGCAGGATTTTCAATTAGAATATTTTGGTTCGGGAACGATCCGTTATATATAAACGCCTTTTATTCAAAAAGCTGATAAATTGCTGCCGTATTTCTGCCCAGGCCGTTATAGTCCAGTCCATAGCCCACGACGAATTTATCTGGTATTTCAAAACCGGTATAATCCACGTTAACCTGGAATTCTTTGGCTGCCGGCTTATGCAGGAGGGCTGCAATTCTGATCGAAGCCGGCTGATTATGCCAGAGCTGGGGAAGGAATTCATGCAGGGTTTTGCCTGTGTCCACAATATCTTCGAGGATCACCAGGTGCCTGTTGAAAATTTCTATATCCAGGCCGATAACCGAAATCACATGACCGGAAGATTTCATGCCTTTATAAGAAGCCAGTTTAATAAAGGAAATTTCCGCATCAATGCTCAACGACTTAAACAGGTCGGCGGCGAATATGAATGCCCCGTTAAGGATCGCAATGAAAATGGGGTTTTTGTCCCGGTAATCCCGGTTTAAAGCTGTAGCTATTTCATGTACCTTCCCGCGGATGGCCTCTTCAGAAATATAGGGATTAAAAGTTTTGTCATGTATTCGTATGGTGTCCATATAGGTAATTAGGAAGAAGGGGTAGTCATTTTCACGCTGCCCGTATTGCTGTTCCTGAGCGCAGGTTTGGTGCCGGCCATACTTTGAAGGTATATCTTTTCTCCGGCCGCAGGTTCTTCTCCCGGTTTCAGGCGGTTGAACTCCAGGATATTTTCATAACGGATCCCTTCTGCCTGGCAGATGGAATACATGGATTCCCCGGGCTGAACAATATGAAACGGGGTATAGCCGGATTTGCGTTTTCGTTGAAGAAAGATCAGCTGGTCATTATTCAGCACATCTTCCTGGTTCATGTCGTTGAATTCAAGCAGGCGCGCCAGGGGTATCTGGTATTGGTTTGAAAGGGAAAGCAGGGAAACACCGGCTCTGGCATAAACTACTTTTGCTGCGTTGATCGAAAAGGGAACTTCAGGGTAGGAGTTGTTAACAGCTGTTTTTTGCGAGGCGGAATCAGTAAATCCCTCCAGCGATGGCCGTTGCATTTCCTGAACCGGGGTTCCGGCAACGGGTTCTTCCGGAGGCAGTTTTCCCAGGGCAATCAGGCTGTATTTCTGGAGGTCATAATCACGTATGAGTTTTATCAGGATCTGTGAATATTTCACATTGGTGGCATAACCAGCTTTTTTCAAACCATAAGCCCAGGATTCATAATCTTCCGGATTCAGTTTGAAGAGAAACGCGTAGCGCGGGCTCTGGCTCAGGTAGTCGGAGTGATCCCGGTAGGAATCTGCTGCGGTAGCATAACTCCTGAAACATTCTCCCCGGGCATCATCATCGTGATATACCACCTGCCCGGTCCAGCTGGCTTTACATTTTATTCCGAAATGATTATTGGAGGCAATGACCAGATCACTGGTGCCCGCACTGGTTTCATGGATACCTTGTGCCAGGATGATGGAAGCCGGAACGCCGGACCTTTGCATTTCCGCGATGGCCAGCATTTTGTAAGTATTGATATAGGTCTGAACCTGGTCAGGACTTTGGGCCGGCAGTAACCGTACCAATCCCATCGTAAACACCAGTATCCGAAGTTTTAAATGCATTCTCCTTTTTTATTTTTTCCGGATCAGATACATGCCGTCCCTCAGGGTCAGCATCATTTTTTCCACTCTGGTGTCTGCCAGCACCATTTCATTAAAAGCCTGGATCGCTTTGGCACTTTTACCTTTTACCTCTTTTTCAAGCACCTGCCCGTGAAACAAAACATTATCTGCCAGGATCAGACCGCCGGATTTGAGTTTGGGTACCAGGGCCTGGTAATAGTCCGCATATCCCGTTTTATCGGCATCTATGAAAACCAGATCCCAGGGTTTATCCAATGTATGGAGCAGCTCTAACGCGTTTCCGGTGTGCAAAATTATTTTATTCCCTGTTTTAGATTTCATAAAGTTTTCGCGGGCCAGGGCCGCTGTCTCTTCATCGATCTCCAGGGTATGCAGTTCTCCTCCGGGTTTCAGTCCTTTGGACAAACATA
>DHWT01000159.1:2444-2698 GCA_002413325.1 Chitinophagaceae bacterium UBA5175 | reverse complement strand
CCGATTTCCTTGATCCGGGTCTCAGCCATATAGGTGGCGAGCCCGAACAATCCCAGGCAGGAAATAAATATCGTGAGCCCGGAAAAAAAGGCAGCCAGCACAGCCGTTCTTTTTTCATCCCGGAATTTACTGGCATAATCCTCATCCACAAAATGATATTCAAAAGGAAATTCCGGATTGAACTTTTTGAAAATGGCTTCAGCCTGTTTCAGGCTTTTCGAAGTAGGCTGCAGATTACTGAGTTTAATATGTAC
>DHWT01000159.1:0-2077 GCA_002413325.1 Chitinophagaceae bacterium UBA5175 | reverse complement strand
CCGTCTTTAACCAGTTGTCCGATGGGTTCTTTAAATTTCATAGCTTTTACTGCGGATTCATTCAAAATCATCGCGGTGGAGTCGGTGATGAATTTTTTCAGATCCAGGTCCCTGCCTTTTACCAGTTGCAGACCGGTTGTTTTTAAAAAATCTTCATCTGCCGAATATCGGTCGAAATCTGTTTTATCGTTGGGATCCTTTCCCTCCCATTCAAATCCCCAGCTGTCGCTCCATGCCTGCGTAATCGGCGCACTCGTTTTGGTAACTGAACTGGCAGCGCCTGATGAAATCAGTTCATTTTTTATCAGACTGTAATTTTTCTCGGTATCACCGGTGAGAAAATGGTAGACGAGATTATTTTTATCATACCCTGTTTCCCGGTCCTGTGCATGATTGATCTGTTGCTGAACGATGATCGTACAGATAATGAGTAATATGGCAAAACCAAATTGCAATACCACCAGTACTTTCCTCGGTGTGACCAGCGCATGCACTTTTTTGAAACCACCCTTCAGCACTTTTACCGGTCGGAAAGAAGAAAGAAAAAAAGCGGGGTAACTGCCGGCCAGGACACCGGTAAAAAAAATAAACCCCAGAATCAATGCCCACAAACCGATCCGGTCAAAGGGGATATCCATGTTTTTATCTGTCACCTGGTTAAAGGATGATATACTCAGTGCTACCAGCCCGATTGCCAGCAGGGCCGAAAAAAAACTCAGGAGTACGGATTCACCAAGAAACTGGGTGATCAGTCCGCCCCTGCTGGCACCCACCACTTTCCGTATGCCCACTTCCTTCGCCCTTTTTTCACTGCGTGCCGTATTGAGGTTCATAAAATTGATACAGGCAATCAGTAGAATAAAGGCAGCTATGATGGCGGAAAGCTTTACAAATTCTATCCTGCCCCCGTCTTCAACGGCTCCATTAAAATTGGAATACAAGCGCCAACGGCTCATCGGGTATAAAAACATTTCCCATTTGGTTTCCTCCTTATCATATCTCCCTTTCAGGGTACGCATTTTTTGCTGAACGGAAGCCAGGCTGGCATTTGGTTTCAGCATCACATAAGTCCGCGTGGAATTATTACCCCAGTAAGTATCATCCCCGCCGATATGATGCAGATAGGACCAGGGGATGAGGTATTCAAACTGAAAACGGGTATTGCCGGGCGGATTCCTGGCCAGGCCGGTTACCCGGAAAGTCTCCTTATTATCAATCTTAACAAGTTTACCCATCGGGTCTTCCTTACCAAATAATTTTTCAGCAAGCTTCTCGGTAAGTACAACCGAATGCATGTCAAGCAGGGCCGTATGCGGATTCCCCCGGACCAGGGGAAAACTAAACATATCCAGGAAGGCAGAATCCACGATATTTCCCTGTACCATGATTCTTTTCTCGCCGATGGTAAATAAATAATTAGAAGGCCAGTTTACGCGTACGGCTGATTCCACTTCGGGAAAATCGTGTTCCATGGTCCGGGCAAGAACCTTGGGCGTTGTATTCCAGCAATGCAGTTCCCCGCTGAATTCCGCCCGGTTCCAGACTTCATAAATGCGGTCCCTTTTTTCATGAAACCGGTCAAAACTGATTTCATCATAAATCCACAGTAGGAGCAGCATCGCGCTGGCCATACCGATGGCGAGCCCTGAAATGTTGATCAGGCTGAATCCCTTATTTTTCCATAGATTCCGGAAAGCGATTTTGAAAAAGTTCTTAAACATGGGCTGGTTTTAATAATACCTGACTGGCTTATTTTATGAGACGCGGTTCTGGAGGAAAATGTTGCAAATTGGTTCTTTTTTTTTAACGCTGCAGGGCCTGGTATGGCCACCTGCTATTTTTCCGGAATCGGAGCGAAACTCCCTGGTTCCTGCCTGAGCAAATGCTCTTGGTTCAGCCACCGAATGGAAAGATCCACCCAGGACTGCGGACTGGTTTTATTAACCATCCCGAATCCATGGCCTCCCTGATCGTAGAGATACAGTTCCACCGGTACATGGTGTTTTTTAAGGGCGTCCGCAAACACCAGGCTGTTCGCATAGGGTACGGCGTTATCATCTTTTGCGTGTACCAGAAA
>DHWT01000172.1:3339-4796 GCA_002413325.1 Chitinophagaceae bacterium UBA5175 | reverse complement strand
ATTTTCCGGTATACACTGGAGAGTTCCATCGGCCGGGATACCCGGGAACTCAAAACCATGCAGGACTGGCTCATCGACCGGCAGATACGGTCTGTCCCCGGCATTGCCGACATCGTAAGTTTTGGGGGGATGGTAAAAGCCTATGAAATCAGAATAGATCCGGGCAAATTGAACTCCTTAGGTATTTCAGAACTGGACGTTTATAATGCCGTTGGAAAAAGCAATATCAATATCGGGGGGGATGTAATCGTTGACAATTCCCAAGCCTATGTGGTTCGCGGAATCGGGCTCCTGAACAATATCAACGAAATTAAGAACATCATTATACAGAACATAAATGGTATCCCTGTACTCATCAAAGATGTGGCCGAAGTGGAAATTTCCAATCAACCCAGGCTTGGCCAGGTCGGCCGAGCTGATGACATAATCCTAAACGGTAAAAAAACGGTCAGGGATAACCCGGACGTTGTGGAAGCCATAGTGCTGATGCGCAAAGGAGAGAATGCGGCCCAGGTGATCAAAGCACTTAAAAATAAAATCATTACCATCAACAGGCGGATCCTTCCGCCGGACACCCGGATTGTTCCCTATTATAACCGTGAAGACCTGATCAGCTATGCAACTCATACGGTACTACATAACCTGGTAGAAGGGATTTTACTGGTTACCCTCCTGGTGTCGGTCTTTATGTTCAACTGGCGTACGACCCTGATCGTTTCGGTGATCATTCCGATTGCTTTGCTCTTCTCTTTCATATGCCTGCACCTGATGGGTATGTCGGCAAACCTGTTATCCCTGGGAGCAGTGGATTTCGGCATTATCATAGATGGTGCTGTTGTAATGGTGGAGGGACTCTTTGTTGCACTGGATCAAAAAGCGGGTGTGATGGGTCTGGACCGGTTTAACAGGCTCAGTAAAATGGGACTAATCAAAAATAAAGGAGCGGAACTGGGGAAAGCCATTTTTTTTGCCAAGCTCATTATCATGACCGGGCTGCTTCCCATTTTTGCATTTCAGAAGGTAGAAGGAAAAATGTTTTCCCCGCTGGCCTATACGCTGGGTTTCGCCCTGCTGGGAGCCCTGATCACGACCCTGACGCTGGTGCCGGTTCTGATCAATATGCTGCTTAGAAAAAATGTTCATGAAAAACACAACCCATTTGTACATATTCTGACTAAAATGATGATGTCTGGTTTTGAATATAATTACCGGTACAAAAAAACGGTCATCCTGTTCTCTGCACTGGTGATCATATTGGGTCTTTTTGCCTTTAAATTCCTTGGTAGTGAGTTTTTACCGGAGCTCGATGAAGGGGCGATCTGGATACGTGCCCAGCTTCCCTATAGTGTTTCACTCAACAAATCCAGCGAGGTAGCCGGACAGATCAGAAGTATGATCATGGAATTTCCACAGGTTAAAAGTGTTGCTTCGCAAACAGGCAGACCGGACGACGGAAC
>DHWT01000172.1:2553-3080 GCA_002413325.1 Chitinophagaceae bacterium UBA5175 | reverse complement strand
GATGTGACCGGGTTTTACAATAATGAATTTGACGTCATCCTGTACCCGGAGGAAAACTGGAAACATGAGATCTCAAAAGAAGAACTGATAAATAAAATGCAGAAAAGAATTTCCCTGATCCCGGGTATTGATTTGAATTTTTCCCAGCCAATCAGCGATAATGTGGAAGAAGCGGTATCTGGGGTAAAAGGTTCTATCTGTGTAAAAGTGTTTGGGGATTCACTGGATTATATGGAAAAAAAAGTAACCGAAGTATATAATATCCTGAAAACGGTCAGGGGCATTTCTGACCTGGGGGTAATAAAAAATACCGGGCAGCCGGAACTCGATATAGACCTTGACCAGGACAAGATGGCTTTATACGGCGTGGCTACGGCAGATGCAAATGCTGTTATTCAAATGGCGATTGGAGGTAAGGCGGTTACCCAGTTATATGAGAGTAAGGGAATCGAAAAATTCGACGTCCGGGTGCGTTTTCCGGAGGATTTCAGGAAAAATCAAAATGAAATAGGCAATATTATGGTCCC
>DHWT01000172.1:1672-2314 GCA_002413325.1 Chitinophagaceae bacterium UBA5175 | reverse complement strand
ATGAAATAGGCAATATTATGGTCCCTACACAAAGCGGATCGAAAGTACCGATCCGGGAAATTGCCACAATCACCAGAAAAACGGGACCCTGCCTGATATTCAGGGATGATAATGAACGATATTCTGCGCTTAAATTTTCAGTTCGTGGAAGAGATATGGGAAGCACCATTGCAGAAGCGCAGGCTAAAACCGATGCGGTCATCCAATTAAAGAAGGGCTATTCCATGGTTTGGCAGGGGGATTTTGAAAATCAGAGACGGGCTGAGAACAGGCTGGCTGAAGTAGTACCCATCAGTCTGATCCTGATATTCCTGTTGCTTTTTGTAATGTTTGGAAGCCTGAAAGACGCAGGACTGGTTTTCCTGAATGTTCCTTTTGCCATTGTAGGCGGTATTGCCGCGCTCCTGGTTACGGGCACCGACTTCAGCATTTCTGCAGGGATCGGATTCATCGCCCTTTTCGGAATCTGCATCCAGGATGGCGTTTTACTCATCACCGTGTTTAAACAAAACCTTGATAAAATCAAACACGGGAAAGACACATTGTATGAATCCATTCAGCTGGGTGTCCGTTCACGGATCAGGCCGGTCATGATGACCGCAATGATGGCTGCCATTGGCTTATTTCCGGCCGCTGTTTCCA
>DHWT01000172.1:0-1437 GCA_002413325.1 Chitinophagaceae bacterium UBA5175 | reverse complement strand
GCTTATTTCCGGCCGCTGTTTCCACGGGGATCGGCTCTGAAAGCTCCCGCCCACTGGCAAGGGTCGTAATCGGCGGAATACTTTGCGCCATGTTATTTTCATTGCTTGTTTTCCCACTGATTTTCCACTATGCCTACAGGAATATGGATAAAAAGGGAAAAGGGACCTAATCAGTCCCTAGCTGATTTCCCCGACACCAAAACGGACATCATCCTGCCGGTATTTAAATGAGAACGATCAAGGCTTTGCATGATGCCTGTCATTCTCCAGGCGCACAATTTCAGAGTACATTTGAAGCGGTTCTTTTATTTAAATTCTCTGAAGAATGAAAAAATAAAAACCAGTGTGGATTATAAAATTCAATCTTACACAATACAAAAATGGATGTTAAATTTCATAAGGAAGTAAGCATTCCTGTCGGTACAGCTCTGCTGAAAGGAGACCTGATCCTGCCATTGAAGTCAAATGCCATTGTTGTTTTTTCCCATGGCAGTGGCAGCAGCAGGCTGAGTTCAAGAAACCAGATGGTAGCAAAATACCTGAATGAAAAGCATTTTGGAACCCTGCTGTTTGATCTGCTGACGGAAGAAGAAGATACATATTATCATAACCGTTTTGATATTGACCTGCTTACAAAAAGGTTAGCCGGTGCGACTGAGTGGTTGGAAAGGCATCCCGCTGCAAAAGATTGCCGCATCGGCTATTTTGGTGCCAGTACAGGTGCCGCTTCCGCCTTAAAGGCCGCTGCTTATTTACCCCGGATCCACGCAGTGGTATCCAGGGGCGGCAGGCCAGATCTGGCCATGGATCAATTATCAAACGTTGAAGCTCCAACCCTTTTGATTGTAGGTGGTCTTGATTTTGAGGTACTCGAAATGAATAAAGAAGCCTATTTAAAACTCAGATGCGAAAAAAAACTGGAAGTGGTGGCAGGGGCGACACATTTATTTGAAGAGGCCGGGAAAATGGAAATCGTTTCGGAACTGGCAGGTGACTGGTTTGAAAAATATCTGACAGCCGTTGAAGCATAAGAAAGAAGCAGCGGGAAAGTGAAAATTAAACTTTGCTCCGCCCCGACAGGGTTATCCAAAGATTTATCATTACACTAAATAAACACAGGGGGAATATTAACGGTAGTATAATCCATACCGTAAGCCTGTTTTACAAGCAGGGATCAGGATTTACAAGGTCTTTTCACTAGGGACCATTTGTGTCAGCAAGCCCAGCTTCGCATAACTGACAGGATTAACAGCAGGAATCCCTGTTTCCCGATACCCGGTTTTTTCTTTCCCGTGATTTACCGATAAAATACAGATAGTTGACTATCATTAGTTCATATCGGAAAAATTACTGGCGTCTAAGTGGAAACCTGTAGATAAATCTATAAATTAGCCGCTGAAATCCTGACCTTATCCAATAATTCAATATCATGAAACC
>DHWT01000165.1:3753-26858 GCA_002413325.1 Chitinophagaceae bacterium UBA5175 | reverse complement strand
AGACCTGAAACGGAATGGGTCGAAACGGTTCATCATGGGTGGAATACCGTCGTTGATTTTGATTCAGAGAAGATCAGCCGGGCTTTTGCTGAAACCGTTCTCCCGGAAACCTGGTATTCTGTATATGGTGATGGAAATGCAGCAAAAATAATGGCTGATCACATTAGAGAATTTTTAAATTGACATGCCGGCGGGGAACAATATTCTTTTTGTAGTAATGGAATTTGTTCCATTGAACTTAGGAGGAGTGTTCAGACCTTTGCGATTTGTAAACGGACTGGTCAGCAATCATATTCATCCGATCGTTGTCACTTTTGAAGATAATGCGAATCTCCGGAAAGTCCAAAGCAGATTCGACTACGACCTGATGGACAAGCTGGATAAAAGTATTCAGGTGTACCGGGTACCACTCGACGACATGGACAAATATTACAAAACCAGGTTCGCGAGGTTTAAAAATATCTACTTTAACACAACCGATAATTATTTCAAAGCCTGGAAAAAGAATTTATTTCGTCAACTTCCTGAAATTATCGAAAAACATCAGCCTGCAGCGGTATTTGTTACCTGTCCTCCTTTCAGCGGCGCCGAATTAGGATCGTATATTTCAAAAAAATTTAAACTCCCGCTGATCCTCGATATGAGAGACGCGTGGGCAAACCTGTCAATGGCGCCTTTGGGCAGCTACCTGCATTATATTTATAAAAAAAATAAAGAGTACCGGGTTTTCAGACAGGCAAGTGCCATCATTACGGTAACCCCTCAATTGCAGCGGGTTTTTCAGAATACCCACCCGAAAATATCACCAGGCAGGTTTCACCTGATATTTAACGGCTTTGATTTTGAATTGCCCGATTCCCTGTCAGTCCGGTCAGGAAGTGTTTCTGAAAAAGGCATCATAAAAATCGGCTACACCGGATCGTTTTATTATTCGCCTGCCGGAAGGGAAATGATGTTAAAACCCTGGTGGAAGAAACGGGGACACCGCATCCTCCAATATACACCCGTGAAAGAGGACTGGCTTTATCGCTCTCCTTATTTTTTTCTGAAGTCTCTCGCGGCATTGTTCAGAAAAAGGCCTGATTTTAAGAACAGGATTTTTTTCCACCTGATAGGCGATACTCCTGACTGGCTGGAGTCCATGGCTGAAGAATTAGGAGTCAGGGAAAACATGATTTTGCATGGTTTCCAGTCACATCAGAAGGTGTTGGAACTTCAGGCTTCTTTCGATCTTTTTCTTGCCACATCTGAAAAGGTAATCGGGGACGATCATTATTGCCTGCCATCCAAGTTATTTACCTATATACGCTCAGGAAAACCCGTACTGGGTTTTGTTACCAAGGGAATTCAATATGATTTTATTGAGCAAAGCAGGCTGGGATTAAATTGTGATCCTGACGATGAAAATGCCGGCTCACAGATGATAGAAAAGGTCGTGGAAGGTGGATATGACGAGAAACTGAATATCCCTTACCTCCGGCAATTTTCAAATTCAATTGCAATAAACAAACTGACAGATATTGTTCATCAGGTGGTAGGGGAAAAATATCCCGGATGATACCGGTATAACCGGTAGGATGGTTGTTAGAAAAGCATGAAATCGACAAGAGGTGATAAGCAGGGTAAATTGATCAGTTTTCATCCGAGAAAGCAGCACAATTTTGAACAGGCCGCCGTCCTGGCGGAGCTTTTCCCTGAAAGGTTCAAGCATGTAACCAGTGTTTATTTTGCACCTTTCCTGGTTAAGTTAGTGAGAAAAATTGCACCACGATATGCAAACCAGATCGGCAAACGCAGTTATCCGCAACTTCCAAAAAAATATGTAAGCACCTTTCCATCAACCGAGATAAAAAGATGGCTCCTGGAGAGAAAGCAGGGACCTGCTCATTTATCTGATTACATGGACTTGAACGAATACTGGCAGAAAATGGTGCTCCGGAATTTTGACGCCCCCAAAATATGTATTTCTTATGATGGCATCTCCCACCTTTTGTTCAGAAAGTGGAAAAATAAGGCGGTTTTAATACTTGATCTTGCGATCGGTCTTCCCCAATACAGGGTAAAAATCCTGCATGGTGAAGGTTTTCATGCCAGTATGCTGGAGGAAGTGGATGAAGTCCAGAAGAAATTATTCTCCTGGTATCAGGAAGAGGTAGAACTGGCAGATATTATTTTATGTGGCAGTGAATTTGTAAAAAAAACGGTGGTTTATTTTTTTCCTGAATTTGAAAATAAATGCAAAGTGCTTCCCTATGGAACGGACCTGGAAGAATTCAGTTATCCTGAAAGGAAATTTCAAACTAGGGAAGATTTGAAATTTGCATTTGTTGGCAGGCTGAGTTGGAGAAAGGGTGCTCATTTGCTGTTGGATGCCTGGAAGGATTTTGTTGTTAGCCATCCAAAGGCCGAGCTTCATTTTTTTGGAACGCCCGATCAGGAGATCAGCCTCGATCAACTGCCTGATCAGGTTTTTTGGCATGGCTGGATCAGGAAGTCTGAATTGATAGCCAGTTTAAAGACGATGGACGTATTTGTGTTCCCTACTACCTTCGAAGGGAGTTCAATTGCCGTATTCCAGGCAATGGCTTTAAAGCTGCCTGTAATCACCACCTTGAATAGCGGTACGGTGCTGACCCATGGTGAATCATGTGAAATCGTAGAGGTGGGTGACAACGCCGGATTGGTAAATGCAATGGACAAATTGTTTTCTAATCCGGCATACAGGCAAAAGCTTGCTGAAAATGCGTATGCTGTAAGCAAAAATTATTCCTGGAACGACTATAAACTGCGACTGGGAAGAATCCTGGAGGAAATCAAGTTCTGATTAAAACAATATTGGAAGCCTGACGATGCAATTAACAAAGGCTATTTTTTTAACACACCGGAATTCTTTGTATTCGGAAATAACGGGTGGCGTTCAGCTATGCTCACAGGAATTTCATTCCATCATCCGGCAGGCCACTGATATCATCCTGGAAGATTATTATGTTCCCTATACAAGGGATCTGTTCCAGCGGGCGATGATAAAATGGGGTATGGAAAACTATTCTTTTTTCGATATTAACAGGGAGGCACCCGCCTTATTGTCCTATATATTCAAACAGGATATTGGCATTGTATTCATCAACATGGCTTCATCTGTTCGGTTTGCCCGGCCGATTAAGGAGAAATTTGGCGAAAAGGTGAAAGTCATATTATTGTCGCATGGAAATAATTCCGGCGATTTTCTTCACCTGATAACCAAGCCGGTCAACAGGCCTTCGTTATTAAGAAACTGGCTGAATAAGATCAGGTTGGGCAGGTTGATAAGCACCGAGGCTGAATACCGGGTGAAATGGCTCGACGGGGTAGTGACTTTATCTGAAACGGAAAAACAAATTGAAAACTGGTTTGGCGCAAAAAAAGCTTCTTTTCTGCCCCGGAAATTATATAAGGATTTCCTGGCGAGGGAACCGGTTCCGGGCCGGATTGGCTTTGTCGGCAGGCTCGATCACCCCCCGAATTTTCAGGGAGTCATTATTTTTTTGGAGGAGCTTTCCACCCGGGATCATGGTTTGCATATCAGGCTGATCGGCGCGCCGCCTGCATACGGAATAAAGATTAAGGAACGTTTTCCCTTTGTAGAGTATCTCGGTGAATTGTCTGACCAGGATCTCGGGAAGGAAGTTGCTACCTGGGCTTTTTTTCTGAATCCGGTTTGGTGGTATTCAACAGGCGCTACAACCAAATTAGCACGTGCTATCAGCTGGGGATTGCCCATCATTACAACAACTGCCGGCATGCGCGGATACGAATGGAAAAAAGGTTCTTTGCTGGTGGCCGATAGTCCTGCTGATATGGTAACGCAATTGATAAAGGAAGCTCATTCCATAGAGCGCATTCATTATTGGAAGGAGCAAACGGAACTGATAGCGGAAAACGGTCCGGATCAAATGGAACTCATCAACAGGTTACGGTACACTTATGAATGACAGGAAAATTGTATTCATCCCGGCTCCTTTTTTCCCACCTTCAGCCATGCCGCCTGCCCAAAGAGTGCGGTTATTGGTGCGGCATCTGCATGAATACGGATGGAAGCCGGTCATATTCACGGTGGATCAGTATTATCGCGAGGAAGCGGCAGATCCCTGGATGGTGGAAATTGCCGGAAATGCATTTGAAAAAATTGAAGTCGGTGCCTGGGACCAGCGCAAAACCAGGAAGTTCGGGTTGGGCGACCTGGGCATCCGGGTGTTTTTGGGCTTGTATCGTTCCATGCTAAAACAGGCGAAAAAGGAAAGACCCGCATTGATCCTCTACCCGGTTCCGCCTTGGTATATCATGGTGATGGCGCCCCTTATCAAAAGGATAACCGGCATTCCCTATGCGATTGATTTTATTGATCCCTGGATATATAAAACGAGCCGGAGAAATTTCAAGTCCGTGGCAAGTCAGCGGATAGCCAGGCTGCTGGAAGGCCGTGTTGTAAAAGGAAGCAGCGCCATCTTTGCGGTCTCGCAGGGAATACTGGATGATCTGAAGAAAAGATATCCTTCCATTTCTTCCTTACCCCTGATTGCTGTACCATACGGTGTGGAGGTTTCTGATTACGATGCGATCCCGGTTCAGCCTAAAGTAAATTCGGAGATATTAATAAGATACACCGGAGCCATTTCCGAAAACATGTTGATCGTAGTGGACAGTCTCCTGAAAGCATTTAAAAAACTGAGTGAGACATTGCCGGTCCGGGTTATTTTTACCGGTACGTCCTATGCGGGGATCGGTCTGACAAAACCGGTACTGGCGGAATTGATTGCGAAGAACGGGGTAAGTGATTTTGTCGTTGAAAATCCGGCCCGGGTCGGTTACCGGGAAGCTCTGGAGATGAATAAACAGGCGGATATGCTGTTGCTGATCGGCGATACGACGCCTTATTACGCGGCTTCGAAAATGATGGGACTGGTAGCATCCGGGAAACCGTTTTTTGCCTGGGTGCATGCGGATTCCTTTCCAGCTCAATTCCTGGAGGAATTACAATATCCGCATCGTTTGTTTTTTCAGACAGGGGAACTGGGTGATGAAAATAAGATATCTCAATTGGCGGAAGCTTTGTCATATAGTATTCAAAACCGGGACCGGTTTATTCCCGTATCGCTGGAAAATCCGGTATTTAATAAATTCACCGCGAAAGCGATGACAAAAACATTTGCAGATACATTTCAAAAAATCAACGGATGAAGAATACGCATTACAATAAAATCAGGGGGAAAAAGATTTTGGTTACCGGCGGACTGGGTTTTGTCGGGCACAACCTGGTGATGTCGCTGGTTAAGGACTACGGGTGTAAAGTGATCGTCGTGGATGACTGCACCAACAGCAGTGAATCCATGATTGATCCGGTAAGGGACCATGTGGAGTTTCATAAAGTGAGTGTTTTGGATACGGAACATTTTTTCCCGTTACTGGATCAGGTTCAATATATTTTCCACCTGGCCTGTATTCAGATTGCTGCGTCCAGTTCCAACCCATTGCTGGACATGCAGGTGAATGCCCAAAGCACGCTGCAGTTGCTCGAACAAATCCGTCATCACGAATATCCATTACTGGAAAGAATTGTATATACTTCTTCCTGCTCGGTATATGGGAGCACATCACATCTTCCCTTGGGTGAGGATGACGCCACCCATGTGTTGAGTAATTATGCGGCCACCAAATTACTGGGAGAGCACTATACCCTGATCTATAACCGGAATTATAATATACCGGTTTCCGTGGTACGTTATTCGAATGTGTACGGCTATGGCCAGTCGCCCCGAAATCCTTACTGCGGTGTATTGGGAAAGTTCGTACATAACGCGTTGACCAGTCAGCCGCTGACCGTGGTGGGCGACGGGGAACAAACCCGGGATTATACCTTCATCAGTGATGCGGTGGATGCCACGATCCTGGCTGCCGTTCATCCCAGGGCATACGGTGATGTATTTAATGTGGGAACCGGCATCGAAACTTCTGTAAATAAGCTGGCGGCTTTGATCAGGGAATATGTTGCCGGCACTGAAGTGGTTGATGTTCCTGAAAGGGACATCGACAATATCCGCCGGCGGGTGGTGGATATAGAAAAAATTCATCAGCGGCTGGGATGGGTTCCGAAAGTGGGCATTCAGAAAGGCATTCAATCAACGATAGACTGGTATAAAACCACTCTCTAGTATGCGCCTGGCGATCGTCACAACCCATCCCATCCAGTATTATGCACCCTTGTTCAGGTTGCTGGCAAAAGAACCGGGGATCGAATTGAAAGTTTTTTATACCTGGTCGCAGTCCCGGCAGGGAGCGAAGTATGATATTGATTTTGGTAAAATGATTGAATGGGATATCCCGCTGCTGGATGGGTATTCTTATGAGTTTGTGGATAATGTGGCGAAAGATCCGGGGGTACATCATTTCAATGGCATCCGGAATCCGGAGCTGAATGATAAGATAAAAGACTGGAGGCCGCTTTTCCTGTTAGTCATTGGATGGAATTTCAGCAGTCACCTTTCCTGTATGCGCCATTTCAAAGGGAAGATCCCGGTGTTATTCAGGGGCGATTCTACTTTATTGGACGAGAAGCCGGGTTTGAAAAAAATATTCAGGAGAATATTTTTAAGATGGGTATATAGTCATATTGATTACGCATTATATGTCGGTAAGAACAGCCATGATTATTTTTATAAACATGGATTGAAGGAAGATCAACTGGTCTGGGTGCCGCACGCAGTGGATAATGAACGGTTTGGCGGACCGGATGATGAGGAACAGGACGCTAAACAATGGAAGAGGGAACTCGGGATTTCGGATGATGACCTGGTCCTCTTGTTTGCAGGCAAACTGGAACCGAAGAAGGATCCGGATTTTATGCTGAGACTGGCACAGCATCTGAAAGACCCCCGGTTGAAACTGATTATTGTGGGAAATGGCAAATCAGAGGAGGCATTAAGAATGAAAAGCAGGCCTGATAAACGCATAATTTTCCTGGATTTCCAAAACCAGCAGAAAATGCCCCTGGTCTACCGTTTGTGTGATATTTTTGTCCTGCCTTCTGTAGGACCTGGCGAAACCTGGGGATTGGCAGTCAATGAAGCCATGGCTTGTAAACGACCTGTGATGGTTTCAACTAAATGTGGTTGTGCTCCCGACCTGGTGGAAGAGGAAAAGACCGGCTGGGTTTTTGAACCGGGTGACGGAGGCGACCGGAAAATAAAGGAACTACTGCATAAAATCCTGGACGACCGGTCCGTCCTGAAGGGCATGGGCTGGAAGGGCTGGGAAAAGCTGCAGGTATATGCTTACCCGGTCGCTGTAAAACGAATAAAACAACTGCTGGAAAAATTACCTTAAAAAAAACACCTGCAGTGCTATAAATCTTTCCTGAATGGCCTCCATCAGAAATAATTTTTTAATTCTTTCCCTGATCATCTGTTTCCTGCTTTCGCTGGTAACGAACTGGTATACTGAAATATCCATATTCCTGATTATCATTACCATATTTGCCATCCTGGACAAATTAGGAAAAGGGTTGGTGTTGCGGGAACTCGTGGTATTACATACCATTTTTATCTGCCTGGTGATGCCTTCCGTGGGGTATGGTGTTTATAATCATGACAATTACCTGGCCAGGATTTTTTACCGGTACATGCTCGTGCCCGAGAATGTATATTTCGGGTTTACGTTACCGGCTGTATGTGCATTTTCTATCAGTATGTGTTATCCGATAACAAAAAAAGATGCCATACTGGACGAAGGAAATTCATTCAAAAATCTCCTGCGGCTCGTAAGAAATGAATTGATAAAACGTACCAATACGGGAATCATTATTGTGGCTACCGGGGTAATGACATTTTTCTTCATCGGATTGGTTCCGGAATCTGTTAAATTTGTCGTCACCCTCCTTTTCTTTTCCTCTTTTGCCGGCATCTTATACATATACTACAGTCCGCCCATGCCGTCAAAAAATATCCTGCTTGTTCTGTTTGCATTGTTTATCATGGGCCTTGCCGTTCAGAGTGGTGTGTTTACGGTTGTGGTATATATGGGAATCACTTTATTCTCTTTTCTTTTCCTGGGAAGAAAATTTGCGCTGTGGAAGAAATTACTGGTATTTGTGATCGGGGTTTTTATATTATTTATTGTGCAGAATGTAAAAACAGCTTATCGCGATGTTACCTGGAGGGATAATGTGGTAGATAACAAAACCAGTTTGTTCGTGGATATTGCTATTGATAAGCTGGGCAATATTGATAAACTGATTGACGTGGATGGATTTTTCCCCGTATATATGCGCACGAACCAGGGATATAATATATCGGTGGTAATGCGGAGAATACCCGCGCAGCAGGAATTTGATGACGGAAGCCATTTGCTGGCAACAGCGGCATCTGCGCTGGTACCCCGTTTTCTCTGGCCGGATAAGCCGCAGGCCGGCGGTAAAGAAAGCATGAAATATTATGCGGGATTCAGTATTGAAGGCTGGTCAACCAATGTCAGTCCGCTGGGGGAAGCCTATGCCAGTTTTGGGCCGGTAGGTGGTATTTTCTATATGTTCGTTTTGGGATTATTTATCCGCTGGGTTTACAAAAGAGTATTTGTCATCGCCCAAAAACTGCCCCTGCTGGTCCTATGGATGCCGGTCCTTTTTTACCAGGTCACGTATAGCATGGAAACGGACAGCCTTCAGATATTCAACTCCCTGCTCAAAGGCGCTTTTTTCCTCTGGTTGCTGTATAAGCTGGTCCCCGCTTGGTTTGGCAATGTGGTAAAACAGTCCAATGAAAGGGGATCCTTCAGGCGTCGTCAGGTACCTGCTTAATCCCCGGCTATTTCAGATTCATAAACCATTCCTTTGCCCCTGGTTCTATTAATATTCAGGAAGCCCAACCCGCTTTTTTACAGCATTGAAAAGGTATTTGCTTCCCTGATGGGAGGATTGCAAATAGGATTTTCCGTGCAATCGCAATATATGCCCTTTTACAACGCTTCCCTGTACGATATGGCGCGGAACCTGGCATTTGCAAGGAAAAGCAATGCCGATATTTATCATGTAACAGGAGATGTCCATTATATCGTACTGGCATTACCCAAAAGAAAAACCATACTGACGATACATGACAGTGTTTTTATCCGCGAAAGCAGGGGATTGAAACGGGTATTTTTTAAATGGATCTTCCTGAAACTGCCGGTTAAAAAATGCCGGTTTGTTACCACGATATCGGAAAAATCAAAAAACGAAATCGTACAGTTTACGGGCTGTGATCCTGCAAAAGTGGTTGTGATACCCAACCCGGTGAATGCGCATATCTATTACCGGGCACAGCAGTTTCATGCCGACAGTCCGGCTTTATTGTTCATCGGGTCAACGCCCAACAAAAATCTTGACCGGATTGCGGAGGCATTGGCCGGAATCCCGTGCACCCTGGAAATCGTGGGCCGGATTCCGGAAGAACATCTGTTGCTTTTGCAGAAATATCATATCCGTTTCAGGCAGTTCAGGGAACTTTCAGAAAATGAAATGGCCGACCGTTATGCCGCCTGTGATATGGTTATTTTTCCTTCACTGTATGAAGGATTCGGTTTACCCATCCTCGAGGGACAAAAAGCGGGTCGCCCCGTGCTGACGAGTAATATCTCTCCCATGAAGGAAGTGGCAGGAGCAGGCGCCTGTCTGGTGGACCCGGATCAAACGGAGTCTATCCGGGCTGGCATCAAAAGAATTATTGAAGACGATGGCTATCGCGAGTCAATCGTTAACAAGGGATTTGAGAATATAAAACAATACGACGTGCAGGAAATCGCTGACCAGTACCTGAAGTTATACGCAGCGATCCTGAACAATCAGCAATGTGTGGCATAGCGGGCATATTATATTTTAATAACAAACCGGTTGAAGAGTCCCTGATACAGCGGATGGCGGATTCCATGCGCCATCGCGGTCCGGATGCGGAAGGTATTTTTACAGATCACGAACTGGCCCTGGGTCACCGGCGTCTTTCCATCATTGATTTATCCAATGCAGCCAATCAGCCCTTCAGGGATCCGGGCGGCCGCTACACCTTGATCTTTAACGGGGAGATCTATAATTATGCGGAAATCAAACCCGGCTTGAGCGACTATCCGTTCCGGACGCACAGCGATACGGAAGTGATCCTGGCGGGATACATGAAATGGGGCGTAGCCTGCCTGAATCATTTACGCGGCATGTTTACGATGGCCATCTGGGACGGGGAGGAAAGGTCCCTGTTTATCGCGCGCGACCGGCTGGGTGTAAAGCCTTTGTATTATTATCAGGATGGAGATCAGTATATTTTTGCATCGGAACTGCGTGCCGTCCTGTCTGCAATGCCCGGTAAAAAAGAATTGGACCATTCAGCAATTGCTGAATACTTCAGGTACCAGTCCATCGGATTTCCTTTTACTCCCGTGAAGGGGATCAGGCAAATGGAAGCTGGTACCTGGATCCGGATTCAGGGAGGCATGGTCCATACGGAATCCTACTGGGATCCGGTTACGAGGCGGTATGACTTTAACCTGACGGATAAAAAACAGGTGGAAGAAAAGGTTAAATCGCTGATGCTTCAATCTGTGAAACGGCGACTGGTAAGTGATGTGCCCGTCGGGGCTTTATTGTCGGGTGGTATTGACTCCAGTGCCGTCGTAGGACTGATGGTGGAAGCCGGCGACCCTTCGCCCAAAACGTTTACGGTAACTTTCGATGATGTGGAATTCGATGAGTCCCGCTATGCGGAAACAGTCGCTAAAAAATTTCATGCAGACCATACCCGTATTCATCTTAAACCGGAAGTGATGCTGGCGGAGCTGACCCATGCGCTCGACGCCATGGACATTCCGACAGGGGATGGCATCAACAGTTACGTAGTTTCAAAAGCCATTCATGCGCAGGGCATCCGTGTGGCGCTTTCAGGTATCGGGGGTGATGAACTTTTTGCCGGATATCCGCTGTTCACGAATTATATCCAACTTCAGCAAAAAAGCTGGATCTGGAAATTGCCTTTATTCGTCAGGCATATGGCCGGCGGATTGATGGGTAAGGGATCAAAAAAAGACCGGATGCGTCAATTGATCGGGATGCCTTCTCCGGGGATAGAAAACAGTTATCCTGTTTTCAGGCAAATCGTCTCCCCGTCTGTGTTACAGGAATTAACCCGCTTACATAGCCCAGATACCCTGACCCTTTCAGAGCAATTGATTTCAAAAAAAAAGGAATTATCCAGGCTGCCATTATTCAGCCAGGTAACGGCGGCAGAATACCTGGGTTACACCCAGCAGACTTTATTAAAAGACACGGACCAGATGAGTATGGCGCATTCCCTGGAAATCAGGGAACCTTTTTTCGATCAGGACCTGGTGGAATTCGTGATGTCTGTTCCGGACCATTTTAAAGTACCTGTTTATCCAAAAAGTTTACTGGTCGATTCCTTAAAGCCCCTGTTACCGGACAGCATTGTATTCAGAAAAAAGCAGGGTTTTGATTTTCCCTGGAAATCCTGGTTAAGAAATGAATTGCGATCCTTTTGCGGGCATTATATAAACAACATGTGCCAACGCACTTTTATTCAGGGAAAAAAGCTCGCACAGTACTGGCAGGCATTTCTCAAAGGGGATGATCAGATCCGGTGGATGGAAATCTGGTTATTTGTTGTACTGGAATATTGGCTGGAGAAAAACGGAACCGAATAAAAGAATTATCAGACATGCAGCGGGCGGGCAGGCAAAAAATATTGATGTTCACAGACTGGTACGAACCCGGCTTTAAAGCGGGAGGCCCGATCCAGGCCTGTAAAAATGTGGTTGCTGGTTTAAAAGGAACCTATGATTTTTTTGTTCTTTGTTCAGACCGGGACCTGGGCGACCAGGTTCCTTATAAGGGAATCCCGGTAAACCAATGGATAAAAACTGAAACGGGGGTAAACATATGGTATGCCTCCCCCGATTTTATGGGGAGGCGGCGGTTGTTAAAACTTTTAGAGGAAGTAAAACCTGACTTCGTTTACTTCAACAGTATGTATTCATTCAAATACACACTATTGCCGTTATGGATATTATTGAATAATCGCTACCATGGTAAAATGATTCTTGCACCCAGGGGCATGCTGCACAAGGGGGCACTGAAAATAAAATACATAAAAAAAGTCGTTTTTCTGAAAATGTTTCTGTTGATCGGATGGAGCAGGAAAATTATTTTCCAGGCCACGGATGAACAGGAACGAAAGGATATTGAGTTTTTTTTCACCGGAAGGGCGAATGTAGCGGTCGTTGAAGATATCCCCACTTTCAATGACCAGCCTCTGCAGGAAAGAAGCAAGGAAAAAGGCAGCCTGAAATGCATATTTCTTTCCAGGATACATCCGAAAAAGAATTTGCATTATTTCCTGGACCTGCTGAAAGAAGTAGACCATGATATTGAAATCGGGTTTGATATTTATGGTTCTGAAGACCATCATGATTATGCAGAACAATGCAAAAAGATCGCTGCATCCCTCCCCCCGAATATAAAAGTGCGGTTTATGGGGGGCGTTCCATTCAACAGGGTTTTTGAAATGCTCAGGCAGTATCATGTATTTGTATTGCCCACCCTGGGTGAGAATTATGGTCACGCTATATTTGAAGCCCTGTCTACGGGACTGCCCGTGATGATCAGCGATCAGACTCCCTGGAGAAATCTCGAGCCCTTGAAAGTGGGCTGGGATATCCCGCTTCAGATGAAAGAAAAATTCATGGATGCCATTACCCGGGCGGCCGGATGGGACCAGCGGGAATACATGGAATGGTCTGAGGGGGCCTATGCCTATGCCAAAGAATACCTGCAGGAACTGCATGCCCTTGAAAAATACAGGCAGTTGTTTTCAAGTCCCGAAACCAAGTCGATTTTGTTATTTACTGACTGGTATGAACCAGGTTATAAAGCAGGCGGGCCCATTCAGTCCTGCAGGAATATTGTAAATATCCTGAAGGGGGAATATGAATTTTATATTATCTGTTCCGACAGGGATCTCGGTGATCAGGCTCCTTACCAGGGAATTCCGGTAAATCAATGGATCCGGAATGAGGCCGGGGTAAACATATGGTATGCCTCACCGGATTTTATTACGCGGAATCGTGTGAAACAGCTGGTAGAAAACATAAACCCTGATTTTGTATATTTCAACAGTATGTATTCCCGATTATATACCTTGCTGCCGTTATGGGTGCTGCTTTGGAATCATTATAGCGGAAAGATCATACTGGCCCCGCGGGGTATGTTGCATAAAGGCGCATTAAAAAGGAAATATTTCAAGAAATATATTTTCCTGAGGTTATTCAGGTTCATCGCGTGGCATCGGAAAGTGATCTTTCACGCGACCAATAAGCAGGAGCAAAAGGATATACTTTTTTTCTTTTCCACGAAAGCGAAGATTACCGTACTGGATAATATTCCCAATACGTCCCTTCGCCAATGGCGTTCCAAAATAAAAAGGCCGGATGAGCTGTCCTGCGTTTTTATTTCGAGAATACATCCGAAGAAAAATTTATATTATTTTCTGAAGATTCTCACGGAACTCGGGAGCGATGTGAAGCTGGTTTTTGACGTGTATGGCATGGAAGAAGATAAAAACTATGCAAAGGACTGCAGGCAATTGTCCTCCTTACTGGGGACGAATATACGGGTGGATTTTAAAGGTCCGATACCCTATGACCAGGTATTCGCGACGATGCGGGCCTATCATTTATTTGTTTTACCAACGCTTGGGGAAAACTATGGTCATGTCATTTATGAAGCCCTGTCGGCCGGTGATCCCGTACTCATCAGTGACCAGACTCCCTGGAGATACCTGGAAAATAAAAAAGCCGGATGGGACCTGCCGCTAAGTGAAAAAGACCAGTTTAAGGAGGCACTCGGGAAGGCATTGGCCTGGAAACAGGAAGAATACGATGAATGGAGCAGAAATGCGTTTGAGCTTGCCAGGGACAGCTTCGATATTCCCAGATTACATGATAGATACAGGAAGTTATTCGGATGACCAGAAGGTGAATGGTTGGGTTGATATTTAAAATATGATAATACCGGAAATATGAAAGTATTACTTCTTGCAGGCGGGTTCGGAACCAGGTTAAGTGAAGAAACGGATATTCGTCCGAAGCCAATGGCTGAAATTGGAGGGAAGCCCATTTTATGGCATATCATGAAAGGGTATTCCCAATATGGTTTTACGGAATTCGTGATCCTGCTGGGGTATAAAGGATATTATATCAAGGAATATTTTGCAAACTATTTCCTGCACCAGAGCGACGTGACCATCGATCTCAGCACCAATAAAATAGAAGTACATAGCAATACTTCGGAGCCCTGGAAAGTGACTCTGCTGGAAACCGGCCAGGATACGATGACGGGCGGGCGTATAAAAAGAGCAAAAGATTATATCGGTAATGAAACTTTTCTTTTAACTTATGGTGATGGGGTTTCGGATATTGACTTTAAAAAACTGCTCAGTTTTCATAAGGAACATGGAAAATATATTACGATGACGGCCGTTCAGCCCGAAGGCCGGTTTGGGGCTTTGGAAACAGAAGGCAACCGGGTGAAATCCTTCCTGGAAAAACCAAAAGGAGATGGCAACTGGATCAACGGTGGATTTTTTATCTGCCAGCCGGAAGTACTGAATTATATAGATGGCGATCAAACGGTATTTGAACAGGAACCTTTGCAAATGCTCGCCAAAGACGGGCAATTATTTAATTACAGGCACCAGGGGTTTTGGAAATGCATGGATACCCTGAGGGATAAGATTGCATTGAATGAGATGTGGGCCTCCGGTCATGCCAAATGGAAAACCTGGTAATCGATGTTTAACAATATATATAAGGGTAAAAAAGTAATTGTAACCGGTAATACCGGTTTCAAAGGGTCCTGGCTCAGTCTCTGGCTTCATTCACTGGGGGCCCGGGTAACCGGCATTTCAAAAGATATTCCGAGCCAGCCTTCCCTCTTTGAAGAACTCGGGCTGGCACAGAAAACGGATCATCATTTTGAAAATATCTGCAACGGGCCGAAGATGAAGGAAATCTTTCAGCAGGTGCAGCCGGATTTTGTGTTTCACCTGGCAGCGCAGCCCATTGTTTCCGTTTCTTATGAAGATCCGATCGAAACGTTTCAGACAAATACGATCGGAACAGCTCATATACTGGAAGCCCTGCGGTTTGTTTCAAATCCATGTAATGCGGTAATTGTCACAAGTGATAAATGTTACGATAATGTAGAATGGATCTGGGGGTACCGTGAGCAGGATGCACTCGGCGGGAAGGATCCATACAGCGCATCCAAAGGAGCGGCCGAGCTGGTTATCAAAACCTATTATCATTCTTATTTTAAAAAGCCGGGGTCCAAAGTAAAACTTACCATCGTGCGCGCCGGGAATGTGATCGGCGGCGGTGACTGGGCCCTGAACCGCATCGTGCCGGATTGTTTCCGTTCCTGGAAAGAACATCAGGCGGTACAGATCCGGAATCCCAATTCCACCCGCCCCTGGCAGCATGTACTGGAACCGCTGAGTGGTTACCTGCGTGCCGGGCAGGTGCTGGCGGAACCGGGTGGCGTCATTAACGGGGAGCCGTTTAATATGGGCCCCGCGGCGGATCAGAATCATACAGTATTGGAATTATTACAGGCCGTGAGCAAATACTGGGAATCCGGTTCCCTGGAAAAACATTTTGACATTGCTGAGAACAGGGACTTCCATGAAGCCGGTCTGCTTAAACTGAACTGCGATAAGGCCCTGTACTACCTGCAATGGAAACCGGCGCTGGATTTTGATACGACGGCGCGGCTAACGGGGGAATGGTACAATCATTATTATAACCACGATAAAAAAGATATCAGCAGATACACATTAGACCAGATCCGTGCCTATGCGGAAGCTGCCGGAAAAAAATCTATTGCATGGGTATTATAAAGGATGTAATCATTACGCCACTTAAATTGATCCCCGGCGATTCGGGTGAAGTCATGCATGCATTAAAGGAATGGGAACCGTCATTCCAGGGATTTGGCGAAGCTTATTTTTCCACGATTCATAAAAATGCGGTAAAAGGCTGGAAAAAACATCGGAAGATGATCCTGAACCTGGTCGTGCCGATGGGAGCCATCCGGTTCGTTCTCTATGATGACCGTTCGGATAGCCCTACCTATAAAACAATCCAGGAATTAACCCTTTCCAGGGAAAATTACCAGCGGTTAACCGTACCACCCGGCATCTGGATGGCATTCCAGGGACTCTCGGACGGGGTCAATATGCTGCTGAATATCGCGAGTATTCCCCACGATCCGTTAGAAGCTAAAAACCTTCCCATTCAAAATGACCTGATTCCCTTCAACGGGTTTGCATGAGCAGAATATTAATTACCGGAGGATTTGGATTTGTCGGAGGGAGACTCACGCGCCGGCTTTCAGAAGAGCATGAGGTCTGGGCATCCTCCAGGAATATCGTATCAGATACCTTATTGCGTTTGCATGGGAATGTCCGCCGGATTGACCATGCAACCTTGCTGGACCGGGAAACCTTTCCTTCATTTATAGATACGGTGATTCATCTGGCTGCATTGAACGAAGTGGATTGTGTAAAATATCCCTCGGAAGCGATCCGGGTAAATGTAGATGAAACACGTATCGTTCTGGAGAACAGTATATCACAGGGCGTGGAACGGTTTATTTATTTTTCCACAGCTCATATATATGGTGCACCGCTCCGGGGAACCATTACCGAGGAAACCTTACCGGTTCCGACACATCCCTACGCGATCACCCACCGGGCTGCAGAAGATTATGTGGTGGCTGCTTCAAAGCAAAATAAAATCAGGGGAACGGTGCTCCGCCTGTCTAATTCTTTTGGTGCTCCGGTTTCCCCTCATGTCAATCGCTGGACGCTCCTGGCGAATGACCTCTGTCGTCAGGCAGTGGAAAAGGGCAGCCTGACCCTGCTTTCCAATGGAAGCCAGTTCCGGGATTTTATCAGCTTAACGGATGTGGAGGAAGTCATCTCCAGGATGTTGATGCTTTCCCGGCCTCCGGAACACCTGATATATAACCTGGGCGCAGGTTTATCCATGAGGGTGATCGATATGGCCGATGCGATCATACGGGCCGCAGTGCAGGTGCTGCATAAAAATTTACCCCTGGTATTGCCGGCCGGGTCGGCCCCTTCAGCAGAACCGGAATTGGTTTTCTCCATAGAGCGTTTGTTGTCGGAAGGTTATCTGATCCGCAATGATGTGAGCCTGGAATTGGAAAAACTGCTTCAATTCTGTGCTGAAAATTTTCGTCCGGCCATGACCGGGAATAAATAATAAAATTTTGCCGGTTGGGAATAATAGGATCGAATACGAACCAGGATGCTTACTAATAAACTAAAAATAGAATACCTGTTTGATTCTATAATGGCCTCCGGTCAGAAAATACAATGTAACTATACGAATCAGGATGCTCACTAATAAACAAAAAATAAAATACCTGTTAGATTCCATACTGGCCTCCGGTCAGAAAATACAGTGTACCTATTGTAAAAGCGAAAACTGTAAAGAAATTGACAGAAAATATTTGGTAACCAAATTGATGGAATGCCGGAACTGTCATTTATATTTCAGATATCCGGTTGATAAACAGGAAGAAAACGCAGATTTTTATCAGACGGAATACCAGGAATCAGATAATATAACCACCGATTTGCCGGATCCTTCCCTGTTAAAAAAAATGAAGGATGAGGGTTTTACCGTTGGGAATAAAAATGCGGACAGGTATCTGGATTTGTTTGCCCGATTATTTCCGGGGGAAAAATCATTGCGCATTATTGATTATGGTTCGAGTTGGGGATATACATCGTATCAGTTTAAGCAGGCCGGGCACCAGGTTCAGGGATATGAAATTTCCAGATCCCGGGCTTCGTATGGAATTGAAAATCTGGAAGTGGATATTTGCATGGATGAAAAATTATTAAGGAAGGAAAATCATATTTTTTTCTCTTCCCACGTCATTGAGCATCATCCGGATATTGCGTCAATGATCAGTCTGGCAGAATCATTATTAATAAACGGAGGCTATTTCGTAGCGTTTTGTCCGAATGGCAGCCCGGCATTCAGACTCAAAAACCAGGAAACATTTCACCGGTTCTGGGGGAAAGTGCATCCGAATTTTCTGAACGGGGATTTTTACAGGCATATCTTCCGGAACCAGCCGTATTATATTGGCAGCAGCCCCATCAACTTTGAAAATATACATCCTTTACAATTGCAGGAATCCCTGACGGATGATCTGTCTGGCGAGGAATTGCTGGTAATTACGAAATTTGTAAAACCCTGAATTTTTTAGATTTTAATTCCTGATCTGGCAATCCTGGCAGAAAAAAAATAATATCGGGGAAGGAAAACCCTGCCGCCGGGAAAAAAAACCCGTGCTACCAGAGAAAAAAGGAACTCGTGCTGGTCATAAACCGGCGTGAACCGGAATTTCGGATTATTCCACAACAGGTTGTATGCCAGTTTGATTCCGGGACATAGTCGATAGAATTTAGGCAAACAGGTCTTTCTAAATACGCTGAACGATAGGATTTATGCAAACAGATCTTTCTAAATACTCAATAGGAGATTATCGCGCGGGACCAAAGTTCAAGGTCCTGACCTGGTACCTGGTTAATTATTTCATTTTTTTCAGCAGCATTCCGTTTCCTTCAAAATTCAAAGTAATGCTTTTACGGTTTTTTGGGGCAAAAGTGGGTGTCGGGGTCATTATCAAGCCTTTGGTCAGAATTAAAAACCCCTGGAGGTTAATCGTAGGTAATCATTGCTGGATTGGCGAGGAGGTATGGATTGATAATATCGAACAGGTGGTTATCGGCAATCATGTATGCCTTTCACAGGGAGCCATTCTGTTAACGGGAAACCACGATTATACCAAAAGTAATTTCCCGCCTAAATATGATCAGGTGAAAATAGAGGATGGTGTCTGGATATGCGCGAAAGCCATCGTATGCCCCGGTGTGGTTTGTAAATCTCATTCTATCCTGACCGTTAATTCGGTAGCGACAAAAGATATGGAGGAAATGAAAATTTATTCAGGGAATCCCGCAATATTCGTCCGCAACCGGGAAATCAACGGTTAACGCCTAACGCTTAACGCCTAACGCTCATAATTCATAACTCATAATTCATAACTCATAACTCATAACTCATAACTCATAACTCATAACCGTCAACCGTCAACCGTCAACCAAATGCCCCTCCGCGTTTCCATCATAACAGCTACCTATAACAGCGAAGAAACGGTTGCTGAAACCATGCGTTCCGTGGAAGAGCAGGATTACGGGCATATTGAACATATCATTGTGGACGGACATTCGAAGGACGATACCCTGGATATTGTTCAACAATACCCGCATACTGCCACCTTGATTTCTGAAAAGGATGAAGGTATATACGATGCGATGAACAAGGGAATTCGCGCAGCCACCGGGGATATCATCGGCATCCTGAATTCAGATGATATATATGAGCATGCCAGCGTGATATCCGAAGTGGCCCGGGTTTTTGAAAACCCTTCTGTTCAGGCCAGTTACGGGGATATTCAATATGTGGATGCGCAAAATACATCCCGGGTTACCCGCACCTGGAAAGCGGGAGCATACCACCCGCACTCTTTTTTCTGGGGATGGATGCCGCCACACCCCAGTTTTTTTGTACGGAAAACAGTTTATGACCAGGTCGGACTTTTTGATACCAGCCTCCGGTCGGCGGCGGATTACGAAATGATGCTGCGTATTTTGGTGAAACACCGGATGAAGGCAGCCTATATTCCGCAGGTTATGGTGAGAATGCGGACCGGCGGTATGAGTAATGCATCAGTTGGTAACCGGATCCGTGCAAACCAGGAGGACCGGAAAGCCTGGCGCATTAATGGGCTGAAGCCTTATTTTTTTACATTATATTTGAAACCACTGCGAAAAATTACGCAGTTCTTAAAGTAACAGATCATTATGTCGAAAGTTGCATTGATAACAGGCGTCACCGGCCAGGACGGGGCTTACCTCAGCGAACTCCTGCTGGAAAAGGGATACCAGGTTCACGGGATCAAAAGGAGAAGCTCGTTGTTCAATACGGATCGGATTGACCATCTCTACCAGGATCCACACGAAAAAAATATTCATTTCAGGCTGCACTACGGAGACCTGACCGACAGCACCAACCTCATCCGGATCATCCAGGAAACCAAGCCCGATGAAATTTATAACCTCGGTGCGATGAGTCATGTGCACGTGAGTTTTGAAACCCCCGAATATACGGCCAATGCCGACGGCATTGGTACTTTGCGCTTATTAGAGGCCGTTAGATTGCTGGGCCTTGTAAAGAAAACAAAAGTATACCAGGCTTCGACTTCTGAATTATACGGACTGGTACAGGCCGTTCCCCAGTCGGAGACCACGCCGTTTTATCCGCGTTCACCTTATGCCGTGGCCAAACTGTATGCATACTGGATAACCGTAAACTACCGGGAAGCGTATAAAATGTTTGCTGCCAATGGCATTTTGTTTAATCATGAGTCCCCTTTGCGCGGGGAAACCTTTGTAACCAGGAAAATAACCCGGGCGGTAGCCAAGATCGGGTTGGGTCTCCAGGAAAAACTTTTCCTCGGAAACCTCAATGCCCGCCGCGACTGGGGTCATGCGAAGGATTATGTGGAAGCGATGTGGCGGATCCTGCAGCAGGATGAACCGGAAGATTATGTGATTGCCACCGGTGTTACGACCACGGTCCGCGATTTTGTAAAGATGGCATTTGCCGAAATTGGCGTGGAGCTTGCATTCAAAGGGAAGGATGACGGGGAGTACGGAGAAGTGGTGTCCTGTTCAGATCCTGCGTTTCATTTGGAGAAGGGGAAAAAGCTGGTGGTCGTAGACCCAGACTATTTTCGTCCGACGGAAGTGGATTTGTTAATCGGCGATCCCACCAAGGCCCGTGAAAAACTCGGATGGGTTCCCAAATATGATTTGCCCGCACTTGTAAAAGAAATGGTGCACGCAGACCTGGATCTATTCAGGAGGGAAAAACTGCTGAGAGAATCCGGTTTTAGAATCAAAAACCAGCATGAATAAGCTGAACGCTGAATGCTTAACGCCTAACGCTTATAATTCATAACTCATAACTCATAATTCATAATTGCCAACGAAATAAATGAACAATAGAGATAAAATTTACATCGCCGGCCACCGCGGCATGGTGGGTTCAGCCATAAAGAGAAAGCTGGAACGGGACGGGTTCAAAAATCTCGTCCTTAAAACCTCGGAGGAGCTGGACCTGCGCAACCAGGAAGCCGTGCATGTTTTTTTTGAAAGGGAAAAGCCGGATTATGTTTTTCTCGCTGCGGCCAAAGTAGGCGGCATTTTGGCCAACGATACCTACCGGGCAGATTTTCTCTATGATAACCTGATGATCGAAAGCAATATCATTCATGCGGCCTGGAAGTGTCAGGTAAAGAAACTGATGTTCCTCGGTTCATCCTGTATCTACCCGAAAATGGCCCCGCAGCCTTTGAAGGAGGATTACCTGCTGACGGGCCTGCTGGAACATACCAATGAACCCTATGCCATCGCCAAGATCGCCGGAATCAAACTCTGCGACGCGTTCCGGGCACAGTACGGTTGTAATTTTATTTCCGCCATGCCAACCAACCTCTACGGCCCGAACGATCATTATGATCTGAAAAATTCTCACGTGCTCCCGGCCCTGATCAGGAAATTTCACGAAGCAAAAATCAATCAGGAACCCTTTGTGACGATCTGGGGAACGGGGGAACCGAAAAGGGAATTCCTGCACGTGGACGACCTCGCCGATGCCTGTGTTTTCCTGATGGAAACTTATAATGAACCCGGTCTGGTAAATGTCGGTACGGGAACGGACCTCAGTATCCTGGAACTGGCGGAACTCATTGCCCGCATTACCGGTTATTCAGGAAGTATCCAAAAAGATATTTCCAAACCCGATGGTACGCCCCGCAAACTGATGGACGTAAGTAAAATGAAGTCCATGGGCTGGCAGGCGCGCATTTCACTGGAAGAAGGGATCCGGTCGGTGTATACAGGGTACCTGAAGAAGTTGACGGTTGACAGTTGACAGTTGACGGTGGTCAATTATCAATTCAAAAACAATCACTCATTTTAATAAATTAATTATTTACTTTCAACGGATAACGATTAACCTTCAATTGGGATCCGTCAACCGTCAACTGTCAACCGTCAACTGAAATGTTTCGACTATTTAAAAAGAAAGTGAACGAGCCGGCTGATTTATCGGGCCTGGTAACGGATATGCATAACCACCTGATCCCGGGTATTGACGATGGCGCCACAGACCTGGAATCGTCGATCGTGATGATCCGGGCGATGCACAGCCTGGGTTACCGTAAATTCATCGCTACGCCCCATGTGCAGTGGGAGATGTTTAAGAATACACCTGAAATCATTGAAAACGGGGCGGCGATTGTACGGGCGCGCCTGGCGGAAACAGAAATGAAGGTCGAATTCCGGGCAGCCGCTGAATATTACCTGGACGAGCATGTGGATGAGCTGCTGGAAAATAATGTCCCCCTGCTTACCATCCATAATAATATGGTGCTGGTGGAATTCTCGTTTATCCGCCAGCCGATGGATCTCAAAGACACCCTCTTCAAACTCCAGATCAAGGGATACCAGCCGATCATTGCCCATCCCGAACGGTACCTGTATTTCGGTGCCCACAAGAATGTCTACGACGAATTGCACGATATGGACTGCATATTCCAGCTGAACCTGCTTTCCCTCTGCGGATATTATGGGAAAAAGCAGGAAGAGCTGGCCCAATATCTCATCAAAAAAGGATATGTAAGTCTTTTAGGTTCAGATCTTCACAACATAAGGCACATCAACATCCTGCGTGCCTCCACTACCATTTCCAATACTGTTAACAAATTGTTAGATGCCGGCGTTCTTTTGAATCCCGGGTTATAGGCTTCTAAGAGGTTAACGCTGAACGCTTAACGCTGAACGCCTTGCGCTCATCATTCATCATTCATAACT
>DHWT01000165.1:908-3499 GCA_002413325.1 Chitinophagaceae bacterium UBA5175 | reverse complement strand
TCATAACTCATAACTCATAACCCATAACCCATAACCGCCACACTTCAACATTGTCATGACTCAATGGCCGGATAAATTTACTGTTAAGATTTCTCCGCTTGTCCTTTAGCTGACATTCCGTCTTGGCATTATTTTTATCTTTATAAAGTAAATCACTATTTCAATATGGGTGCTCTTGAATTCAACCAGCTCCTGGTATCCAATGCTGAATTTTTGAAGCCGTTTGCCATCACTTTAACCAGGGATAGCGAAGAAGCGAAGGATCTTTTTCAGGAAACATTATACCGGGCGATCGCCAATAAGGACAAATACAATGTCGGAACCAATATAAAAGCATGGTTGTATACGATCATGCGGAATATATTCATCAATAATTACCGGCGCCGTGCGAAGCAGAAAACTATTTTTGACGCTTCCCCGAACGACTACCTTTTAAATAACAGCCAGTCCGCTGTAATCACAGGCAACGCGGAAAGCAACCTGCGCATCCGCGATATCCAGGGAGCTATCCACGGACTTCCGGAAATATTCCGGAATCCCTTCCTGCTTTATTTTGACGGGTATAAATATCATGAAATTGCGGACATGCTCCAGGAACCGCTGGGAACCATCAAAAGCCGTATACATTTTGCGCGGAAACTGTTGAAATCGCAGATCCAGCAATTTTAAACGGACGACGTACTATTTTATATTCCCGCTAACTAACGGTTCCCGCAGGATGGTTCCTGAACCTGGAGATGCCTTTATGACGAAGATATCTTTATAACTCAGGACAGGATTTTTATACCGGGAATTTGTATTTTTAAGAAATCCGAAATCTGATCCAACCGAATCATATGCCTGAAGAAGTGATCCTGGTAAATGAGCAGGACGAAGAGACCGGTACGATAGAAAAAATGGAAGCACACCGGAAAGCCCTTTTACACAGGGCTTTCAGCGTTTTTATATTCAACAGGAAAGGTGAAATGCTGTTGCAGCAGCGGGCCCTGGGAAAATATCATAGTCCGGGTTTGTGGACGAACGCCTGCTGTTCCCATCCGCGCCCCGGGGAGTCTGTTGAAGGGGCTTCGGTCAGGAGACTGAAGGAAGAAATGGGCATAGACACTTCACTCAAAAAAATATTCGATTTTATTTACCGCACGGAATTCGATAACGGGCTCACGGAATTTGAATTCGATCATGTATTTACCGGAACTTATGACGGCGTGTTGAATCCGGATACACAGGAAGTGAAGGATTATTGTTTTCGTTCGATGGAAGATATCGAATCGGACCTACAGCAGCATCCCGGGAAATACAGTTCCTGGTTTCAGATCGCATTTCCTGAATTAAGAAAAAGAGTGAAGGCCTGACGCTTAACGCTGAACGCCTAACGCCTAACGCTTAACGCTACCCATGTTTATCTTTCCGAATAAAAGAGGTAAAATTTCAGCATGAAGTTCTACATAAAAGCGTTCAGCGTTCAGCGTTAGGCGTTAGGCGTTAGGCGTTCGGCGTTAAGCTTTGCTGCGCCTTTCCTGCATGCTGTGTCTTCAGCTTACCTCCCCGGTTATCGCGCGCCATACGGGAATACACGGACAGGTTTTTATCGAAGAGGAACTTAAAAAGCAATATCGTGTAAGAAGTATGATGTCCCAGGTTATCGTAGTAATCGCCTGCAAATTTTTTGATCCTTGGTAATTTATTCCAGGGAACAGAAGGGAAATCGTGGTGTTCATTATGATATCCCACGTTCAGGTTCACGGTATTCATCAGGCCATAATAGCTCTTGGTTTCCTGGTCACCATGTGTGAGGAAATGTTCCTGCACCCATCGCGCACCCAGGGGATGCAGGCCGACGGAGAAAAAGAAACTCGCCGTTAAATAGGCGGTTGCTTTCCATCCCAGGAAATATATAAAAAAGCCCATGAATGTAAACTGAACGATCATGTTGATGATGGTCCATTTATCAATCAGGTTAATTTCTTTGAGGCGTACCGGCCGGATCATCTGGAACAGGGGATAGAGCAGCAGCCAGAGCGCCTTTCCAAAAACGGAGTTGTTGATCAGTTTTGCTTCCCAGCGGTAAGGCATATCGGCGTCCAGTTCTTCCACACCCTGGTAGGAATGATGTTTCAGGTGGTATTTCTGGAATGAAATGGCACTGGGAAAAACCAGCGGCAGGTTGGCAATGATCGCAGAAATGCTGTTCAGGGCCCTTTTCTTGAAAATCAGGTTATGGGCCGCTTCATGAATACAGACGTATAAAGTATGGCTTGCAAAAGCGCCGCCCAGGTAGGCAACAAGGAAAATGACCCACCAGGATGCATCGCGCAGGAACCAGGATAGCGTGACCTGGAACGAAACGCAGAGCAGGACCACGCCGAAGGTCCAGGGATTCCGGCCGATCAGGGTCCTGATTTCAGGATGCTTATAAATGATTTCCTTCGTTCTGGGTTTGTGCGGCTCACTTTCCATACTCCACCGGAAGCTGTTCGGCTTGGCCATATCCTCTGATTTTTGAATGGCGAAATTACTGTTTATTTCTCAATTAACCGGGGGTTAACAGGGCATGGTTGGGGGTTATGGGTTTTGAGTTATGAGTGATGAGT
>DHWT01000165.1:0-652 GCA_002413325.1 Chitinophagaceae bacterium UBA5175 | reverse complement strand
AGTTATGAGTGATGAGTTATGAGTTATGAGTGATGAATGATGAGCGTTAGGCGTTCAGCCTTCTTAATCCATCTCATTCGCCCTTCTGAATCCGATCCTGGGCCTTGAATCATCAGGGGACCTCAATAATTCCTTCAAGGCAGCAAATATTACCTGAATGTCCTCTTCATTCTTTTTCATCCTGCCACCCTGATTTATTATTTCTTTTTCAACCTGCTCTAACTTGATCAGCATATCTTTTTGGGATAAAAGCAGTTCACGCATTTTAGTAAACACCCTGATAATGCGGATATTTACTCCAATTGCCCTTTCCGTGTTCAAAATGCATGAAAGCATCGTAACTCCTTGTTCTGTAAAACAAAATGGATGATATCGCAGACCTTTTTCAATTCTTTGGAGGTCGCAAATTGCGTCCTCCAACGCTCCATCTCCTTAATATTCAATTCAAACATAAAATCGTCCGGGAACCGGTTCCTATTTCTTCTCACAGCTTCTTTTAACCTTTTCGTTTCTACACCATACAATGCAGCCAGATCACGGTCAATCATTACTTTTTGACCCCGGATGATATAAATGCTACTGATTATTGCTTCTTCAGCGATATCGTTTTCTCTAGTTGCCACATGCTGATCTTTAACGAGCCGGATAGCTC
>DHWT01000102.1:17735-18296 GCA_002413325.1 Chitinophagaceae bacterium UBA5175 | reverse complement strand
TTACTTCCATTTTATATGCATAATGAATGGGACAGGACCAATCTCATGGTGGGACTTGGCCTGGCCGCCGTGGTAGGCCATATTTTTCCACTCTGGGCAGATTTCCGGGGTGGGAAGGGGGTAGCTACTTTGTTTGGAATGATCCTCGCGATTCAGCCCCTGGTGGCCGTGTATTGCGTGGGTGTCTTCCTGCTTTGCCTTTACCTGACGCGTTTTGTTTCCCTGAGTTCCATACTGGCCAGTATCGCTTTTGCGGTTCTGATTCTCTTTATTTTTAATGAAAAGGAACCCCTATACAGGGCTTTTGCCATAGCAGTCGCCCTGCTCGTTATTTTAACCCATCAGAAAAATATCAGCCGGCTGCTGAGGGGCAGTGAAAGTAAGATCCCTATTTTGAAGTACCGGGATAAAAAAAGACCCCGCAGGCCCGGGTCACCCGTTTGACCGAAACCTTCGTAAAACTCAGTCATTCAATCTAATACCCTTTATTTCAGGTGAGAACTGAATAAATACCCTTTTTAGCTGTTCCCTTTAGTAACAGGATCATTTTCTTTTACTTAC
>DHWT01000102.1:0-17468 GCA_002413325.1 Chitinophagaceae bacterium UBA5175 | reverse complement strand
GTTAATTTTTTTTAACTTTGCAGCCCCTGAAGGCAACTCCGAAAACAAAAACATTAAGTATGGCATTAACTTTATTGGAAAAATTGGAATTAAAAGAAGAAAAAAGTGTTTTAATTCAGGGTCTTCCTTCTTCCATTGAGAAACAGTTCGCCAAACTGGCTTTTGCAAAAAATGTCACCCCGCTCCTGAAGATCAAAAAAATCGATTTCGCCCTGGTTTTTGCTGTCAATGAGACCCAGCTACGGGGTATTATTCATGAAGTACTGCCGGCCCTGAGCAAAGGGGGGAAATTCTGGGTGGCCTATCCCAAAACCAGTTCAAAAATCGCTACCACCCTCAACCGGGAGTGCAGCTGGAGTTGTATTACCAATGCCGGCTTTGAAGGCATCCATGAAATCACCCTGGACCACGTATGGACGGCTACCCGCTTTGAAAAGGCGACAGTAGGCACCTCTTCTTTATCAAGCCGTAAGGCGGAAGCACTGGCAGGCTAATCTGTTCTCATCGAAGACGGATTGCCGGTGACCGTCTTTTTTTGGGTAGATGCCTGTATCAGATTTTTATGATCACCGTGCCGGATTTTCCCATCAGTTCCTTCTCCATTTTCTTCAAATGAAGGTGGGTTTGCATATACATCATCTGCTCATCTGTATTTTTGGATTTTTCCAGGTCCTTCTGGTTCATGCTCATCAGTCTCTGAATTTTTCTCAACTTCAGGTAAGTGAGCGTTGAACCGACTTCTTCCCGGTACAGTTCATTCCGGGTCGGAATTTTTCCTTCATAAAAAGTTTTCCAGTTTTCACTCACTTCGTAAGGGAAATCCATGATAGACACGACCAGCGCGGCCAGCTCCTGGTCCTCGTGGTATAAAAAATTCCGGGCCGTCGGTTCCAGACCCTGCCCGTACCAGGTTTTATAGATCTGCAGAATCCGGATCAGGCTTTTATTATCGAACATATCTTCATCCTCAAACTCAGGGAGCAGGTAGTCTGCCACCCGTTTTTCCGCATCCCAGGGTTTGAGTCCAAACTCAAGCAGGGAGCGGATGATGGCGCGCTCCTGCTGTTCGTCCCGGTTCAGCAGTTCGCTGAGTTCCTCCTCGATAAAAATTTTCGGAGCGGGAGTGATCCCAGTCGCATTTTCCAGGGCGGCTGCTTTGTTTTCAAATTTGCTGATCCGTTCCCGGATGAATTTATTGACCAGGGTATTCAGCCCGTTTTCATCAATTTTAAGGAGTTCGGATGAACGCCGGATATAATCCTGCTGGCGTGTAAAATCCTCGGCCTTATTGATCCTTGAAATGGTTTCGGCAATCTGGCTGACGAGCCGGGCCTTTTGGTTACTGTCGCCGGAAGCAGCCGCCAGGGAGGTTTCCAGCTGGAAAAGGATAAAGTCTTTTTTATTCGAAGCGACAAAATCCCTGAACGCAGCGGCGCCGATTTTCCTGACATAACTGTCAGGATCCTCCTGCCCTGGTATCAGCACGAGTTGAACCTGCAGGCTTTCTTCAAATGCCAGGTCCATTCCGCGTTGTGCAGCCTTGATACCTGCCGGGTCGCCGTCGTATATGATCGTCAGGTTGGAAGTGTATTTTTTGATCAGTCTCAGTTGATCCGGCGTAAGGGAAGTGCCGCCGCTCGCCACCACATTTTCTATACCTGCCTGGTGCAGGGAAATCACATCTGTATATCCTTCCACGAGCAGGCATTCGTCTGCTTTATCTATGGCCTGCCGGGCAAAATAAGAACCATAGAGCAGTTTACTTTTTACATAAATTTCATTTTCCGGCGTATTGATATACTTGGGAGCGCGGTCGTTATTGCGTATAATCCTCGCACCGAAACCGGCGATTTTCCCCAGGGGGCTGTGTATGGGAAATATGATCCTTCCCCGGTAATTATCCTGGGTTTTCCCGTCCCGGATCACCACCAGCCCGCTTTTTTGCAGGAGCTCCGGATTATAACGGCCTGCAATAGCCGCTGAGGCAAAAGCATCGGGTGCAGCCGGGTTATATCCCAGTTGAAATTTTTCAATCGTTGCGGCATGGAACCCTCGTTCCTGCAGGTAACTCAGCCCGATATCCTGCCCCTCTTCCGAGTTCAGCAGGGCGTCGCTGAAAAATTTCTGGGCAAATGCATTCAGGATATAGAGGCTGTCTGCCGTCTGCTGCTGGATTTTTACTTCGGGACTTGCTTCGGTTTCTTCAACATCCACATTATACCGGCTGGCCAGAAATTTCAACGCTTCCACATAAGAGAATTTCTCATGTTCCATCAGAAAACTGATGGCATTGCCACTACGGCCGCAACCGAAACATTTATAAATTTCCTTTGCCGGGGAAACTGTAAAAGAGGGTGTTTTTTCGTTGTGAAAAGGACAGAGTCCCAGGTAATTGGCCCCTCTTTTTTTCAATTTCACGAATCCCCCGATGATCTCCGTGATATCTATCCGGCTCAGTATCTGTTGTATGGTTTGCTGCGAAATCAGGTGCTTGGATTGAGCGTCGAATTTAATTTAAAAAAAGCATCTTTACCCCCTTAAAATCGTTCTTCATGGGTTCCACGCTGCTGAAGATTGAAAGCCTGCGGGTTAATATGTACGGAAAGGAAATTTTACGTGATGTTTCGCTGGAAATCAGGCAGGGTGAACAATGGGCCATTTTTGGGGCGGCAGGAACGGGCAAGACCGTATTGGCGCATACCCTGGCAGGCTACCATGCTTACGGAGGAAGGATTGATTTTCCCATCCTGCCGGAAAGCGGGTCTGATAAATCAGTCATGGTGATCGACCAGCAGCACCGGTTCCGGGATCTCCGAAATCAAAACCAGTTCTATTATCAGCAGCGTTATAATGCCCTGGATGCAGAAGCAACGATTACAGTTGGCCAGGACCTGGCCGCTTTTGATGAAAACGGGACGGGGTTTATTACAAAAGCCGGACTCCTGGAAATTTTTCATCTGACGCCCCTGCTGCATGAGCCGCTGATCCAGTTGTCGAATGGCGAAAATAAAAGATTGCAGATTCTGAAAGCAGTTCTTGGTTTTCACCGGATACTGATTCTGGATGAACCCTTTACCGGCCTGGATCGGAGGGGCCGGCAGTTGCTGGACGATTTGATGTCGGTTTTGTCTGCATCGGGACAACACCTGGTGCTCCTGGGCAGCAGGGATCATATACCGGACTGCTTTAACCGTTTTGCGAAACTGGAAAGCGGAACCCTCCATATTAAGAAAAATGCGGATGAGGTCCGGATAAAACAAGCGGAAACCATACCGCCTGTTTATAAAACATTTCCTTCAGCCCTCTCTTTTTCATATCCGGATTTCCGGTTTGCCGTCCGCATGCAACAGGTGCATGTCCGTTATGAAGGCAGATTCCTATTGGAGGGAATCAACTGGGAAGTGGAGAAAGGGAGCTGTTGGGCACTGAGCGGCCCCAATGGAGCAGGCAAATCAACGTTGTTAAGTCTGATTACGGCCGACAACCCGCAGGCTTATGCCAATGAAATCTATTTATTTGACCGCAAAAGAGGGTCGGGCGAAAGTATCTGGGAAATCAAACAAAAAATCGGTTATCTGTCACCGGAATTGCAACTCTACTTTGATCCGGCCGCCACCGCCTTCACTACAATTGCTTCCGGGTTATTTGATACCATTGGCCTGTTCAGGCAATTGGCGCCCCTCCAGGAACAACTGGTTTGGGAATGGCTGGAATACCTGGATTGTAAGGGACTTGCCCACCGTTTATTAACCAGCCTGCCGGCAGGTATGCAGCGGTTGATCCTGATGGGACGTGCGATGATCAAAACGCCTCCACTGCTGGTCCTGGATGAACCCTTCCAGGGCCTGGATGCGGCACAGACGGCCTTTGCCATGCAGATGACTGACCATTTCTGCACCCAATATGCATGCAGCCTGATATTTGTAAGCCATTATAACCAGGATTTTCCCTCCTGTATCAGCCAAAGCCTTCGGCTGGAAAAGGGTAAAATGGTGTAAACAAGTGATTTTCAATACATAATCAGTGAAAAAAAATACCTTTTCAGGAAGGTGTAAAAACGGGAGTATTGATTCCGAAAAACATTAAATTTGTGTTCCTGCAGCCTACTTACTACCCCTCAAAATTCTCCTGCAGGACTTTTCATACTTCCTATTAATTCTAGCAATCAAACCAGAGATCACTTTTAAAAAACTGTGTAGTATGTATTCTTATGCCCTGTTAGAAAAAAACTGTTATTATCTGATCCAGGAAGCGGAGTTGTCGCCCGTGCAATTGATCAAAGTGAACCTGGAAACCGAACAATGCATGTTTGTATCCAGGTATGCTGACGAAACCGTAAATGAATGGAAGAAAAAAGGGGATCCCATTTTTGATATTCTTGAGCTCGTTAGTGATGAAAAAATAAAGGATTGGGAATCGATATATAACGATAACCAGGGATCTTATAATTACGAGGAAGATGAAGATTAAAAGCCTTTGTCTCTATAGTTCGTATAGGCATATTTCCAAAACCCGTATGAAATAAGTGCTGTGGCCAGGCATACGGAAGTATAGTTAACAAAAATCACATAGGGAAGTTCGGGACCGCTTTTTCTTAAATAATTATAATAGTAAACGACAGAAAATAATCCATAATAGAAAATATAACCGGCAAAAACAAAAACCATTACGTTTTCCGTATCGGTATGTTGCATTTTCAAAAAATATCCGCTGATCCCCCAGACATTCAGGACCAATGCGATTAAACTGCCCAGGCCAATAATCAGGTTATTGGAATCAAAATTAAATCCCTTCCAGGCAATCATACATGCTTCAAAAAAAACAAAGGCCAGGAGCAGGTAGAGGAAATTTTTTTTTCTGAAAGCAAAATAGAATATCAGGAAGATGAGCGGTCCGTCTATCAGATTATAATATAAGGTGATCTGATCGCTGGCTGTTTTATACCAGTCCCAATGGAAGATTTCGGGAGTATACAGGATCCCGTTAATGGCCCAGAACACGGAAATGACCAGATAGGATTTGTCCGGCGTTAGTTTCTTCCACCAGTAGAGGATCAGGGGTGAAAATGATAGTATAACAGCCAGAATCGAAAGCATCCAGTTGATTCCAGGTAAAAGGCCGGTTTTCAAGGGATTAAAGTTTATGTTATAATAGCGTCAAATCAGGGGTTTTAGTATAGGTATAAATACTTGGTTTTGTTCTTAAATTACTGGGAAACCCCAACGGCAGGACAGGCCTAAAAATCGGGAAATCAATTTAATGAGAGAAGATTTATGCACAAACCTGCGTAATTCAGGCGTCCGTGCAACAACCGGATTTAACTATATTTGCGACCATTCATTATGGCAGAAAACAAACAAGATTTATTCGCTTATACAGAAGAGTCCATCCGTTCCCTCGACTGGAAAGAACATATCCGGCTCAGGCCCGGGATGTATATTGGTAAACTGGGGGATGGCAGCAGTGCGGATGACGGGATTTATGTACTTGTTAAAGAAGTGATCGACAATTGCATTGACGAGTACACCATGGGGCACGGAAAGCAGATTGAAGTGTTGATCGAAGAAAAAAAAGTGATTGTGCGGGACTTTGGAAGGGGCATTCCCCTGGGCAAAGTGGTGGATGTTGTGAGCAAAATAAATACGGGCGCCAAATACGACAGTAAGGCCTTCCAAAAAGCAGTTGGTCTGAACGGGGTGGGTACCAAGGCAGTGAATGCCCTCAGCCAGTCGTTCGTGGTAGCTGCCTTCCGGGACGGACGTGAAAAAAGAGCCTCGTTCACCCGGGGAAACCTCGTGAAGGAAAATAAGGAGGTTCATACCACCGAACCAAACGGTACGCTCGTTGAATTCATTCCCGACGAAAGCATTTTTAAGAATTTTCATTTTATCAATGAATACCTCGATAACCAGTTCTGGAATTATTGTTACCTGAATGCGGGCCTGGTTATAAATTATAACGGGAAGAAATATCTCTCGAAGAACGGCCTGCTCGACCTGCTGAAACGGAAGACCAATGAAGATGAACTCTGTTATCCGATCATTCATTTAAAGGGTGATGATATTGAAGCGGCCATAACCCATAATAACGACTATGGGGAAGAGATCTTTAGTTTTGTAAACGGGCAATACACCACACAGGGTGGAACCCATCAGCAGGCTTTCCGGGAAGCATTCGTAAAAGTGGTCCGGGATTTTTATAAGAAGGATTATGAAGCAGCCGACATCCGGCAAAGTATAACGGCAGCCATATCCGTGCGCGTGGTGGAACCCGTATTTGAATCACAGACCAAAACAAAACTCGGCAGCCAGTATATGGAGGAAGGCGGCGCCAGCATGAAGAATTTTATTCATGATTTCCTCGCCCGGGAACTGGATAATTTCCTTCATAAAAATCCATCCATCGCCGATTCAATGAAAAAACGCATTGAACAAAGCGAGAAGGAACGAAAGGAATTATCCGGCATACGCAAACTGGCCAATGAAAGGGCAAAAAAAGCCAACCTGCATAATAAGAAGCTGAGGGATTGCCGCGTTCATTATAATGAAGAAGCCACAGGCAAAGAGAAAAACCTGATCCTCGAAAAGCAGAAGGAATCCACCATTTTCATTACGGAAGGCGATTCGGCGAGTGGCTCGATAACCAAAGTACGCAATGTCGAAACCCAGGCTGTTTTCAGTTTGCGGGGTAAACCGTTGAACTGTTTTGGGCTCACAAAAAAAGTAGTGTACGAAAATGAAGAGTTCAACCTGTTGCAGCATGCATTGAACGTGGAAGACGGGATTGAAGGACTCCGCTATAATAATATTGTCATTGCGACCGATGCCGATGTGGACGGTATGCATATCCGTTTATTGCTCATGACATTTTTTCTCCAGTTTTTCCCCGACCTGGTGAAGAATAATCATGTTTATATTCTGGAAACTCCCTTATTCAGGGTCCGGAACAAACAGGAAACGATGTACTGTTATGATGAAATGGAAAAACAGGCAGCCATGAAAAAGCTCGGCGCCAGACCGGAAATCACCCGGTTTAAAGGCCTGGGCGAAATTTCGCCACAGGAATTTGCACGTTTTATCGGGACGGATATGCGTTTGCAGCCGGTCATGATTATGCCGGAAACACATATTCAGCAGCTGCTGGAATATTTTATGGGGAAAAATACACCGCAAAGGCAGGATTTTATCATCGGTAACCTCCGTATGGAAATTGACCGTGCCGAACCGGAAAAATAAAAGGATAAAAGACTTAACGAATGTTTCATATTGTTTTTGATTCTATGGGCGCCGGTCTGCTTTCAGCGGCGATGGATATGGACGAAGCCCTGGATGGGGAAACCATCCTGATAAAAGATGATTATTCTGTTGGCCCCCTGTTGGATTTGTTTTCTGAATCCGGTCGTACAGAGCGTAAGAAATGGTGGTCTTTGATCCGGGCGGAAGAAAAAGATTCCCCGGCTGAAGAGTCTGATGGAGATTCCGATTCTGAAAACCTGTTGAAAATTGTGCAAAGGATGGAAGCAGAGGAATTTGACCAGATCTGGATCTGGGTGGCTCCGAATGCCAGGGATGTATGTGGCTATTACTGGCTGATTGCACAGCTCCAGGCATTTGCAGGCAGGATCTTTGTACTTCATTTAAATAATCTGCCTTTTATAAGTGATAAAGGAACCGTGTTTTACCCCGTTTCTTTATCTGAGATACCACCCCGGGAATTCATAAAAGCAAAGAGACTCGTCCGGCCCGTTACAACAGCAGAGTTTGAGACCGATCCGGATGAATGGTTCCGGTTGGCTTCAGAAAACAAAAACCTGCGCCTGCTGGAAGGAGGGAAAAAAATAATCCAGCAGGAAGATGATTATTACGATAAATCCCTCCTGAATTTCATTCAGCCGGTTTTTCAGAAAATTCCACGTATGATGCATCAGTTCCTTTCAAAGTCTAATGAGAAACCCAATGAATTTTTTTTGTTATGGCGCCTGAAGCAGCTGGTCACTTCCGGTGCCGTGGAACAGCAGGGTGAAACCGTCAGGCTTTTTGCGAAAATGACTGATCAGGTTAATGGTTAATGATTCATAGTGCCATAATCAAAATCCATTAGCCATTGACCAGGGTAGCAGGCTTTTTGCCCAGCATTTTCATCATGCGGAAATGGGAGACCACGGCGGCCGACATGGTTTTGAATTCATTATAATGCACCTGGTGCTGATCGCATACCTGCTTTACAATGGGGGCAATGGCCGGATAATGCACATGGCTGACTTTCGGAAACAGGTGATGTTCGATCTGATAGTTCAGTCCGCCTACAAACCAGCTGATTAATTGATTCCGGGGTGCAAAATTGGCCGTTGTGCGTACCTGGTGAACAGCCCATGCTTCCTCAATTTTTTGTGGTTCAATTCCCGGAGCAAAAACAAATCTGGCATCTTCCACCACATGCGCCAGCTGAAATACCAGGGCCAGGGTCAGGCCCATCGTAATATGCATGCAGCTAAAACCAATCGCCCAGGCAGTCCAACCTGCAAAATGAACCGGGATGATAATATAAAACAGGATATACAGGGCCTTGCTGAGCCAGAAAATGAGATGTTCTGAAAAATCCATTTTTTGCAAAGCCGTGTTATGAATCCTTCGTTTGAAATATTTATTGAAATCCATGATGGATACCCAGAGGAAAGAAGAAATGGCATATAAGAAGATGACATAGATATGCTGAAACCGGTGCGCTTTCACCCATTTTTGTGATTCACAGGAGCGCATCGCCGGACTCTTGGCGATATCATCGTCAAGTCCGTCAATATTCGTGTAGGTGTGATGAATGATATTGTGTTTGAATTTCCAGATAAAAGCATTTCCCCCCAGCATGTTCAGGCTTAGCCCCATGATGTTATTGACCCACGCTTTTCCTGAATAAGAGCCATGGCAGGCATCGTGCATGATATTGAATCCGATGCTGGCCAGTATAAAACCGAAGGCCCCGGATAATAAAATACCCGGGATCCACGATAAGCGCACTGATAAAAGAACCGCGTATATCCCGATGGCTGCCGGAACCAGGGTAAGGGCCTTGCTATACAGTTTCCAGTTACCCGTTTTACTGACCTGGTTGGCTGAAAAGTAATTTTCCACCGAAGTATTTAAATCCCGGTGAAAAGAATGATCCTTATTGTTAAAGGAAACTTTGTACATAGCCGAACCTTTTTTGACCATGCAAAGGTAATTCTGTTTTCAGCGGGGAAAGAATCTATTCTGCATCAAATTTGTTAACAATCGCCCCTGTTCCGGCAATATAGTCGGCCCTTTTCAGATAGAAAAGGGCATATCGCTGCTGCCGGGCGGTATAGGAAGCTCTGTATTTAAAACCCCTTCCGGTGAAAATATTTTTTAGTCCTTCCTGTTGGTCCGGAATGGGTATCCAGAGCCGCCGGCATTCAGGGTAGGAAAAAAAATAATCCAGCTGCATGGCCAGGGCATTTTTTAGGTCGGCCTTTAACTCATCTTTATAAAGAATCAGGTAGTTCAGGATACAGTCCCCGGTGGTCGTCGGAATCCGGAAGTACAATTCATGATAATGGATCAAAAAAATATCGAACTGGAAAACGGGCATTTCCCCTTTTTCGACCAGGAAACTCTGCCTGTTTTCAGATTCAAGAAATAGCTGGTAATGTCTGGCCAGACGAGGGCTGTTTTCCCGCAGTTCCCAATTGAACTGCAGGTCCGGATCCTCCATCCAGATAAAAAAGAAATCCAGGTCCTGGTTCAGATTTACCGGACGAAGGCTGAGGGAATGTCCATTTTCGACGGATCTGTATACGGCAAGCGGTGGGTGATTTCCATATCCTTTGAGTTTCTGCAGGGCCTGGTGCATAAGTGTTTGTTATGCAAATTCTGATATTTGGCCAAAAGGAGCAGGGCAAAATAACCTGAATTTTAAGGGTGTTTTGTATTTTGAGTTATATTCAATTTTCATTATAATACACCTGTCATGAAGAATAAACTGTTAACCTGCCTGCTGATGGGCCTGACCTTTTCCGCAGCGACTTTTTCACAGGGGAAATACAATGGGATGGAAGCGAATCTGTCTAACATCTACCGGTTGTCGGATGCGAAGAGCCGGTCTGTCAGTCCCGAAAATTTTACAGGGGAGCAGGGGAAAGGCGCCATGGCGCTGAAGGGCACCGGCGAATCAGCGGCCAGGGATCTCGGGAAAGGGTGGAAACTGAGCCCTTCCGTGGAAATCAAAGCACATACAACTTTTACAGTGGCTGAAATAGAAGGGCCGGGTTCCATACAGCATATCTGGATGACGCCGACAGGAGTATGGCGCAATTCCATCATCCGTTTTTACTGGGACGATGAGAAGAATCCTTCCGTGGAAGTACCGGTCGGTGATTTTTTTGGAATGGGGTGGGGACAGTATGCACCCCTTCGCTCTTTGGCCGTTTGTGTGAATCCGGGATCCGCATTCAATTGTTACTGGCCCATGCCCTTCAGGAAAAAATGCCGGATCACTATGGAAAATATAGACGACAATCCCATGATGCTGTATTACCAGGTAGATTATATTCTAACGGATGTTCCTTCGGATGCAGCTTATTTCCACGCCCAGTTCAGGCGGGTGAATCCCCTGCCCTACAAATCGGTTGCCGTGCTCCTGGACGGGGTCCGCGGGCGGGGACAGTATGTTGGCACCTACCTTGCCTGGGGCGTACACAATAATGGATGGTGGGGTGAGGGGGAAATAAAATTTTATATGGATGGGGATACGGACTATCCGACGATCTGTGGTACCGGTACAGAAGATTATTTCTGTGGTTCCTATGATTTTGATACGCGCACAAAAAATACCAATGGTGTGGAAGAGTCGAAATATACGGAATTCAACAGTCCTTATACAGGCCTGGCCCAGGTGATCCGGGGAGATGGTCATTACAATGTTTCCCAACGCTTCGGATTGTACCGTTGGCATATCACCGATCCGGTCCGTTTTGAAAAAGACCTGCGTGTAACCATCCAGGACCTGGGCTGGCGTCCGGATGGCCGTTACCTTCCCCTGCAGGATGATATCGCTTCAACGGTATTCTGGTACCAGACGGAGCCACATGCAGTATTCCCGGTTTTCCCGGATAAAGACGCACTGGAAGTGAATTGAAAAAACCCGGTCGCAGCCGGCAGCTGGTATAACGGTCTTGTAAACAAACTGGATTTCCTGGGTTCAGTACCAGATGGATCTAAGCTGACTGATCCGGATGTCCGTTAACTGTTTCCCGCCAGGTTCTTCCTGTAATGCCGTGAACGGCTGATCAGGAAAAAAAATTTCTGTCATCGTTGTCAGGCCCTCATCAGCAAACAATTCCAGGGAAGCCTGGTCCAGGATCAGGGTGATTTTTACATCTTTCGATTGCGCAATTCGGGGTCCGTAATGAATGGTTGCGAACCCGGGATAAAAATCAGATCTTCCGGCCCGGGTTCTGTCTATAAAAAATGCATTTTTCCCTTCGTCGTAGCCGGCTCTTAGCATCTGGCCTGCAGGATTGCTGAATATCAGAGAAAAGGAATGCGCGGTGGCAAGTTTGAATTCTATCCGGGTGGGACCAGATAGGTTAAGTTTTTTTTCCTGGGGAATTTGTTTATAGGAAACCGTTTTTACGACCAGTTTTTCCAGGGCTTTCACCGGCATCATCGAGGCATAATAATTTTGTCCGATTTTTTTCAGTCCCAGGGTTCGCGGGATGGTCATCGCACTTCTCCAGGGTAAGGTCGGCACGGCGGTTCCATATTGCCAGTTGCTCATCCAGCCCAGGAATATTTTTTCTTTCCCTGTATTACTGAACGTCACGCCCGCATATTGATCCGGGCCATAGTCGGCCCAGCGGGTCAGGGTATCTGAAGGGGTAAATACATGCCCGTTAAAAATTCCTGTAAAATACTGTGTGCTGGATCCACCCTGGGCACCCCCCGGGTTGATACTGACCAGTAACAGCCATATTTTTTTTCCATCCACCTCAAAGGGAATGAGATCCGGGCATTCCCACACACCTCCATGGGCGCCGGTACCGGATCCGAATTCACTTTCCTTTTCCCAGGATTTCAGGTCTTTGGAAGAATAGAACATCACCCGGTCACCCGCCGCCAATACCAGGATCCATTTTTTTTGTTCGGCATACCAGCTGACTTTCGGATCCCGGAAATCTTTTAATCCCGGTGTTTTTAAAACCGGGTTGCCTGTATATTTTGTCCACCTGTTTCCACCATCCAGGCTATAGGCGATACTTTGATTCTGAAAATTATTGAGGCCGGCCTTTTCTCTCCCGGGGTCATGCTGGGTGAAAATGGCCACGAGCGGAACTTTTTTCTTTCCTCCGAAACCGCTGGTATGGCTGCTGTCCACCACCGCGCTTCCGGAAAAAATATATCCCAGGCGGTCAGGGTATAACGCGATGCCCGCCTGTTTCCAATGCACCAGGTCGGGGCTGATGGCATGTCCCCAGTGCATGGGTCCCCAAACCGTGCTGTCAGGATAATACTGGAAGAACATATGGTAAACGCCCTGGTAATATACCAGTCCGTTCGGATCGTTCATCCAGCCTGTTTTGGGCGAGAAATGAATTTGAAGCCTGTAAGGTTCATGGTAGGCTTCCTGTGCTGTGCAGGTCAGGAAACCGGTAATCAGGAAAATCAGACAAATCGTCTGCCTTGGCATGGTATCGGTTTTACGTATCAAGATAGTCTAATTTCACCCTTTAATATTCATTCCATGGATCATACTTCTGTAAAATTGCCCTTATACCTGAAAATAGCCCAGGTCATTTTAGGCATCGCCGTTTTCTTTTTTATCCTCTACATTGGGCAGGATATTATCATCCCGCTGGTTTTTGCGATTATGATTGCGATCCTGCTGAATCCGGTGATTCGTTTTTTGTGCCGGATGAAAATTCCGCGGGTGCCGGCCATTATCCTTTCCCTGCTGGTCACCATGTTGCTCCTTGCCGGGATCTTCTATTTTTTTATTTACCAGATTTCTCTTTTCAGTGAGTCCTTTCCATTATACAAACAGAAATTCCTTTCCCTGTTCAATGACAGCGAACGCTGGGTTTCCCGAACCTTTAATGTTTCCAGATGGAAAGTGGATGCCTGGGTAACAAAGACCCGGACAGAGGGTATGAATAATGGAACCGGAATGATTGCCAATACCGTCAGCACCCTGGGAGGCATGATAATGACTTTTCTTATTATGCCGGTTTATGTATTCATGATCATTTACTATAAACCCTTATTGCTGGAATTCATCGCGCGGCTTTTCCCGGAAAGTCTTCATAGCGTGGTGGTAGAAGTGCTTACGGAAACAAAAGCCCTTATTCAGCGTTATCTCTTCGGACTACTAATAGAAGCAGCCCTGGTGGCTGCACTGAATTCAATAGCCCTCCTGTTTCTTGGCATCCCCTATGCGATTCTCATCGGCGTGATTGGTGCTCTGCTGAATGTAATTCCTTATATCGGCGGTGTAGTAGCTGTGGCCCTGCCCATGCTGCTGGCGCTGGTTGTCAAACAACCCGTGGATGCCCTCTATGTTTTAATCGCTTACCTGGTTGTACAGTTAATAGATAATAACTTCTTTGTTCCAAAAATTGTAGCATCGAAAGTGAAAATCAATGCACTGGTCTCTATCATCGTGGTACTTGTGGGTAATGCACTCTGGGGCGTGCCGGGTATGTTTCTGTCCATTCCCCTGACAGCCATCATCAAAGTGATCTTCGACCGGATCGGACCTCTGCAGCCTATTGGATTTTTGCTGGGAGATAACCAGCCGGATTTAACACAGGAGATCTTTGTCGTCAGGCGCAGATCCCGGCCGTCAAATGCTGTTAAATGATGGATCATCTTTTCTGAAAGCAGATTACCTTTAAGCTCATTTATTTACAGTCCATGTAAAATAGCCTGCCATGAATCGAGTTGCTTTTGCTTTTATTTTCTTTACCTGCTCCAGTATGCTGCTTCCGGCGTGTCAAACAGATACAGAACAAAACGATCACATAGTCGTTCAGGAAAACGTGAATAGAAAATATTTTGGAACCATTGGAAGCGATACGGTGTATGCATATACACTTAAGAATAACAAAGGTCTGAAGGCCGTAATTACAAATTACGGAGGAACGATACTTGAGTTATGGACGCCCGACAGATCAGGTAAAACAGGTGACGTGGTCCTGGGTTATGATTCATTGCCGGGTTACCTGCAGAAATCAAATCCTTATTTTGGAGCACTGGTAGGCCGGTATGCCAACCGGATCGGGCATGCGACATTCGCGATTGATAGGAAAAAATATACCCTGGCTCCCAATAACAACGGAAATACCCTGCATGGGGGAATCCGGGGTTTTGATAAGGTAATCTGGAAGGTGAACCAGGTGAATGATTCCAGTCTGGTCCTGTCCTATACCAGTCCGGACGGGGAAGAAGGATTTCCCGGGAACCTCAATGTGAAAGTGATTTATACCGTCACCTCGTCAAACGGTTTAATGATCGATTATACGGCCCTGACCGATATGAAAACACCGGTTAACCTGACCAATCATGCCTATTTTAATTTGTCGGCCGGAAAAGATTCAACGATTGTAAATCAGGATCTGACCATTTATGCCTCAGAATATACACCGGTCAATGAATCGCTGATCCCTACCGGCAAGATAGTTGCCGTAGCAAACACTCCGATGGATTTTCGGACGTCAAAAAAAATCAGTAAGGACCTGGACCGGGTAAGGGGCGGATATGATCATAATTTTGTTATTGATAAAAAAGGGCCGGGTCTCGCTATGGCAGCAACCGTTTATGATCCGGCTTCGGGACGAATGATGGAAGTCTGGACGACCCAGCCCGGAATCCAGTTTTATACCGGTAATTTTCTCGATGGCAGTTTAAAGGGCCGGGACGGGAAGAAGATTCTGCAACACGGGGCTTTATGCCTGGAAACCCAGCATTTCCCTGATTCGCCCAATCAACCGGCATTTCCCGGCACGATACTGGAGCCGGGCCAGTCCTTTCATGAATGGACGGTTTATAAGTTTTCTGTGAGGCCTTAGACGGTTATGTGTTATGAATCATGAGTGGATCGGTAAACGATAAACGACCGCGAAAAGCAATGGCTGATTCAGGCTGATACATTGTAAATTTGATATGTTGTTATACAGCCGGTGAATCAGTTAATCAAATTTACTATTACTCCAAATGAAAAAAATCTCCATTCTTATTCTGACTTTTTGCTTCGTCCTTGAATTGACTGCTCAAACTGCCCGCCCGGTATGGACAAAAAAGACTGCCGGAGAATGGTATGCCCGACAGGGCTGGCTGCGGGGTTGTGATTTTATTCCCAGCACAGCCATTAACCAATTGGAAATGTGGCAGGCAGAAAGTTTTGATACGGCCACGATTTCCCGGGAACTGGGATATGCCCAATCCATTGGTCTAAATTGCATGCGGGTATTCCTCCATCACCTGGCCTGGCAGCAGGATCCGGAAGGGTTTAAGAAACGCATGGACCAGTATCTCGGCATTGCACAACGGAAAAATATAAAAACCATTTTTGTTTTTTTTGATGACTGCTGGAACGAATCCTATCATGCCGGAACACAGCCTGCACCCAAACCGGGTATTCATAATTCCGGCTGGCTGCGGGATCCGGGAAAACTTCTTTATGATGATCCCGCATTAATGAAATTATTGGAAAACTATGTGAAGGATGTGCTCAGCACTTTTAAAAGTGATTCCCGCATCCTGCTCTGGGATTTATATAATGAGCCGGGGAATTCCGGTTACCGGAATCAGAGTATGCGGTTGCTGAAAAATGTTTTTCAATGGTCCGCGGAGGTGAATCCCGCGCAGCCTGTATCCGCCGGAGTCTGGAACCCGGAACTGACAGAACTGAACCGCTTTCAGCTTAGCATGTCGGATGTGATTACCTATCACAATTACGAAAATGAAACAGCGCACCAGCACGCGATTGATACGTTGAAGACCTATGGGCGTCCGCTGATTTGCACCGAATATATGGCGCGGCTTAGAAACAGTACGTTTTTCAATATCATGCCCCTGTTGAAAAAAGAAAACGTGGCGGCCATCAACTGGGGACTGGTCAGCGGTAAAACCAATACGATATATGCCTGGGATACCCCGATGCCTGACGGGTCAGAACCAAAAGTCTGGTTCCATGACATCTTCCGTCCGGATGGGACACCTTATAGCCAGAAAGAAGTGGATTTTATTAAGTCGCTTACCGGCATTACACCGTCCAACCAAAACTAGCAAGTTTCAGTTTGGTGGTGTGGTAATCCTGGTGAATGATCCCGGGTATTCCTAATGTGCCTGCTACCTGCACAAAAAGTGGCCGGTCTTCCAGGTAAATCACTTTTTCGGGATCCACATGGGCGATGTCCAGCGCCACTTTAAAAATGTCCGCATCCGGTTTCCTGAAATGAACAATGCAGGAGCTGATAAAAAAATCAACGAATTCATTTAGTTTGAAACAGTTGATCCGGTATTTATTCAGTTCGCTTCCTTCATTATTGATAACGGCAATTTTAATCCCGTATTTTTCCTTGATGCCCCGGATCAACGCGAGCATTTCGGGAAAAGGCTTTGACTGGGCGAACATGAATTTTCTGAATGCTTCTTCCGTAAAATTTCTTTTTGTGTAGAATACCAGGCGTTCCAGGTATTCATGCAGCGAAATCTTGCCGGACTCATAGGTGTCGAAAGTCAGGTGGTGCCTTTCTTCTGTTTCCGACGGGTCCAGCTTAAAATGCCGGATCGCTTTTTCGCGTGCGGACCGGTCCCATCCATTGGTCAGCAGCACCCCGCCGATATCCGTAAAAATCGTAGTGGGAACGGACGATAATTTTTTCATCATGCGACGGTGATACGTTTTTCCAGGTAAACATCCTGTATGCCGTTCAGTAAGGCAACTCCTTCGGCAAAGGGTCGTTGAAATGCTTTTCTCCCCGATATCATGCCGCTGCCTCCTGCCCGTTTATTAATCACTGCGGTACGGATGGCCTCTTTCAGATCCTTATTTCCTTCCGATGCGCCACCTGAATTGATCAGGGCCGACCGGCCGGAATAACTGTTGAGCACCTGGTAACGGCATAGATCTATGGGATGATCAGAAGTCAGTTCTGTGTACATTTTTTCATCCAGCTTTCCATAGTGACTGCTGCCCATATTCAAAGCCTTGTATCCGCCATTACATTCGGGTAATTTTTGTTTTACAATATCTGCCTGCAGGGTAACGCCCAGGTGGTTGGCCTGTCCCGTCAGGTCTGCTGAAACATGATAATCCTTTCCGTCTTTTACAAAGGCATTGTTCCGCAGGTAACACCATAATACCGTAGCCATACCGAGTGCATGGGCTTCTTCAAATGCCCTGGCCACTTCCGTGATTTGCCGGTCAGATTCGGCAGATCCGAAATAAATGGT
>DHWT01000028.1 GCA_002413325.1 Chitinophagaceae bacterium UBA5175 | reverse complement strand
GGCTCCTGGGAATTTAAAAGAAATGTTAACTTTTCTTTGGGGGTTTTTGCCCGCCTTCCTGTCCTTACCTAACCAACTAGTGCTTATGGCCCGGGATCATGTCTGGAATCTGATTGCAAAAAAACTTACTGGCGAGGCGACCGAGCAGGAACTGCGGGAGCTTGAGATGCTGCTTCGCGAAAATCCCGAACTGCACTATCCTGTCCAGACCATCATGGATTTATGGATGTCGGATTTACAGTTCGATCAGCAGGAAGCCCATGAAGCATTTAACAGGCATCTTGAGCGGATGAAGGATTTACATATTGATTTCGGGCCTCAGGAGGAAGAAAAATCTGCTGTTAAAACGTTTCGGGTCAATAAAAGAAATTTTCTCCGGGCGGCCCTTGCTGCTGCCATTATTACCGGGGTCTTTTTAACCGGGGTCAGGCTGATTGATTCCCATGTTCCTGCTTCCCCCGGAGTAACAAAGGAATCTGAGAAAGCGGTCAGCCGGATTTCAACAAACAACGGCTCTAAAACCAACCTCATACTGCCCGACGGAACCAAAGTGTGGCTGAACGCAGGAAGTATCCTGACCTACGACTCCGCATATGGCAGGAAAATCCGCGAGGTATCTCTGTCCGGTGAAGCTTTTTTTGACGTGGTTAAAAATAAAATGAAGCCGTTTATTATTCATGCTTCCAAAATCAATATCAAGGTACTCGGTACGGAATTCAATGTAAGGTCCTACCCAAGCGACAAAACCACGGAAGCTTCTTTGATCCGGGGAAGCATTGAAGTGACTTTTAAAGACAAGCCAAACAAAAAGATCATATTAAAACCAAATGAAAAAATTGTGGTTGACAATGATCACAATGCCGGAAATGTTTTGGAATCAAACCGCCCGGACAACCATGAAAAAATAAATCAGGTGGAAGGAGTGGCTGTAAAAAGCCTAACTTATGAAAATAAGACGGGCGCCATCATAGAAACATCCTGGGTTGAGAACAGACTTATTTTTCAGGACGAATCATTTGAAGAAATTGCCCGCCAGCTTGAACGCTGGTATGGCGTGTCCATTCTTTTTAAGAACAACCGGCTAAAGGAAAATCACCTGACTGGCAGCTTCAAAAATGAAACGGTCCGGCAGGCCCTGGATGCCCTGAAATTCACTGCTGCCTTTAATTACGAGATTGACAATAATAATAACGTAACGATTTATTAGGAGCCAAAACAAAACTGCAGTAAATGATCAGAAACAACAGTACATAAAATAAAAAGGGGAAATGTTGGCGCATTTCCCCGACAGGTCAAACATCAAATCGGATAATGCATAAAGCATTAAGCTTCAATATTTATAACCCGTAATGCTATAAAAGTATGAAGAAAAGTCAAACGATTGAAACCAGCTGCATTCATGCAGTTAAAAAAGCGCTTTTTCTTATGAAACTAACCTTTGTATTCCTACTGGTGGGGATTTTACAGGTATCTGCCAAAGTGAACGGGCAGGCAAAGGTATCGCTGAATTTGAAGAATGTGGAAATTGCGAAAGCTTTAAAAACCATTGAAAATCAGGGCGATTACCGTTTCCTGTACAACAACAACCTAAAAAGCATCAGTGCGAAAATAAATATCGAAGTCAGTGATGCCCAGATAAAGGAAGTGCTGGATAAGCTGTTCATCGGAACAGACCTGACGTACAAAATTCTCGACAACAACCTCATTGTAGTGCTCTCCAACACGCTGTTATTCCAGGATATCAAGATTACCGGGAAAATTACGGGAGAAACCGGGGAGCCACTGTCCGGGGTTTCTGTCAGTGTAAAAGGATCAGCTGTTGGAACCACCACCGATAACAACGGAAATTTTACGCTGACCGCTCCGGAAAAAGGAACACTGGTTATATCCTATATAGGTTATGTGAGTCAGGAAGTGAAGATCAACAGCCAGTCGGTTATCAATGTAAAGCTCTCCACCTCCACCCGGACCATGGACGAAGTGGTCGTGATCGGGTATGGCATGGCGAGTAAAAGGGATCTGACGGGTTCCATCGTGAAAGTTTCCGGCAAGGATGTGGCTGATAAACCCAACCCAAACCCCATTTCTTCCCTGCAGGGCCAGGTAGCCGGTTTGTCTGTCGTTAATAATGGCACGCCGGGATCCGATCCGGATGTCCGCATCCGCGGAACCATCAGTATTGGTTCTGTTCATCCGTTGTATGTGGTGGACGGAATTTTTAGTGACAATATCAGTTTTTTGAATCCGAACGATATTGAGTCCATTGAAATCCTGAAAGATCCTTCTTCCTTAGCCATTTTCGGGGTAAAGGGTGCGGCCGGTGTAATCCTGGTCACCACAAAAAGTGCCAAAGCCGGACAGGTGGTAGTAAACTTTAATACCTACTACGGTACCAAACAACTGGTGGATAAGATTCAGATGGCGAATGGAGATCAGTTCCGGTCCATATTAACCCAGGAAGGTCAAAACCGCTATAATGACAACGGGTATACAACAATCAATAATTTCGTTGCCAATAATATGAGCAACTGGACGGGGAATACGGACTGGATCAGTGCGATTACCCAGACGGCCCATACGAGTTCAACCAATATCAGCGTTTCTGCCAGCTCCGATAAAAATAAATTTTATATGGGTGCGGGCTATAATTCCGACGAAGGTCTGGTCCAGGGCGTAAAATACGACCGTATGTCCCTGTCCATACAGGACCAGTATTCACTGAATAAAGCAGTTAAAGTGGGATTTGTTTTAAATGGCAGCCGGGAAAACCTTCCCTGGGACGGTAATGGTCCGCTGAACAATGCGATGCAGGTGGCCCCCATCATACCGGGAGGCACCAAATCCTTTTATTCCCGTAATCCTTATGGTTCTCTTACGGATTCCGGCTATTATGATTTATACTCTACGGTACCCACCATCCAGAATACGCTCGCAAATCCGTTCCTGCAGATGTATCAGAATAGCAGACTGATTGATGTAAGGGACCGGATTCTGGGTAGCGCTTTTGTAGAAGTAAATTTCCTGAAGAATTTTAATTTCAGGGCTACCGGTTATCTCGATTTAAGTACCGAAAATGCGAATGCGTATACGCCGCTGCAAAATCAGTACAACCCGGACCCCTTCCCCGGAGCCCCTGAGGTGATTCCGTTTGGTTCCGGTCTGACCAGCGTGACCCAGACGGTTACACAAATCAGAAAATACCAGACGGATTTTATCCTGAATTATAAGAAGCAGATCGGCGAAAGTAATTTAAATGTTACGGGTGGTTTCACAACAACCTATATCGGGACCTTTCCCCTGCAGGGACAAATCCAGCAGGCGGCGGGTGCTGACCCGATCCCGAACGACGAGCGGTTCTGGTATATATCCACCGGATTTGGATATGCTGCAGGTGCATCTTCAAACACCCAGCCTAGCGGAGTTCCCCAGAACGAGGCTACCACCGTATCCGGTTTGTTACGGGCATTATACAGTTATAAGAACAAATATTATCTGAACGCTTCTTTGAGAAGGGATGTGACCAGCCAGTGGGCTCCCAGCGACCCCAACCAGGGACAAAATTTCTGGGCTTTGGGAGGCGCCTGGGAAGTAACCAAGGAAAGTTTCATGGATAACCAGAAATTTTTCAATTTCCTGAAAGTGAAGGGATCTGTTGGTCTTTTGGGTAATGCCAATGCATACGTTAATGGCGTTTATTACCCCTATCCGGCTTACCCCGGCATTTCCGCGAATTCCTCAGCAGTATTCGGATCCCATATCGTGAATGCATACACGTCAAATTATCAGGCTTCTCCGGATGTGCAATGGGAAACCGTACAGAGTTCAGAAGCAGGGGTTGAATTTGTTGCCCTGCAAAACAGGCTCCATTTTGAAATGGATTACTATAACAAGCTGACAAATAACCTCCTGGTGCAGCTTGATCTGGCGGGAACGCAACCGCAACTCACCAATAACGGGGATATCAGAAATAACGGGTTTGAATTTTCTGCAGGCTGGACCCAGGTAATTAACAAAGACTGGTCCTTCTCAGTAAACGGAAATTTAACTACCTATAAGAATGTGGTGGTCAGCATCGGAACACCCCTGTTGCCCGACCCGCAGATTCCCAGCTCTACAGTGGCCGGTGAACCCATCGGATATTTCGTAGGCTATAAAGTGATCGGTGTTTACCAAAGCTATGCAGACATACTGCATTCGCCGCCCAGCTCTGTCAACGGACAGCCGGTTGCGCCCGGGGATCTGAAATATGCTGATTTAAACCATGATGGTAAAATTAATGGTTCCGATGTGACGAACATCGGTAACCCGACACCCAAATTTGCCTATGGCGGTTCTATTAATGTTGACTATAAGAATTTTGAACTGGGCATCGATGTGGGCGGTGTATACGGGAACCAGATTTACAGGGAATGGGGTACTTCCCTGCAACAGAATTCCCTGTATAATTATCCCGCCTATGATGTGAATGCATGGCATGGTGCCGGCACATCCAACTGGATACCCATTGTGGATGCACAGCATCTGAATAACAGGGCGCCGTCCAGCTATGGTATTGAAGACGGCAGTTATTTCAGAATCAGGAACCTCCAGGTAGGGTATAATTTCTCCTCTGAATTATTGGCAAAAGCCCATCTTAAAAATATTAAAATCTTCTTAAACGTTCAGAACCTGCAAACCTGGAAGAATAACCTCGGATACTCACCTGAATATGGTGGAACTGCAACCCAATTCGGAGTGGATGTGGGAGATGCAAGCGGAGCGCTTCCCAGGATCATAACCGGTGGTTTGAACGTAACATTTTAATTATTAAAAATTTGAATATTATGCAAATAATAAAAAAAATATTCGGGGGACTTATTCTTTTCATCTC
>DHWT01000057.1 GCA_002413325.1 Chitinophagaceae bacterium UBA5175 | reverse complement strand
CCGATCACGCACCGGGTTTTTACCAAACATGAATTGAAAGCTAAAGGAAAAGGTCCCGCTGTAAAGGCCCGCCCGGTTTAACGGCATAGGCATCGAGATCCCGGATGCCTTCGCTGCGCAGTACGTCCTCATCGATAAAATGATTTCCTGTTGCGGACCGGGCTTCTTTGCCAAGGATATAAAAAGCAGCATCTGCCATGATTTCGGGTTTTCGGCTGAGCCCGAAAAGGGTTTCTCCCCCCGGTAAATTCTTTACAGCGGCCGTGGCGATCAGGGTTCCGGGCCAGAGTGTGTTTGAGGCAATGCCTTCTTTTTTAAACTCCTCTGCCCAGGCGGCAGCCATCAGGCTCATATTGTATTTACTCAGTGTATAAGCCAAATGGGGTTTGAACCATTTCATGTCGAAATTCAGGGGAGGGGATAAGGTAAGTATATGCGGATTCGGAGCATTCCTGAGCAGCGGATACGCATATTTGGTAACCATAAAAGTTCCACGCACATTAATATCAAACATCAGGTCGAAACGTTTGGGTTCGGTCCTTTCCGTATTGGTGAGACTGATGGCAGAAGCATTGTTCACCACGATATCCAGTCCGCCAAACGCGGCCAGCGTTTTTGCCATGACTTCCTGTATGAGATGTTCATCCCGGATGTCACAATACAGGGCAAGGGCTTTGCCGCCGGCTGCTTCCACTTCCGCAGCCGCACTGTAAATTGTACCGCCCAGTCGTTCATCCTCTTCCGTTGATTTAGCAGCGATCACAATATTGGCTCCGGCAGACGCCAGTTTCAATGCAATGGCTTTTCCGATCCCGCGACTGGCTCCTGTGATCAGGATGGTTTTATCTTTTAAATTCATAAGGTTTTGCAATGTTCCTTCTCCTTTTAAAAATGCGTGCAGTGAAATGGATAATTGTCTGTCTAAAGATAATAAGATCTCCGGCAACCCGGTTCCTAAAGTCATACGGGCAACCGGGACTGTTTTTCAATTTGATTTCCATCTACTGAATTTCAAGGGTCCTGAAGTAATTATATTTGGGTCTCAAGCGTTTTATGGAATACTTTCTAGGGATTGATTTGGGAACCACTTCGGCAAAAACCATTGCTTTTTCCAGGGACGGAAAAACATTAAGTCAGCACGCGATATCTTATCCGATCCGGCATCCTTTCCCTGAACGGAGTGAACAGGATCCGGAAGAAATCTGCCAGGCAGTTTTTAGTACACTCGAAAAGGTGCTGAAGGATCTCTCTCCATTTGTACCCGTATCCTGTTGTTTCAGTGCAGCCATGCATAGCCTGATTGCAGTGGATCGTTCCGGGCGGCCCCTTTCTCCTTCCATCATCTGGGCCGATAACCGGGCATCGGATATTGCCGCGAAGATCCATGCTGAAAAACGCGCAGAAGCGCTGTATACACGCACGGGCTTACCGGTTCATGCCATGTCTCCATTTTGCAAACTGTTATGGCTCAAAGAAAACCAGGCTGCGCTTTTTCATGAAGCCTATAAATTTGTCGGGATCAAGGAATATGTTTTTTACCAGTTATTCGAAACCTGGGCCGTGGATGCATCCATTGCGGCAGCGACCGGGATTATGAATATGAACACCCGGCAATGGGATCCCTGGATACTGGAACAGGCCGGGCTCACGGCAGACAGGTTTTCTGAAATCGTGGAAACGGATAAAATCTTTTCAGCTCCCGGTTTATTCCCCGGTTTAAAAAATGTTCCGTTTATCATTGGGGGCAGTGATGGTGCGATGGCGAACCTGGGTGCTTCCCATGAACCGGGCTCCCTGGTGGTTACCGTAGGCACGAGCATTGCATCCCGTTTAATTGTTGACAAACCGCAGCTTGATCCGCATATGCGCACATTTTGTTATTACCTGAACACCTCCTCATACCTGGTGGGTGGGGCAGGTAATAACGGAGGTATTGTTCTGCAATGGCTGCAGGACAATTTTTTTCGCTCGAAAGAACCCGTCGCCGATTTTTTAAATCAGGCTTCCGCCGTTCAGCCAGGTTCCAATGGATTGATCTTTCTTCCGTACCTGCTTGGGGAAAGAGCTCCCCTGTGGAACGCCGGTGCCCGTGGTGTATTATTCGGGCTCCGGATAAACCACGGACAGGCTGAAATGATCCGGGCTTCTCTGGAAGGGGTTATCTATTGTTTATATGCCATCAGCCAGCCGCTTTTTGAGAAAGCGGATATCCGGAACATTTATGCCACCGGCGGATTTGCGCGCAACGGGCTCTGGCTGCAAATCCTGGCAAACGTTTTCAATCTTCCGGTGATGGTTTGTGAAACAGTTGAAAATTCCGCCTGGGGTGCTGCAAAAAGCGGCATGGCGGCAATCGGTATACCGGATACCGCGACACCGGCTATTCACAAAACATATGATCCGGAAGCTTCGGTTCACCCTGCTTATAAAAAAGGCTTCCGGCAGTTTCAGCATTTGTATGAATTGCTGAAAGGGGAATTTGTATAAAAACTCAGGGCAGTTTTTTAAAATCCAGGTCCTGGAAATCATAACTGAAATCGGTCAGGGGCGATACCGCTTTCATTTGCATCGCATCGGCCTGCCCGTTTTCATTCAGGTGGAAAATTACAAAAGCATCTGCATCCATACTCCGGTCGCGCCATTTCACCACGAAACTATTGCCCTTGTAGGGGATGAGCTCCCCGGTCAGTTTGGGGGACCGCTTGGAATCAAACCAGTATTTCCCGTTTTTGACTGAAATCATAACCTCTCCAAGCCAGGGATCCCGGTAACTGCCTGCATACATTTTAAAATCAATTTTTGCGGGATGTTCCTCCATTTTACTGATTGCCGCCCGGATGGGATCTGTTATTTTTTCCCCTTCTGAGATCATTGCATTTCTTTCATTAACCATTTCCGCCACCCAGTCCTTTCGGGGCATGCCAAGATATCCGTCTTTGATCTGGTTGGTGATGGCATTAAAAGCGGCTCCTTCCTGCTGGTTGGTGAGCACAATAATGCCTAACTGCAATTCCGGAATGATGGTAATCCGGGTGACCATACCTTCCAGTCCGCCGGTATGACTGAGTTCTTTAAATCCTTTAACGTCTTTAATGAAAAATCCAAAGCCATAGGCTTCGAAATGGGTATTATAATAACCAGGATCCTGACTTCGAATGATGGTTTGCGGAGACCAGATTTCTTTCTGTACCTGCGTGCTGAAAATGCGGGTGGAATCCGGTCCCGCTTTACCCTGGTTTAAAAGAAGCATCACCCATTTACTCAGATCGGCAATACTGGAATAGATGCCCCCGGCAGCATGGTCCACTTTCGAAGTGCTGCGGGCGATCACCTGTACCCGGCCCTCCACTTCGGCATGGGCGTCTATCACGTCTGATTTATCTTTCAGCCTTTCAAATGAACAGGCACTCTGACTCATACCGGCAGGCTTCAGGATGCGGGTTTCCACGAAATCGTCCCATGACTGACCGCTGGCCCGTTTCACGACTTCGCCGGCCACGATATACATATTATTGTCGTAATCAAATTTTGTCCGGAAACCGGATACCGGTTTTAAAAACCGAAGGTTATACAGAATATCTTTCAGTTCAAAATCACTGGAATCGGGGAAAAACATCAGGTCGCCCGCTCCCAGACCGAGGCCACTCCGGTGCGTGAGCAGATCACGGATGGTAAATTCTTCTGTAACGTAGGGGCTGTATAGTTTGAATTCCGGTATCCATTGACGCACTTTATCATCCCAGGATATCCTGCCTTCATCAACGAGTATTCCCAGCGCAAATGCTGTAAACGCCTTCGTATTGGAAGCAATTCCGAACAGGGTGTTTTCGTCGACCGGTTGGCCCGTATTCAGGGAGCGGGAACCATAACCTTTGGAATGAATTACTTTTCCGTCCTTGATTACGGCAACAGCAATACCGGGTACATGAAAGGAGGTTCGGGCCCTTTCAGTTACGCTGTCAATCCCGGCGGCACTCAGCACCTGTGTAAATGCGTTATAGTAAAATAATAAGCCGGCCGCAAGTAAAATTTTTTTCATGAGTGATAAATGAAGTATGATATTAAAGGTAGTGGCTAAATCAGATCCGGTAATAACGAATTTATAAAATAGCCTGTGCAATCGGGGAGGAGTTTCTTAATTTTGTATCCTGAAAACCATTCTCCTTGATTAAGATTTATAAACCTACGGAAACAGTCCCGCCTTTTTACCAGGGGTATATCAATCTGGTACCGGATGACGGGAATCTGCTGATCCACCTGGAAGATATTATTTCTGAAACCGAAGAGCTGGTCCGTTCACTTCCTGAAGAAAAAACGAACTACCAGTACGCGCCGGGCAAATGGACCATCAGGGATATGCTGGTTCATATGGCAGATACGGAACGGATATTTGTTTACCGCGCCCTGCGGTTTTCCCGTGGCGACGAAACGGCCCTGCCCGGATTTAATGAAAAGTTATTTGCTGAACATGCGCTTGCCAATGAAAGGTATACGGAGGATATTCTACGGGAATTTTCCCGGGTCCGGGAAGCCAGTATCGCTTTTATTGAATCACTTTCAGATGACGCCTTAAACAGGAAGGGCGCCGCCAATGGCTACCCGGTTTCTGTCCGTTTGATCGTAAACCTGATATACGGTCACCATAAACACCATCTTAATATTTTAAGGGAAAGATATCTTTAACCATGGATGAAAAAATTCAACGCCGGATTTCCATCGCCGTGGATATGGATGGCGTTCTGGCCGATACGGAAACCCATTTTATTCAATATTATGAAGCGGAGTCCGGTGAAAAAGTTGACCGGAAATCATTGCTGGGTGTTCCGGAAAATCTTGCTTTCCCGGATAAAACGGCGGTTCGGCGCTATGTACATACGCCCGGTTTCTTCAGAAGCCTGCCCCTGATTCCGGGCGGTGTATACGCAGTCAAAACCCTGATGGAACATTTTGATGTGTACATCGTATCGGCAGCCATGGAGTTTCCGCTTTCTCTTTATGAAAAAAAACAATGGCTGGAGGAACATTTCCCGTTTATATCCTGGAAAAACATTATTTTCTGCGGGGATAAAAGCGTTATCAAAACCGATTACCTGATCGACGACCACTTAAAAAACCTGGATCATTTTTCGGGTATTCCCCTGATGTTTACTGCATCCCATAATGTCCATTCCAACCACCACCATCGCCTGAATAACTGGGAGGAGATTTTAAAATATTTTGAGATCATCAGGAGGAACGCTTAACGCTTAACGCCTAA
>DHWT01000312.1 GCA_002413325.1 Chitinophagaceae bacterium UBA5175 | reverse complement strand
CGGAAACGAACATTCCCTGTGCCAACGCAATGGTTTCCTGTGAAGCCAGGTCCCTGTTTGACGGCATGTCGTACAAAATTTCGGTATTTTATTCGCCTGATCGTCGTGGCCTTTTCAATAACTGCTACGCAAATACTTTCTTTTTGCCTTAATTTTAATCTGGTTGTACAAAACAATCAGGGGAGGTAATATGGGAAAGGCATTTTCCAGGGGATTGCTGGCTTTATATCTGGTGACACTCATCTGGCTGGTGTTATTCAAGTTTACGTTCCATATTTCGCGGGTACTCAACTATCATCATAGAAGCCTTAACCTGGTTCCATTTGCTGCTCCATCAATAGTAGATGGAAAAGTTGATTACGGAGAGATGGTACTTAATTGTATATTTTTTATTCCTTTTGGCTTGTTGCTGAGTGTCAATTTCAAAAAAGCCGGATTCTTACCTAAGTGGGTTTTTGTACTGGTTTTCAGCGTCACCGCTGAATGCATTCAATATATCTTCGCCATCGGAGCGGCGGACATAACCGATGTAATTACCAATACGGCCGGAGGCTTTCTTGGACTGAAATTGTATGATTTATGCAATCAGTATATGAATGCGGAAAAGCTGGACCGGGTGATTGTTTATGTCGGGTCCTTTTTGTTCCTGGTATTTATCTCCATGCACACCAGTCATTTCATCCGACGTTCATGGAGATAAATCCGGCCATTGGGAATCCGCTCGTATAAAACCTCAGGTGTTAGCTGAAGGATTATGCAGTCTCCCGTTTGGGCAGTACCGGAACGAGCCCATGTTTTTTCATGACCATTTTTAATTTTTCCAGGTCGGGGGGTCCGCCTGCATGCACGATTTCGGCAACCTCTTTAAAGAAGATGGGTCCGAGCAGCGCCGGGGTGATCACCGCCAGGGCCCTGGCTTCCCTGTCTTTTAAATTGATAAAGCCATGAACGGCACCACGGGGAATAAAGCAGGTTTCACCCGGCGCTATGTCAATCGCCTGGCCTTCCACATTGAAAGTCATGATGCCCGCTAATCCATAAATGGTCTCGTCAAAATGCTCATGGTAATGCGGTATGGGCACTTTTGCGCCGGTTGGTACTGTAAATTCAAACAGGGCAGCAGAACCACCGGTGTCCGCTGCTTCCAGCAGGAACTCTATGGTAACCTGGCCTACTTTAATTGTTTCCCTTTTCATATGAGTAATTTTTAGTACGCTAAACTACCTCGATGAAACAGCAAAGTCCTTGATTTGGGATAAGAATTTATTTATTGGCAATTTTTTTCCTGATGCGGCTTAAGGTTTCCGGCGTCATGGCTAAATAAGATGCGATATGGTAGAGCGGTAACCGTTGCAATAAAAGCGGTTCCTCTTTTATAAAACGCAGGTATTTTTCTTCCGGCGTTTCAACCGTCGCTTCGGCAAGTCTTTTTTTCAGCATATAATTCGTGTCCTGCTGTGCTCTGATAAAGCCTAATGTAAAAGACTGAATATGGGTTACGGCATAGATCCAGTTCTTCTGACTGATGATTTGTAGCTGACTGTCTTCAAGCGCCTGCAGGTTTAATTCGGTGGGTTTATTGTCCAGGAAGCTTACCAGTTCACTGCACCAGCCTGCCTCCGTTTTGAAGTAGATGGTACGTTCTTCTCCGTTATTGTTAATATAGTATTGTCTGAGGCATCCCTTATCTATAAAGTAAACATATCTGGCAATCTCTCCAGAACGAAAAAGGTGTTCATTCTTTTTTACCTCCAGTGGCTGAAATAACTGTATAATCCTTGTGCAGTCTTTCCCGGAAACTTTATATACCTGTCTGAGTTGAGACAAAAGTGGGGAACTGTCCATGTGTTTTTTAAACTACATTTTGCCGATAACTGCTAGGGCTTGGCGATGTGGCGTTATTTGAAAATCGTCAGTCCGTAATTGCTGCTGAATAAAGTTACAAAAGATGATGATAAGAACTGCCAACTGGGGTTATTCACCGGATAGGGCTGAAGCCGAAAAGCGAATAAAAAGTTGGGCATATACCCGTCGCCCCGCCATATTGCCAATACCCTGTTAGCGGAATTCTTTTTTATCATTTGCCAGTCAAAGAGAGTTTCATCCTGATGTCCGTTTGTCATTACCTGATTTGAAAATAGGCTTGTCAAATTCAACAACCCTGTTTTTCTTATAAAAATTCACTGCTCCTGGATTTTCTTCCCAGACACCTAACCCTATTTAGTCTGATTAAGGATCGTTTAACCCCATGTTGGCGCTGTTTCTGACATCAGTTGAACCAGACGGCATACCCCTGCCTTCTTAAATCCAGGGCCAGTTTTTCCTCCATGAGTAATGCTTCCTGCCTGTTCATCGGTTTCAGATTAATGGGATCGTACAGGCTCGGACGCAAATAGATTCCGTATTTCTGAACGATATTGGCAGAGAGCTTATGACCCTTCCGGTTTACATACCCGGTTTTATGCTGCCTGAACCGCTCAGCCGGCGTCTTACTGGTCATGCCCACATACAGACATTCCAGCACGCCGTTAAATTGGGGATTGGCCGTTCGGAATTTTGTACTTTCTGTAAAGACCCGCTTTGACAGCTCAACAACATAAACCCGGTACCTCATTTGTTTAAAGCAATTTTCCAATAAATTTAATGCATTCAGCAACGACGGGAAGATCAGTCAGTCACTTTCACCAGGATGTTTTTGAAATGCACTTCACTGTTCGGATCGTGCCCCTGTAAGGCGAAGGTACCGCTCGATAGAAAATGGCCTTCCTGTCCAGGCGCGGGTTTAAAGTCATTGGGTTCGGTGTAGTCCACCACCGTTTTGTCGTTGATTTTTATGACGACATGTTTCCCCTCCACTTTGATGTATTCGGTGAACCATTCCATGTCTTTCACGTACACTTCCTTTATATTGACCACGTCGTACAGGCTGCCGGTGCGTTTCCAGTCGGTGTGCGAATTGTTCACCTGCACTTCAAATCCTTTCTTCGGCCATCCGCCTTCCTGGTATTGGGTATGAAAATAAATGCCTGAATTGGCGCCGGGATAGGTCATCACATCCACCTTTAGTTCGAAATTTTTAAAGACATGATTTTGATAGTCGCCTTCGTAAAACAGGTGCGCTGTGGGGCCATGTACCACAATCTGTCCGTCTTTTACTGAAAATGTGCCTGCGTTTTCGCCCACTTTCCATCCGTTCAGTGAATGACCGTCGAACAAAGGCACCCATTCCTGCGCAAAAGATGTATTGAACCTGAAGGCACAGAGCGCCACCAGCGAGGCAGACAACCAAATCCATTTTTTCATATGCAAATCGTTTAAATTTTTTGTCAATACAATCTAATCTAAAATACCAATATACGCCGGAAGACTGGTTAATTTTGCAATATAGACCCGGACACACCTGGTTCGAACAGTTTGATAAGGGATCTGGCGGCAAAGTTTTTTCAAAACTGATTAACCCGATGCGTTGCCCCGCGCCTGTTGGATAGGAAAAATAATGCCGGGTCTCGGCGGATCATGCTATTTTTATTCAAACAAAAACCTAAAAGTTGTCTTATGAAAAAGTATTTATTGCTTTCTTTTTTATTGGCGGGCTCCATCTCTGCCAACTGTCAGTCCGCAACCAATTTTTCCGCAGATGCAGATAAGGCGTTCGGACTGATAAAAAACGGAGCTTTCAAAAACGGGTATAAATACCTGATCAAATATGGTCCCACGCAACAGGCAGCGGTGAACGTATCACCCAATACCAGCTATCTCATTTTTTTTGTGTATGATAACAGCAACCATCCGGCGACCGATTTCAAGGCGCATCTAATGACACCCGACAGCGCACTCATGAAAAAATATACGGTAAAACCTTTTGACCGGGCGCAGGTCGGCGTGGCGAGGGCCTCACAATTGGAATTTCGCACGGCCACTTTTACATCCGGTAATACAAAACCGGTAAAATTAGTAGCGGATCCGCAGGCAATGATCTATGTTTTTTATAAAAAGTAGCAGGATATTATCTTCCCCGGTGTACTTACACAAATCATGCTGAAGACCCGGGTATCCCGGTGGGTGAGTCAGAAGTTGGGAAATTTTAATAATTACATTTTGAGCCATCCCTACTGCCGGAGGGATTGGGATCAGAAGTGGTAAATTGGTATATTCGGATCGTATGTATTATGTTGTATACGGATTTTTTTACCTGCTTTCCCTCCTGCCGATGCGCATATTGTATATCCTTTCGGATGGGGTATACGGGGTTGTGTATTATGTAATGGGCTACCGGAAAAAGGTTACGATGAATAACCTCGAAACCGCTTTCCCGGAAAAATCAAATGCAGAGCGGGTTAAAATAGCCAAAGCGTTTTATCATAACCTTTTTGATTCCTTTATAGAAACCATAAAATTGGTCAGCGCTTCCAGGCGTTTTCTGGAAAAAAGGATAACGGCCAACTGGGAAGTGCTTGACCCTTTATTTAAAACCGGTAAAAGTTGCCAGCTTCACCTCGGACATACCTTTAACTGGGAATGGGGCCATCATGTGCTGGCCAGCCACACCAAATACCAGGTGCTGGTGGTATATATGCCGCTAAGCAATGCCGTGTTGGAAAAAATAATGTATCAGTTGCGCGTCCGGCACGGAAATAAATTTATTGCTGCTGGCAATATGAAGCAATCCATGGAGACTTTTAAGAACACCCAATATCTCCTGGGCCTTGTTGCTGACCAGAGTCCGGGCAACCTCAATAATGCTTACTGGATGAATTTTTTTGGCCGGCCTACCGGGTTCGTGTCAGGTCCCGAAAAGGGAGCAAGAGCAGGTAATTTACCGGTGCTGTTTACCTATATTGTAAAACCCAAGCGTGGCTACTATCATGCCTTTTTAGAAGTGGCGTGTGAAGATCCCGGTGCATTAGAGGAAGGAGAACTGACTTTGCGATATGCCCGTTTCATGGAAAAAGTGATACGTGCGAATCCTGAGATGTGGTTATGGAGTCATCGGAGATGGAAACACAGTTGGAATGAGGCATATGCAAAGAATTGGATTGGAGAGGACTTACCCGGTAACGCAAAACAGGTGTAAGCCGCTGACCGTCTTCCCTTTTTCATACCGGCTGTATTGAATGAATAAAATCCGCCTGACCAGGCGCCGGGCAGGGCTGTAATGATCAGGGCAAT
>DHWT01000014.1 GCA_002413325.1 Chitinophagaceae bacterium UBA5175 | reverse complement strand
CGCCCGGAAGAAGTCACCGACATGGAACGTTCCGTTCGCGCTGAAGTGATCGCTTCCACATTTGATGAGCCCGCAGAGAAACACGTTAAGGTTTCCACCGTTGCTTTACAAAAAGCCAAACGCCTGGTAGAGTGCGGCCATGATGTGGTGATACTGCTGGATTCCATCACCCGCCTCGCCCGCGCCCATAATACGGTTGCTCCTGCATCCGGTAAGGTACTGAGTGGCGGTGTGGAAGCCAATGCCATGCAAAAACCGAAACAGTTTTTTGGTGCTGCCCGTAAAATAGAAAATGGGGGTTCGCTCACGATTCTCGCTACCGCCCTGATCGATACCGGATCCAAGATGGATGAAGTAATCTTTGAAGAATTCAAGGGAACGGGTAATATGGAATTGCAGCTGGACAGAAGACTGGCCAACCGCCGGATCTTCCCGGCCATCGACCTGGTTGCCTCTTCCACACGCCGCGACGATCTCCTGCTGGAAAGAGAGATCCTGCAGCGAATGAACCTGCTGCGCGTTTACCTCAATGATATGAATACGGAAGAAGCCATGAATGAATTGCTGAAACGCATGCGCGGAACAAAAAGCAATGAGGAATTCCTGGCAAGCATGAACAGCTGATCAGAATATCAGGTGTTCCCGGTGTTTGATCTTTGTATGGGTTAATTCCGTTACAAGCTGCACGCCCGCGATGGATTTGACGGAATCCATCAGGTCCGCCATAAAATCATCGGATACCGGATCTCCTTTCAGCAGCCAGAAAAAATCCAAGTGCCTGAATTCCGGTAATAAATATTCCCCGTCAAACTGGTTGTTATACAGGTAATGAACCAGGGTCCTGTTCGGTTCCGGGCACTCATATACCGTAAAATAATACTGCCGTTTTTTCCGGATCATGGGTATTTCGATCTGGTTCGTAATCCTGAAATCCAGCCGCATCTGGCGATTCAGCTGCCAGCAGAAACGGTACCCTTTTAATGGCGCCACAATACCTAAAAGCCGGGAGCCGTCAAAAAAGTCACCCTCCAAATGATCCATGTCCAGCCTGAGCGACTTCATAGTTTTATTTGAATTGAACCGCCGCTTTCATTTCTACCTGATCCCGTAAAAATTCCACCGTCGTCTGGTCGCCCCGGTTGAATTTCGATAATGCCTCCATATAGCTTTGTAAAGAGATTACAGAATAGTCCCCCAGTTTGACAATTACATCGCCAGTTTTTAAACCGGCTTTTTCTGCCGGCCGGCCCTCACTCACCGCATCGATGCGTAGGCCGCTTCCGGAATAACTGTAATCCGGCATGATCCCAAGTGTCACATTAAATGCCGGAGCCACGCCAAATTGTTTATCCCGGGTTTTGGCAAAGGCCGGTTTGTTCATTCCATCCATCTTTTGCGTGATCGCGTAAATCATACGGATTACCTGTAACTCGCCGATATAATTTATTTTATCTGCCTGGTCTGTCGGTTTGTGATAGTCCGGATGTATGCCGGTAAAGAAAAATAAAACGGGAATATTTTTAATGTAGAAAGAAGTGTGATCGCTGGGTCCGGTACCGCTCGAATCCACATTCAGGGTAAAGACTTTCTTATTCAGGGTACTGCTAATCAGGCCGGCCCATTGGGGTGAGGTGCCATAACCTCCGATAGTGAGTACATGTGTACTGTCGTTCAGCCGGCCGATCATATCCATGTTCAGCATATAGCTGACTTTCGACAGGGGAACCGGTGTATGTTCGGTAAAATATTTTGACCCGATCAGGCCGGACTCCTCCCCGGAAAATGCAACGAACAAATAATTTGTTCTCAGGCCCTTTGTTTTTTTCAGCAGCCTGGCCAGTTCCAGCAAACCGGCGGTTCCGCTCGCATTATCATCGGCGCCGGGATGTATCATTTTTCCCGGACCCCGGTATAAGGAATTGCCATCCTCCCCATATCCGAGGTGATCATAGTGCGCACCAATGACGACCGTATAAGGTGCCCCATTATCCAGGAAGCCAACCACATTATGTCCCCATCTTCTTTTTTCTTCCATGACCACTTCTATTTCCACATCGAGTGACTGGGAAATATCTTTCAAGTATTTTTTCCTGCCGGTTTTTGTTACATAGAGGGCGGGGATTTTTTCGGATTTGATCCCTTCGGCCGGATCAAATGCAATACCGTCTTCCCTTATTGAGCTATTGTAAAAAATTACGGCACTGGCTCCCTTTTCCGCAAACAGCCTGGTTTTTTCGCGCAGTATTTTTACCAGGTCTATATGGGGATTGTTTTGCACCGTTTCCATGATTTCCTTCAGATCGTAAAACCAGGGAGATCCGCTTTCCTGCAGGGCAATGGCGGGCGAGCCCGCTGTTTTTCCGGTTGCACTGAATGCCAAAGGGAAATAATCAGTGTTCAGAATAAGCGACGTATTGTTGATCGTGAACCGGGTACCCTGAACGTCCTTTCCATCATAAATTTCAAATCGCTGAAGCCAGGTCCCGCTGTCACCCCTGGGTTTCAGCTCCGATTTTGCAAACCCGGCAATAATATAATCTGATGCCAGCGTTTCTCCGGCAGTACCCGATCTCCTGCCCTCCAGTTTATTATTTGATAAATAACCGATATCCGATTGAAGTTCAGTAATAATTTCCTTATCTGCTTTGCGAAGCTTTTGGGAAATGGCTGATGGGAAAAGGGCCTGGAAAGAAATCAGGAATAGTAAAAAGCTTCGTGTCATGAAGATCGGTTTACGAAGTACCGGGTACCTGGTTAAAGCGGCAAACGCCATTCCAAAATGATATGAAATTACAGTTACTTTACAATATATACCGGGCGTATATGAAAATAGTTTTTACGTTTTCCCTTTTTATTTTTTCCCTGCAGGTATATCCGCATACCGTAATAACCGGTTCGGGAAACGGCTCCGTAATACAGTCTGATATGAATGGTTTGAACCCGGGCGATACGCTGGCCATTCGTGCGGGGCATTATGAAAAAGGCGGTGCCTTTTCGAACCTGGCCGGAATCACCATCATCAATTATCAGGGCATCGTTGATTTTGGAAATACCGTTACCCTGGGAAACCTTCAGATGGTTTCGATCACAGGATCCGGGTGGAAAGGGGGCGTATATGGATTCCGTTTCCGGAATTTCAGGGGGGATGCGTTTTTGCTTGAGGCTCCCTGCCGCGCCCTTTCGATCGCCTGGTGTGAGTACCGGAACCTGGACGGAATAGCATTTAATGCCAGCCACTTTTTTACAACTTATACCGGGGACCGTTCCACCTTTGCCTTATACAAAACAGGCTTCTATCATCAGAAACTGGTACACTCCGGTGCGCTTTTCGTGGGCAGCTGGGCAGCAAATGCGCTTTTCCAAAACGTGGTGGACAGCATCGCCTTCCTGCATATCCTTGTGGATTCCACCAGCAGTGATGTTTGCCAGGTACTCGGGCATTCCATCTACCACATGTTGGCCAGCCACTGGCGGGTTACCGGACCCTGCCCGAATGGAAAACACGACGCGGGGATTTTCCAGACTTCCGGGAACGGAACGGTTTGCAATGTTTACCGGAAGGATGGATGGGGTTATATCTGGCGCTCCTGGAACCTGGGACTCAATGGACGGGCAGATAGTTATTTGTATAATTGCATTGACCTGAACACAGACAATTACGGAACCATTGATACGAGGATCGAGGCCGCTGATACAACAACCGGCAACCATATACCCTTTATCCGGGGGGGAAACATGCATGTACTCAACAATACGATCGGAAATAAACGAACAAAAAATTATGTGTCCCAGCTGGTCATAGCCGGCAATTTTTGTTCGGCAAACGGATACCGGCTGGAAGTGCGGAATAATCTCTGTTTTAATACCATAGCCACCGGCTCAGATCCCATCATAAAACAAAATACCCGCGATCCACTCAAGGATACCAGCAATAATCTCTATACCCGCAACCCGATTGCCGCCGGAATCCTGCTGGATACCATCGAATGCAAATTAAATCCCGGAAGCCCGGCCATAGATCAGGCCATCACTTTTTCATTTATCCATTCCGATATTGACGGGGTTCGCCGCCCCATTGGCAAATCATCGGATATTGGTGCCCGGGAGTACCCGGGTATCAGGGCCATCCCGCATTCAAACCGGGGTGCCCTGCAGGAAAAATGGCTTTTGCCGGGCCTTGGCGCTCTGTTGGCCGCCGGTTTTTTCCTGGTTTACAGGAAAGGAGTTGTTAAAAAGGGGGGGAAATCCGGCTTTCTTTTTCAGGGCCGGCCATCGAACCTCGGATAACCCTTTCAAAACTTTCATGTCATAAAATTTTTCCTTTACTTTTGCAGATTAGCCTTTTCCGAACCGAAACTCAACCGGTATCAGGCTGACCGTAAACAGAAAAGCTGAATGGCCTTACCGCACCTTATTAAATACGTATATACAAACGGAACCGATGAAGTAATCCGACGGGGAAAGAAAATCCATGCGATAGGAAATGTTGAACTCATTGAATACGATGAACTGTTCGAAACGGTAACCTTCCGTATTAAGGACGACAGTTATACTACCTATTATAAAGTTTTTGTTCAGAAATTCCGCGATGCAAAAGCACTCTCAGTGCGATGCAGTTGCCCGTATAACCTGGGAGATATCTGCCGGCATGAAGCAGCCGCGCTGATCCAGTTGCAGGAACTGCTCGACCGGAATATGCTGAAAGCAGAGGAGATCCGTTACGACCAGTCGCATACGGTGATCAAAATGAAGTCAATTGACCTGAAAACCATCCGCCTGCTATGCTCCCGCGAAGTATATGAAGAAGCGGGGAAATTTCTGCAATCCGATAACGCAACGATCGAAATGGCTGCTGATGAAACAGTAAAAGCCTGCGTGGAACTGGATGGTGTAAAATACCCCGTTCTGATAAGGAAAAATGAAGAAAGGAATTTTGACACCAGCTCTACTTACCCGGATACGGATCATCCGCTTTGTTTACCTAAAGTGATTTTATTTCTTCAGTTATTGCAGGCACATGGATCTTATTATTTCGACAGCATCCGTAACTGGGATAAGGAAAAAAATAAACTGCTGGAGGCCTACGGTTATTCCCTGTCCGACGACCTGAAAGGGAAATTTGAATTCTCCTATAAAGAGGGCAAGCCCTTTCTCCGAGTGCTCGATATGTCCATCAAACGCGTGAATCCGGCGGCATTGGCCCGGCCCAAAACTGAATTGGAAAAAGAATTGACGGAGGAAGTGATGGAACCTGAACAAAAACCAGGTAACATACAAAGGCTCGGCGTGGTATTTAATTTCAACCATGAAGCGTATCCCGGATTTTTACTGGATGCCATCAGCGGTGAAAGCAACGAACAGCAAACTGCTTTTGTGGGAAAGGTTGAAAAACTGGAGCTGGCCAAATTCGTAAACACCGAAAAATTTAATGAACCCGACCGGCAGCTTGTTTTTTCCCTGCGCAAAACCCAGGAACCAGAAGTAAATAAATACCTGAACCGCAATTCCCCATTCAGCGGCATGTGGGAACATATTGTTCATACGGAAGGAGAAGAACTTCCCGACGATACCAAGGCCCTGATCATTGAATATCTACACCCCCGGTACAGAAAACTGTTTAGTGAGCTGCATGAAAATCCTTTCATCTTTTTTTTGAACGGACATAAACCATTCAAAACAGCCAACCTGCAATCGGTGAATCTGTCGCCCGATCCGGTGAGCCCCTCGTTCCGGGTTTCTGTCGTCAAAAACAATATCGAAATAAAGGTATATACACGGATCACCGGGCAATCGATCGATCTGACGCAGAATAAATGTAACAGCCAGGTCATTTTATTCTTTAATAACTGTCTGTATCTCTGGAACAGGCCGGAGGATATCGCCATCATTTCCAAATTCAATGACGGCCGGATGACCATTTCCAAAGCCGACTGGCCGGCACAGCTGCGCAGTTTTGTTATACCCCTGCAAAAGGAATACCATGTGGAATTCGAAAATGAACTGATCCGGGAAATAAAAAGCGGGGACCCGGAAAGAAAAATACTACTTCAGGAAAAAGGCGATTACCTGTTATTCCAGCCCGTCTTTTCATACAAGGGATTTGAAACCACTTCCATTGGAAAAGACCAGCTCGTGGTGCCGGATGGCGATAAAGTGCTGCTCATCCAGCGTAATAAGGAAAAGGAAACGGCATTCATCAACCAGCTGCAGTCCCTGCATTCGCAGTTCATTCAGCCCCAGGGCTCTTCGGGACTGGCTTTACGCGGCAGTGATGTTTTGAAGAACAACTGGTTTTTCCTTTTCATGGATGCCATGCAGGATATGAAAGTGACCGTGCAGGGATTTGATGCACTGAAGAATTTCCGGTTCAATACTTCCCGTCCGCAAACAAAAATCCATATCAGCAGCAGCACTGACTGGTTCGATGCACGGGTGGATATTATTTTTGGTGACCAGAAAGTTACCATCGCAGATGTTAAAAAAGCCCTGGCCAACAAACAACAGTTTGTTCCCCTCAACGACGGCACCCTGGGTGTGCTGCCTGATGAATGGGTAAAAAGATATGCCCTGCTTTTCCGCGTGGGCGAAGGGAAAAGCAATGAACTCCGCTTATCGCGGTATCACCTGAGTGTGATTGATGAGTTATATGAAAACAGGAATGAGGAAGAACTGATCATTCACCTGGAAAAAAAATATGAACAACTCAGGGAATTTAAAAAAATAAAAGAGATCGATCCGCCTGCACACCTGGCCCATATTCTCAGGCCATACCAGGTGCATGGATTTCACTGGCTCAACTACCTGCACGAAGTAAACTGGGGTGGTATCCTCGCCGACGATATGGGTTTGGGTAAAACCATCCAGGCACTTTCTTTCCTTCATCATTATAAAGTGCATTACGGGCACCTGCGTGCACTGGTGGTTTGTCCGACGACCCTGATCTTTAACTGGGAAAATGAAATTAAAAAATTTGCCCCTGAACTCACTTACCGGATCCACCATGGCGGCGAGCGCCTGCGGATCAAAGAGGCGCTGAATGATTTTGAAATCATTATCACCACCTACGGTACCCTGCGAAGCGATATTAAACTGCTCATGGATATGCCCCTGGATTATGTGGTACTGGATGAATCGCAGGCCATTAAAAATCCTGCAAGCAAGGTAACCAAAGCGGCCTGTCTGCTCCGGGCGAAACACCGGTTGTGCATGAGTGGTACCCCGCTTCAGAACAATACCTTCGACATTTTTGCGCAGATGAATTTTCTGAATCCCGGCATGCTGGGCAGTATTGAATTTTTCAGGCAGGAATTTGCGATCCCCATTGATAAATTCGGGGAACCCGACCGTAAAGACCACCTGAGAAAATTATTATATCCTTTTATTCTCCGCCGGACCAAGGAACAGGTTGCGCGCGACCTGCCCGATAAAACGGAAACGATCCTGTTTTGCGAAATGGAAGAGGAACAGCGCAAAGTATACGATGCCTACCGCAATGATTACCGGGATAAAATCCTGGGCACTATTGAA
>DHWT01000094.1:10716-12072 GCA_002413325.1 Chitinophagaceae bacterium UBA5175 | reverse complement strand
GCACCGGTTGCAAACTGGTTTGCCTGGATGAACAGGGCAGCCTGCAAAAAACAGGACTCATGTTTGTTCATGAACCGGGCAGGGCAGCAGAAGCGGAACATACGATCCGGTCGATGGTGGCAGAATATCGCATTGAAGCCTTCGCCATCGGCGATGGAACCGCCGGAAGGGAAACAGAACAGTTCATAAAAAAATTAAACCTGGCACTGCCCGTATTCCTGGTGAATGAAGACGGCGCGTCTGTTTATTCCGCATCTGAAGCAGCCAGGGAAGAATTTCCGGACCAGGATATTACGGTCAGGGGTTCCGTGAGTATTGGCAGGCGTTTGATGGATCCCCTCGCCGAGCTGGTGAAGATAGATCCCAAGAGCATCGGGGTGGGACAGTATCAGCACGATGTAAATCAATACCGGTTAAAAGAACGACTGGATCAGACCGTGGTCAGTTGCGTGAATGCGGTGGGTGTAAACCTGAATACGGCCGGTAAACAACTGTTGAGCTATGTGAGCGGGATCGGGGACAGCCTGGCTGAAAATATCATTAAATACCGTAACGAGACGGGGAAATTCACGAACCGGAAACAACTGCTGAAAGTACCCCGGCTCGGCGAAAAAGCATTTGAACAATGCGCCGGATTTTTAAGGATCCGTAATGGAGAAAACCCGTTGGACGAAAGTGCCGTGCATCCGGAAGCCTACGGGGTGGTGGAGAAAATCGCCTCTGATCTGGGCGTGGATGTGAAATCCCTGGTCGGTAAGGAAGATATCATCAAAAAAGTGGATGCCCGTAAATATGTTTCGGAAACCGCCGGTGAACTGACTATCCGGGACATACTGAATGAATTAAGAAAGCCGGGCCTGGATCCGAGAACCGAACTGGAAGTTTTTGAATTTGCAAATATTTATAAGATCGAAGATGTGAAAGCAGGCATGATTATACCGGGCGTTGTAACGAACATCACGCGTTTCGGAGCCTTCGTGGATATCGGCGTGAAGCAGGACGGGCTGGTGCATGTGAGTGAAATCGCGAACCGGTATATTACGGATCCCGCCGAAGTTTTAAAGCTCAATGATAAAGTGCAGGTGAAAGTGACGGAAGTGGATGTGCTCCGGAAGCGGATCGCCTTATCCATCAAACAGGCGCAGGAAAAGACGGTTGCAAAGCCCAAAGCGCAACGTGTAACGCCTAACGCTGAACGCTTAACGCCTAACGCGCAACGCGTAACGCCTGACGCTTCTCCAGAAAAAAAACAGGCACCAACCCATTCCATGGAAGATGCGCTGAGTGCATTAAAAAATAAATTCCGTAAAAAAAGTTAAGTACCCCTCCGTTAACCGTCAACCGTCAACCGTCAAC
>DHWT01000094.1:0-10425 GCA_002413325.1 Chitinophagaceae bacterium UBA5175 | reverse complement strand
ACCGTCAACCGTCAACCGTCAACATGAATTTCATGAAGATAAAAAACTACACATGAACATATCCCTTTCCGGAAAATACGCCGTGGTCTGCGGAAGTTCCCAGGGCATCGGACTGGCGGCAGCGAAGGAACTGGCAGTGAACGGAGCGAATTGCATACTCATGGCCCGGAACCCGGAGGCACTCCGGGAAGCGGTAAGCCAGTTGGCGAAACAGGGAAGCCAGCATCATCAATGGATGACAGCCGATTTTTCAGATCCGTCAACAGTGGAACAAAACATAAAAAAAATTGTGGGAGGGCAGCGCGTGGAGATCCTCGTCAATAATACCGGCGGGCCGAAAGCCGGTCCCATCCTGGAAGCATCCACGCAGGACTTTGAATCGGCTTTTCGCCAGCACCTGGTCTGCAATCATATTCTGGCCGGAGCCGTGGTTCCCGGCATGCGGGAAGCCGGTTATGGAAGGATCATCAATATCATTTCAACTTCCGTTAAAACACCCCTGGCCAATCTTGGAGTGTCCAATACGATCCGGCTGGCGGTGGCTTCCTGGGCCAAGACCCTGGCCAATGAGATCGGCCGCTACCATATAACCGTCAATAATATTCTTCCCGGATTAACCGAAACACAGCGACTGACTGACCTGATGAAACATACGGCTGCTTCGGTTAAAAAGGATTACCTGGAAGTGGAAGCACAATTGAAAGAAACAATTCCCATGAAACGTTTTGGAAAACCGGAAGAGATTGCCAGCCTGGTTGCCTTTCTCGCTTCCCCGGCTGCCTCCTATGTGAACGGGGCGAATATAACGGTTGACGGCGGTCGCACGCCGGCTTTTTAATATTCAAAACGTTGCACTTCGGCGTCATGCAGCATCCGGTGGATACATGCCAGGTGATTTTTTTGGGATCCCCGGACGAACCATTCACCCGTCAGGGTATCGCCGGATTTGATTTCCCGGCCCCTTTTAAATTTCAGGTGATGTTCTTTAAAGCGTTGTTCAAAGCGGTGCATGGTCTCTTCCCTGAAATCACTTACGATCCGGTAGTTTCTCATTTGATTCAGGCGGTCAATATAATTTTCCACAAAACCAAACAATAAGAGCATCATCAGGATCATGCCACAGGCGATGACTGCCACCCATTCATAACCCCCGCCAATGCCCATACCCAGGGCCGCTGTCACCCAGATCATGGCGGCTGTCGTAATTCCGTTCACGCCGAAATCCCCTTTGAAAATCACGCCCGCGCCGACAAACCCGATGCCTGTTGCAATATTGGAAGCGATCCGGTCCGGGTTGCCCCCGGCACCGATATATTCTGAAAAAATGGTAAAAAGGGCCGAACCCATACAGATCAGGGTAAGGGTTCTGAATCCGGCCGACTTACTGCGGTACTCCCTTTCCGCGCCGATGGCGCCTCCGACCAGTATGGAAAGCAGCAGTTTTTCAATGATATCCGGTGGTAAAGGCATGGGAATAATTGCTTGATCTGTCTAAGTTAATTAAGTTTCAGGAATAGGGTGTAAGGGGATATTTTTGATATTCGTGCATGGTAACCCTTTCACATATGAACCTGTATTTTATCAGCGGCCTGGGTGCAGACAAAAGAATTTTTCAGAAACTGGTACTTCCGGAATCTTTCAGGATTCATTACATAGAATGGGTGCCGGTAACCCGGGGTGAATCGTTGGATGATTATTGCCGCAAACTCAGTGAACAGATTGACCTGACGCAACCCTTTTCCTTTATCGGGGTTTCTTTCGGAGGGATCATTGCCCTTCAGCTTTCGAAATTTCTGAAACCCCTTCAAACCGTGATCATATCCAGTTTTTGCTTTAAAAAAGAGGTATCGAAATTTTATATTTTTATGGGGAATACCAGGTTGTATAAATTGTTTCCCGCGGGGTTCCTGCTGAAACCGAATCATTTCCTGTTCCGTTTATTCGGGGCGATCAGGCCGGAAGAAATGAGACTGCTCAGGAATATTTTAAGGGACACCGATCCGAAATTCTTTCGCTGGGCCATGGAGCAGTTGTTTTCCTGGGATAATTCCTGGAAGCCTGCATCATTTCTCCATATTCATGGTACGGCCGATAAAATACTGCCTTACAGGCCCTGCATGCAGGCGATACCCGTCGCCGGCGGGCAGCATATGATGGTATACAGCAAGGCAGATATCATCAGCCGGCTCTTAAGTGAAAATTTATTATCCGCCAATGGATGATTGCGGTTGGCAGATGGAAATAAATAGGGCCAAATCCTTACATTTGCGTCCCGATATTCTTTCCCTCCTGCCCAGATGGCGGAATTGGTAGACGCGTCAGACTCAAAATCTGGTATTGGCAACAATGTGCAGGTTCGATTCCTGTTCTGGGCACTTTTTTAAAAGTTAAACCATTGTAATACAAATAATTACGATGGTTTTTTATTTTATTATTCTTATTAGGGGCCGCTTTCTATTTTTAGTTTTTAAATCGGAGAATCTCTAATAATTCTTTCGTTCTAATTTCTGTTAACCAGTCACTCCATTTGTTTTGGGGTATTGTTGGCTCAATTTAGGCAAAGAGTAAAGTACTTGTATCTCTATACTTAATCCACCGCCTTTGTACCTGATGCGCATTGTCAGCAGTGATTGGGCCATTTATATCGGAAATCGGTTTTATCGTTAATTGATCTAAAACTTTTCTTTATGCATCTTTTAATTTCCTATCGGCATCATTGCCAGCGACTATAGAATCTAACCCTTCACCTTTGTTAATTTTTTTTACCGAATCTAAGTATGCAGTTTTTTGTTTACAAAACAAAAAAACATACTGGTACCGAAAAATATCTTTTTGAGATCATTTATTAAACAATTTAAAAATATCGGTTCTAAGAAGCTGTTAAAAATTTCTTTTAAATCTACGCTTCCGTATTTTGAGGAATTTCTACTCAGATCGCAAACTTGCAATGGGGTTGGTGACCGCTGCCTTAATAGTCTGGAAGCTCGTTGCAGTCAGGGCTGCAATAAAAGCCATCAGGCCGGCCATGGCAAACATCCACCAGCTCAGGTGGATCCGGTAAGCGAAATCCTGAAGCCATTTATTCATCACCCAATAAGAGACCGGGGTAGCGATGAGTATGGCAATGATGACGATAACAATGAAACCGGAGGATAACGACATAGCAATGTTCTTAACACTTGCGCCTAAAACTTTTCGGATACCGATTTCTCTGGTTCGGTTGATTGCGTTGATCGCTGACAAGCCAAACAATCCCATACAGGCGATGAAGATGGCGAAAAAGCAGGAAATCCGGATCGATTTTTCCCAGCGCCTATCTGATTCATACATTTTCGAAATGGTTTCATCCAGGAAACTGTATTCAAATGGATAATCGGTTAAATTTTTCCACTCCTTACCGATTCCGGAAATGGCGTCTTGCATATGTCCTGGTTTTATTTTGAACATAAAAACCATTTCGGAATTATTTCCGAGTACATGTTCTTCCGGCTCAATTTTCTTTGATAGGGTTTCAAAATGATAATCCTGCACGACGCCAATGATGGTTGCATTCAGTGGTTTGCAATATGCTCCCAGCTTTACCTGATCGCCCAGCATGTTGTATAAGGATTCATTGATGACTGCCGGCCGTTTTGTTTTGAAGGTATCGGAAGGGAAATCCCTGGAAAAAGGCCGGCCCTTTATGAATTTGATCCCCAGCATTTCAAAATAACCATAGTCAACGGATAATTGTTTTCTCCATTTCTGTTCCCCGTTGAGTATAAAGCCATTGGTATTATAGGATCCGTCCAAACCACCATTCATTCCGGAATATTGTGTTATATAAGGTTGTGATGCTGCGAAATCACCCAGACGTTCTTTCATATTTTTTGTAAAATCGCGATTCCAGGTGGGGTTATAAACCATCAGAACCTGTTCTTTGTCAAAACCCAGGTCTTTCTCACGGATATAGTGCATCTGCCGGTTGATAATAAATGCCGAAATCATCAGGACCACGGATGCGCTGTATTGCAGGACCACCAGTAATCTGGAGAAATACGGGTTGATTTTGAAAGTCCTGGAACTTTTCAGGATGGATACCGGTTTCATCTTAGAAATAATCAGTGCCGGATAATATCCGGCAAGCATTCCCAGAAATAAGCAAAGTATCAACATGGCGGGTACGAAGTCCTTCCATCTTAAATTATTCAATTTTAAATCGGATCCGGTTATGGAATTAAATAATGGAAGGAGTAATATTGATAGTACCATACCGATCAGAACCGATATCAAAACGATGATCTGGGTTTCCACCCAAAACTGCAGGATAACGGACTTTCTGTTTGCTCCCATTACTTTGCGGACTCCTACCTCCTGGGTACGGGCGGCGGCATTGGATATCACGAGTAGTACGTAATTTAGAGAGGCGATCAGGAGGATAATGATTACAAGGCAGGCCAGCTGGTACATATTTTTTGCATTGGTATAATGACCCCAGGGATTGGATACATTGTAGTGGCAATCGGCAAAAGGACGGAGATACCATTTGTACTTTGTAAAATCAAAATCTTTAACATATTTACCATATGTAGCTGCGTAGGGTTCTGTAAAATACTTATTTGCCCACCTATTTAATTTCTCTGAAAACACAGTGGCAGAAACGCCTTCCTTCAACTCAAGAATAAGCAAATGGGAGCTCTGATTAAAACCCCCCTTGATATTTTCTTCGTATCCGGGGTCAGCCTGCAAAGGCAAAATTGCATCAAACCGGATGCTCGAATTATCAGGGGCATTGGCAGCTACTGCCGCAACGGTAAAAAGATAGGTGCTGTCTCCGATCAGTTCAATGGTTTTGCCGATCGGGTCTGCATTTCCAAAGTATTTCTTAGATGTGTTTTCCGAAATGACTACATTTTTGACGGAAGCTTTCAGCGCATCCGGATTTCCTTTTAAAATCGGGAAGGAAAAGTTTTTGAAGAAATTATCCTCGGCATACAAGACATGGCTGAGTTTATAAACCGTTTTATTAATTCTCACCATTTCGGTACCCTGGTCCTGAAACCGGGTAATGCTTTTTACTTCAGGGAAATTCCGTTGTATGTCGCGGCCGATAATCAGGGATGTTGCCAGGATATTATTTAAATCATTTTTTTCTGTAAAGAAACTGAAAAGATGGTTGGTCGGTTTGATATCCGAACCACCCCATATATTGGTGCTTTCAAACCGGAATAGTCTGTCTTTTTTATCCGGAAACGTATCATATGACTGCTCATTGCGGATATAAAAAAACAGCAACAGGCAAAACGCTACGGAAAGAGACAGTCCGGTTATATTAATGATACTGAAAGTCCGGTTCTTCAGTATGTTGCGCCATGCTATTTTGATAAAATTTCTGAACATAACCAGGAGTTTGTCTGAAAAGTTATGTAGATAATTTCGCCCGGCAATAAATTGGATTAATCTCCCGGATACTTCCCGGGGCACTAAGGGTATTTACTTAGATGCCCGGACTTCCCAACCTGACAGCAGGGCATTCACTATGATTATTTGGATTATTTCTATATTTTAACAGTCAAAATAATATCCGGATGAAAAAACTTTTCAATTCATAGCGGGTCGGGACAGTGATTTATTTATTTGAATTTTTCTTAAAATTTTATTTGATAGAAAATAAGTTGTTGGATTTAAAAATTGAATTAAATAATTCAATCTAAATCACCATTTTTCCGCATTGTCTTTTTTACATTACCATATATAAGTCGAATTTGTTCTAAACCCCTTAACCGAGATGCAGTCTATGGGCCCAGGATACTTGATAAAACCAGGCCGGTTAAAATATCTGATCTTCCTTAGTATTACTTGGCTGCACTTTTCAAATCTTTCAGCCCAACCTACGATCAGTAATTTTTCTCCTCAATCTGGCGGGATTGGAACTGTTTTAACTATTAACGGTACTAATTTCAACAGTACGGCAAGCGGAAATATCGTTTATTTCGGAGCTGTTAAAGCAACAGTTTCTGCTTCAACTTCAACATCCTTAACCGTCATTGTGCCACCTGGAGCAAGCTTCCAGCCTATTTCTGTTACCACAAATAACCTTACAGCATATTCTCGTTTTCCATTTATTGTTACGTTTACAGGTGGAGGATCTGTACTGGACCCAAGTTCAATGGCTTCCAAAATTGACCTTGGTGCGGGTACTCTTCCCGCAGGTATTTTTTCAGCTGATCTGGATGGAGACGGGAAACCGGACCTGATGACTGTAAATGGGTCTTCCGGGACTCTTTCTTTGTTTAAAAATAACAGCAGTACCGGAAATATATTATTTTCTCCGAAAATGGATTTTACTACGGGAAGTTTTCCTTTTTACGTTGTGGCGGGTGATTTGGATGGAGATGGCAAGCAGGATATTGTTGTAGTCAACAACAGCTCGAATAGTATTTCCATTTTCAAAAACAGCAGCATCCCGGGAACCATTTCTTTTGCGCCTAAAAATGATCTTGCAACTGGCAATGGACCTACTAGTGTGGCCATTATGGACCTGGACGGAGATGGCCGACCTGAACTGATCGTAACGAATGGTAATGCAGGAACCGTTTCCGTTTTTAAAAATACAAGTCAATCCGGATCGCTTTCTTTTGCGTCAAAACAGGATTTCAATACAGGCACTAATCCCCAGGGTGTGGCTGTCGCCGACCTTGACGGGGATGGAAAACCCGATCTGGTCATTGCCAATGGAAACGCAAGCACGATTTCGATTTTACAAAACAATGGTTCTTCAGGTATGATTTCATTTACTCCAAAAAATGACTTTGGCACGGGCGGGATTACGCTTATGGTTTCCATTGCAGATATGGATGGTGACGGTAAGCCTGATTTAGTTTTTGCAAACAATTCAACACCTGGCGTTACGATGCTGAGAAATTTGAGTACAGCAGGGGTAATTTCACTTTCACCCAATATTTTCGGGATTTCGGGTATTTCGCCTTCATTCTGTATTGCTATCGGGGATGTTGACGGAGATGGAAAGCCTGATGTCGTTTCCGCAAACAGCAGCGGTCCGGTGAACAGCAATATTATTTCCGTTTGCAGAAATACGAGTATTACCGGGCAGTTTTCTTTTGCTTCAAATGTCAATTACAACGTAGGAACCGATCCCTGGTTTGTGGAAATGGCGGATCTGGACGGGGACGGAATGCCAGACCTTGAAACTGCCAATAGTGCGTCCAATACTGTTTCTATACTGAGAAATACGGTATCTCCCCTGGCGATTTTTTCCTTCACTCCCGCTACAGCTGGTAAAGATACCAGTGTTACCATAACAGGTAAGGGCTTTACGGGAGTCACTTCGGTCAGTTTTGGCGGAATCCCGGCAGATTCATTTAAAGTTGTTTCGCCCACAAGCATTATCGCCTATGTGGGAGCCGGTGCAACAGGCGCGGTTTCGGTATTAACAAGTACTGCTACAGCAACACTGGGGGGATTTACATTTATACCTGCTCCCGCCATCACCTCTTTTACACCAAACTCGGGTGGTCCCGGTGCTACAATTATTATTCAAGGAACGAACCTTACCGGAGCTACTGCTATTCGTTTTGGGGGCAGTCTGGCAGCTACTTTTTCTGTACAATCTCCCTCAACCATTCAAGCAGTGGTTGGCAATGGAACATCAGGGAATATAAGTGTAACAACAGCTGGTGGAACTTCTTCACTTGCAGGTTTCACTTTCAGCACCGTTCCTACCATTTCCTCTTTTTCACCAGACACCACTGGTATCGGTTCTACAGTTACCATTCTGGGGACTAATTTTTTGGGCACATCGGGAGTGAATTTTGGTGGTATTGCTGCCAGTTCTTTTACCGTCGTATCATATGACACTATAAAGGCAGTCGTGGGACCGGGTGCAAATGGCAATCTGTCCATAACAAATGGTACCGATACAGCAAGCGCGCCGGGTTTCGTGTTTAATTCAACACCTGTTATCAATACTTTTTCACCCGATACTGCCGGCGATGGATCCGTCATAACCTTAACCGGACACTATTTCTTGGGAACGACTTCTGTTAGTTTCGGGGGAATACCGGCAAGTTCATTTACTGTCATCTCCGAAGACAGCATGAAAGCTGAAGTGGGGGTAGGGGCGAGTGGAAATGTTGCAGTAACTACCCAATATGGAACCGGGCAGCTTGGCGGATTTTTGTTTACCAGCAAGCCGGCTATCACTTATTTTACGCCAACGGCCGGAGGCCAGGGTACACAAATTACAATTTATGGAATCAATTTAAACAACACGATTTCGGTTAGCATTGGGGGAAAAGCAGCGTCATTTACAGTTGTTTCTGCATCCGAATTGACTGCGATAGTCTCCATCGATTCAACAGGTACGGTACCCATATCCATAAATACCTCCTTAGGCACGGCCTCGGTTGGTGGATTTTATCTAAAGCCAATCAACATTATTTCTTTCAATCCTTTGTCAGGACCCGCCGGAAGCACAGTAACGATCTCTGGTAATCATTTCAGCGTCACGGCTTCCCATAACAAAGTGTATTTTGGTGCTGTACAGGCGAATGTTACCGGAGCAACTTCAGGTTCCATTATCGTAACTGTTCCTCCGGGAGCTACCTACAAACCGCTCAGCGTCACCAATACCGATGATAATCTGACGGCATATGCTGCCCAGCCATTTATTACCACTTTCACTGGTGACTCAGGGTTTACGGCAAATTCTTTTACCAATGCAGGAAGTCTTATTGGCGGGAATTATCCCTCCAGCCTATTTCTCAGTGATCTGGACGGAGATGGAAAACCTGACCTGATCGTAGCAAATATTAATGGAAATTCATTTTCGGTGTTCAGGAATTTAAGTACCACCGGAACAATTTCCTTTGCTCCGAAATCTGATTTTGCTACCGGGCTCAGTCCCTATAAAGTAGTTGCGGCCGATTTGGATGGCGATGGGAAACAGGATTTGGTAATTGAAAATCTTAGCGGTAATTCCGTTTCCATATTCAAAAATACAAGTAGTGTGGGAGTATTTACTTTTGCACCTGCTTTGACTTATTCTTTCACATCACCACCCAGTGACATTTGTATTGGAGACCTGAATGGAGATGGGAAACCGGATCTGATCATTGGCCTTTCCGATGTTAACGTACTGAAAAATACCAGCGTAAATGGAAATATATCCTTTGCTGCTGCTATTAATTACCAAACAACAATTAGCATAAACAACATGATAACGGGGGACTTTGATGGAGACGGAAAACCTGACCTTGCCGTAGCCGATTATAGTGATTCTGCGATTTCAATTTTACAAAACATCAGCACCAGCGTTGACTCCATCAGTTTCTCTCCCAAGCCAGCTTTCCCGGCTCCGGGAAGTCCTACCAGCATTGGCATAGGAGACCTGGATGGAGATGGTATGTCCGACCTGGCAACGTCCAGTGATCTGGCTGCTGTCGTTTCGACATATAGAAATATATCGGGTAACCGGACCATTTCTTTTGCACCCAATAAAAATTACGCGACAGGCATCTATGCAAATGATGTTGCCATTGGTGATTTAAACGGAGATGGAAAGCCAGACCTTGTTTCGGCAAATAACCAGGTAAGTTCTGTTTCCATTTTTAAAAACGAAAGCCAAATCGGAACTATTTCCTTTTCCGGAAAAACAGATTATAGTGCCGGATTGGGCCCCCAGAATGTGGTTATCGGAGATTTGGACGGAGATGGAAAGCCTGATATGGCAGTCACTAATTATATTGCGAATACAATTACATTGTTAAGAAACACGGAAAACGACAGCCTCGCCCCAAAAATTTATTCTTTTTTGCCTGATTCAGGAGTTGCTGGAACTAAAATCATAATTAGCGGAGTTCATTTTACCGGTACATCTGCAGTAGGCTTTGGTGGGATGTCGGCATCTTCATTTACTGTAGAATCGGATACCAGTATTACAGGAATTGTGGGCTTGGGTTCAAGCGGAAACGTATCCATTTCCACCCCGGATGGAACATGTGCAATTGGTGGTTTCAAATTTATTCCTGCAACGGTTGACTCAGTCTTTAAGTTAATTCAGTTTAGCGGCAAACTGGTCAATGCACGGGTTCAACTGGAATGGCAATCTGTTAATGAACAAAACATTGTTGAATATTACATAGAATACAGCAAAGATAGCTTACAGTTTTTAACAATTGACAGCGTTCAAAAATCCGGAATTGGCAACTATACTTATACAGATCCCCAGCATCCTGATAGTAATAATTATTTCCGTCTTAAAATAGTTGATACATCCCGTAATTTCATCTATAGTAAGGTTATCAATCTTCCGTTACCGGTAATACCAGTGGCAATGAATGGAATGGTACTGCGACCGAATCCTGCAAAAGGAACAGTGGTAGTTTACTTTCCGGTTTCCGCCAACTCTTCTAATCTTACATTGAT
>DHWT01000323.1 GCA_002413325.1 Chitinophagaceae bacterium UBA5175 | reverse complement strand
GATAATTTCCCCTGGGTGATCACGAATCCGCCGGTATGCATGCCGAGCTGCCGCGGAAATCCCATGAGCTGTCCGGTGAGTTCTAAAGTTTTTCGTAATAAAGGATCCAGCGGATTCAACGCCTGTCCGGCCCCGAGTTTGCCTTCCAGGAATTCGGGCCTGAACTCCCGGATGGAAGAAGAGATCTGTTTGATCGTATCCACCGAGAGACCCATGGCCTTACCCACGTCAAGGATGGAACCACGCTGCCGCTCCTGTGTTACGGTGGCTACGATGGCGGCCCGTTCGCGCCCGTATTTATTGTAGATGTACTGGATCACTTCTTCGCGGCGCTCGTGTTCAAAGTCCACGTCGATATCGGGCGGTTCGTTGCGCGCCGAGGAGATGAAGCGTTCGAATAAGAGATCAAATTTCGTGGGGTCCACGCTGGTGATGCCGAGACAGTAACAGATGGTGCTGTTGGCCGCCGATCCGCGGCCCTGGCAGAGGATGCCCTGCGAGCGGGCATAGCGCACGATATCGTAGACCGTGAGAAAATAGGCCGCGTAGTTCATCTCTTCGATGAAGCGGAGTTCATAGCGTATATTTTTTGAAATGGTTTCCGGAATGATTTCTCCGTAATGTTCCCGCGCGCCCTTCCAGGCGAGATGGACGATCTCTTCCTGCGGGGTCCTGCCTTCGGTGGTGAGTTCTTCGGGATATACATATTTTAATTCGCTTAAAGAGAACTGACAGGCTTCCACGATCTCCTGCGTAGCGCGGATGGCTTCGGGATAGTGGAGGAAGAGCCTTTTCATTTCGGCGACTGACTTCAGGTGACGCTCGGCGTTCTGTTGCAGTTTGTATCCGGCATTTTGAATGGTGCATTTCTCACGGATGCAGGTGAGCACATCCTGCAGCTGACGGCGTTCCGGGTTATGGTAATGCACATCGTTGGTGGCGACCAGCGGAATGGCCAAACGTTTCGAGATCTGCGCGAGACGGAAGAGCTGTTTGGCGTCGTCGCCCAGATAACGGCGGGTAGCGGCGAGGTATAATCGTTCACCAAAGACTTCCCGATAGATGGAAAGATTTTTTTCGAAGCAAGGGTCGAATGCAAATTCCGCATTGAGGGCCGTGGGCGGAATGGCGATGAGACGCAGGTCTTTCAGCGCGACAAAGGCATCGGCCGTATGGAGCTCACATTTTCCTTTTTCTGCACGCAGGTTGCCGGTGGTGAGCAGACCGGACAACTGCGTATAGCCCTCCAGGTTAGCCGGGTAGGCGAGCAGCGGAGGACCGTCGGTGAAGTCCAGTCGCGCGGCAGGCAGGATCCGCATGCCGGAGGCTTTTGCCGCGACATGCGCGCGTACGATCCCCGCGAGACTGTTCCTATCCGTGATGCCGATTTCGGAATAGCCCAGGGAGGCCGCGTATTCGACGATTTCTTCCGGGTGGGAAGCGCCGCGGAGGAAGCTGAAGTTGGACGTTATTTCGAGTTCGGTGTATTCCATTGTGTTAAGCAAAATATCCGTGGATGAACCAGTTCGGGGAACGGTCCGCCGCGTAGTGGCCCGCGCGGAAGATCCAGTAGCGACCGCCTTCTTCGTCTTCCACGGCGTAGTAGTCACGGTGGCGCCCCTCGCTGATCCACCATTCCGGTTCGATCCGTTCCGGCCCGTCGGCTTTTTTTATTTTATGCAGTTTGTTCCGGTAGCGGAAGTTCATGGGCGGGTAGTCGGGTATCGGCGCTGTTACATCTATCGGTTCCGGACGAGAAAGCAGGCTGATCGGCCTAAGTCTGTCAGTCGTCCACTGAAATCCGTCAACCGTCAACCGTGAACCGTCAACCATTGATTCAAGCAGATTCACTACGGGTTTAAAAGAATTCTCCGGCATATGCCGTTCATCCGGCTGATAACGTTTGATGGGTGATGATCCAAAGCGGTTGGAAAGACGATCCACCAGTTCCGCGATGGCGGGGTCCTCGAGACCGCCTGTTGTTGACCAGATGGATTCCTGGCGGTTGATTATTTTTTCTGTCCTGGTGGCGTCGAGTATGAAGAGTTCGATACCCAGGGCCGGTTCGATGGTTTGTATTTTTTCTTCGAAGAGTTTGAAGAGGTGTTTCGGGTTGGCCGTAGCGCGACTGGTTCCGATTTCTACCTGCTCTACTTTATTGTCTATTCGATAGCATGTAAAAACAGCTTTCCGTAAGCCCATGCCTTTAGCGTTAAGTGTCAGGCTTTGGGCGTTAAGCATTCTTTGGAGTGCGATTTCGATTCCCGTCAGTGTGACGATGGGTTCCAGGCAGGGCAGCCGCTCACGAAAGGGTTCGGGCGGGATGATGGGTGTGATGGGTTCATCTGCGTTGCCGAGGGCCTGATCCAATCTGAGAATCGTATGCTGACCAAAACGCCGGCGCAGGGCAGCACGTGGCATGTTGATGAACTGGCTAATTTTACGGAGACCGAGTTTATAGAGACGGTCGGTGACCTCGGGTTCTAATCTGAGTGCTGAGGGTGGAAGATTCAATAGCGCTTCCATCTGTTTTCCGGGTTCTATGATGGGTGATGAACCGCCATAATGGGCGATGGCCCAGGCTGCGCCGATGGTGTCGGCCATGGTGGCGCGTACATCGTAACCGCGATTGGTTAAACGGGAATTTATTTCAGCGATATAGTTTTTCTCTCCTCCCCAGAGGTGTGCGCATCCGGTCGCGTCTAATATTAATCCGTCGGGCAGGTCGATGGCGACGGTATCGGTATAGCGGATACAGTATTTGGCGATGGATTTTAATAATTTTTCAGGGAGAGAGGGATCGTCGTCGATGATTTTGAGCGAAGGAAAGATGGCCTTCGCGTCGGCAACGACCATGCCCGGTTCGATGCCCTGTTGCTGGGCGAGGGGGTTGGCAGCTGTGATGATCTTGCGACCGTGATCGGGTATGGCGAGTACGAAGGGAAGGGAGCGAAGGGTGGGCTGGCGGACGGACTGCCAGTCCGTCTTCAGGTGACGGAACCATATGGTGACGAAGCGCGGCATCTCATCCTGTTTTTCGGGTGGGGTGGAGGATGATGGCCGGTGCGGCTTCTGCGACCTGCCGGAATTTCCCGTTTTTCCATTCTACGATCCAGGACTGCGGGCGGCCGTTGCGTATTTTCAGGAGACTGACTTCCCAGGCCGGGTGACCGAGACCGGGCAGTCCCTCTTCATTGATCGAAGGCAAAGGTTTTATTTTCCAACGCGCGATGCAGGCGTTGGGAGTTAAAGCGCGTGGACTATTTCTTAAGATAAAACCGGTTGTTTTTGATTGTTCCACCGCGAGCTGGAACCGGCGGGAGTGGGTGAAGCTGAGTTCCGGTATTTCTCCGATGACGGCGGAGAGAGCAGAACATTTCAATGCTTCTTCCATGGCCCAGAGCTGGTCCTTTTCTTTTTTCAGGTCGATGAAAATCACCTGGCCGGGATTGATACCGAAAGTTTTGAGTGCCGGTGGAAAGAGGGTGGGGGCGTTTCCAATCCAGACTGTAGCCCCTCCGTTTTTCATCAGTCCGCCCAACAGTCCGGCTATAAAACCTACGGAGGCTATGGCGGATTCCGCTCCCTCATTAATCAGCTCATGCACGGCACCCAGGGGGAAGGATCCCTGCGGGAAAGCCTCACTCATAAAGTCTAAACCCAGTCCCCTGGCCGATTCCGGCCGCGTTGCCCTCAACCCTTCCAGGGGAAGGATCTCTCTTTTCAGGCGGCTGATGATATCTGATTTGGCGCTGAGCATTTTATAATCCCGACCCCTGAAAAAGGAGCAGGCAGGCTGCTAAAATACTAAAAATATTAGCAATTGAGAAGTTTATTTAATCATTCTTTTTTGGGTATTTATCCCTAAACAGACTCCTGCAATTCAATTAAAAATAGTTGTTGGGAATTAATTTGAGAACCGGTTTAAATATCCTGCAGTAATTTCAGATTCTATGCAACCGGCTCCTAAGTGAAATCACTTACTACAGAACAATTTAGCCCTTATTATGGCATTATTGCAGTAATAAAAACAATACTAAAAGCAAAAAGTATAAATTGGAATCTTTATAAATTCCTGAAGGCTCCCAAGCCTGAACCTATAGAGGAAATATATTAGCTGATCAATAAAATATTCATGTTGAAAAAAACAACCACTAAGAAAATCGACATTAAAACCCCACCGATTTTGTTTAAGGAAACACAGGATGTGGTAAAATCTATTTCTCAAAATTTGAAAGGTGATTTTATTTCCTATTGGATTTCAGCAAACAGCAGAATAGTTGGCGACGACATAGTTGCTTTTTATGAAGTTTTAAAAGGCAAACAAAAGAATGACAGTCTTTATCTTTTTATTAAAAGCGATGGTGGTTCCGGGGAAGCTTCATTACGAATCGTTAACCTATTAAGGAAATATTATAAAAAAATAATAGCCCTGGTTCCGTTGGATTGTGCTTCGGCAGCAACCATGCTGGTCTTAGGAGCGGATAAAATAAGTATGGGCCCACTGGGATATTTGTCGGCCATTGACACTTCGATCACACATGACTTATCACCAATTGACAAGTTTAATGACAGGGTGAGTGTAAGCCAGAATGAACTGAGCCGGGTGATTAATCTTTGGAATACCAATAAACAGAGTAATGACACAAACCCATATTCTGATATTTACGCCCATATCCATCCACTGGTTATTGGATCTGTGGACCGGGCCACCTCTTTATCGATTAAGCTGACAACGGATATTTTATCCTACCATATGTCGGATAAAAAAGCGGCAGAAAAGATCAGTAACATTCTGAATTCAAATTATCCGTCCCATTCTTATCCGATAACCATTCGGGAAGCCCTGGAAATTGGATTAAATGTAGAAGAACTGGATAACACCGTTAACAGCAAGCTGCTGGAATTAAATGAACTCTATTCAGAAATGGCTCAGCTGGCTTATACGGATTATGACCAGTTGAATTACCATGACAATGAGATTCTAAAAATTGTTGAGGGGGTAACGATGAAGCTGTTTTATCAAAAAGATAAGGACTGGCACTACCGGAGCGAAGAGAAAAGATGGGTGCCTCTCAACGACAACAGCAGCTGGAGAAAAATGAAACTTGTCGGAAATAAAATTGAGCAAACGAGTTTTTATATACGATAATGAAAAAACTACCTCTTTATTTTTTGGTGTGTTTTACGCTAAAAGCCAGATCGCAGGAGAAGGAATCGTTCTATGTTTTTGACGCCAACTGGAAACCGACCAAAATCGAAACAGCCCACTTTTTATTGCATACCTATCCCCTGAATGATACTTGCTGGCAATGGGACTTTTATCATTTTACCGGTCCCTTAATCAAGAGCGAGCAGTACCGGGATAAGGACGGTAACGAAATAAATGGTGTGTCATATCATTACAATGCAAAGGGATTTATTGATTCCGTCGCACATTTTAGCGAGGGAAAGCGTAATGGAGAATCTTACAAGCTTAGTGGGGACAGCCTGAATCACCGTATCCGTTTTCTGTACAGGAATGATACACTCATGGAGAAATTTGATCTGGACACCGTAAAAAAAGATTCTGTTCCTTCCTTTAAGGATGAAAAGGAATCTGAATTTCCGGGGGGCTTAAAAGGCTGGTCTAAATATCTGCTTGGGAATCTTAAATATCCCGAACGGGCGATGAGCGGAAATATTCAGGGGCAGGCTGTTGTTCGGTTTATTGTTGATAAGGAGGGATTTGTTATTGAACCTGTCATTTCCCGTTCCGTGGAATATTCGATAGATGCTGAGGCCATGAGGATTATTAAAAATTCCGGGAAATGGCAGCCTGCTTTCCAAAACGGGCATAACGTTAAATCGTATAAACAGCAGCCAATCAATTTTAGATTGGAGTGAACATTTTATGGGCCTTGTGCCAAATGAAACATAGTCATCTAATGATTTCTAATCTTACTGGTGAAGTAAAGCACAGGTCATATATTCACTACCAGCTGCCTGAAGATCGATTTGTTAAGATATCCTAAAAGCGATCCCACGGTTATGCAAGAAGATTTGGTTTTGCATCACACCTGCAAATAATCAACATGTTCAGGATCCTCTTCGCCACCTTCGTGGTATGCCTGCAGTTTTCCTGCAACGGTGCTAAAAAGAATGCACCCGCCATCAGGGTGTTCGGAGAAGGTAAAATCCGGATTAAGCCGGATTTGATCAATCTGACGATCCATATCAATTTTGTCCAGCCCCGCATGGCCGACCTCCTGGCTTATGACGACGCACAAAAGTCAGCGCTTACATTATGCGAAACTACCAAAGTTAAACTGGGCAAGCCGGTATATCTGACAAATATCGGAGAAGCAGAAACGGGTGAGCCTGTTTATTCCAATATGGGTAATATCAATACGTTTAATAAAAGTTACGGTGGTGCGGGTTTTAAAGTTTCTCCCGAAGTGCTTGTTTTTGGCCGAAAAGTTATTTCAGAGTATAGAATTTCAGACTGGAAAATCCCCCAATACGTGATCGATGATGAGACCGCCATCAAAGTGACTGATGGCATAGTCGAAGTCGTTTCCGAAGGGCAATGGAAATTGTTTACCTCTGATACTGGGACTACAAAGAAAGTATAGATGCACTGAGTTCCTTTAATCAGGAAAAAAACACATCTCATCGCGGCCGGACGAATATTCGCGTGCCGACGCCTGTTCCCGGTGATGTGTAGTTCACTATGTTTCCGTTTTTATAGTATCTGTATTGGTGATCCTGGCTTCCCAAAATATTGCTTATCACTGAAACATATACATCTGATCCGTTAACTGCAAACCCCAGTACCCTGTCACCCCAACCCGTTTGCGTAAGATTTGTGGCCACCCCGTTTTTCCAAACGACTGCATGCAGACTATCTGACGCCTGCAACGGATCACCTTGCATAACGGTTCCTGCGATATATACATTACCATTCGATACTGTAATATAATTAGCGGTAGCGGAGATGGAACTATCGGTCAAGTAGACCGGAATACCGTTTTTCCAATAGGTCGCTAACGAGATTCCTTTGTAACTAAAAGTTCGTCCGGCTACATACACATCTGAACCGTCCACGAAAATGCTGTAGGCATAACTTCCATTCAGGCTTGTTGGCAATGAATCGGCTATACCGTTTTTCCAGTAGAGGGCATTTTTGTTAACAATCCCAACTGTTCCGGGAATATACAGATCGGAACCTGAAAGAGTCATCTCCGTAGCGGATGGTTGATTTACAGTAGGCAGGGCCAAAGAAAGCGCATTATTTTTATACAAATATCCATTCCAGGAGCCCGGATATACCTGTAAAAATGAATACACATCTGATCCCGACAAAGCGATGGATTCCGGAGTTAGGGTATCGCCTTTAGCGACCAGATGAAACTGGTCGTTTTTCCAATATCCTGTTGAATCCCCTGTTTTACCTGCAACATAGATGTCATTTCCGGAAAATGCCATATCAATACCGTAAGCATACGTTGCGGATGTTCCCAGTGTAATAAATTGACTGTTCTTCCAGTATCCAATGCTATTTCCGAGGTTTCCGACAACGTATACGTCGACCGTTGTATCCGTTTTACCAGTTGTGCTGTCATGAGGCGGTACCTGCGGAGCCGGGTTCGGTTTGGAATCCGACTTGCTGCAACCTGAAATCAGCAGGAATAAAAGGCAGCAAAAAAATAGTGTGACAGTCAATTTCATTGAAGCAACATTTTATAGAGGTAAAATAAATAGAATATTCCATTACTGCATCTATAATAATTTTCTAAGTGGAAATACTTAGAGCAGAATATTATTCCGAGGATCAGTTTTTTTTATTAATTTATATACATGAAAGTTGCATACTGCCTGTTGATCTCACTGGCCATTTTTTGTTCCTGCAAAAAATCGAATGGGGTTGGTCCAACGCCACCAGGCAGTAAGGTAACCGTCTATGTTTCCGGGAATTGCTGGGATAGCCTGAATGCCCGCTGGGTACCTGTTTATTGGGAGGATGCGACCGTGCATTATTTGTCCGGTAGCAATGGGAAGAACAGCTGCGCCCAGGCGATTGCCTGGTCCAATAACGAATTGCTGATTGCCGGGCAGGCCCGTGATTGGCTGCCCGCAGGCGGCTTGTGGGTAAATGGGATATCCAAAGACCTAGGCCTCAAAGATACGGCTGCATTAAGCGACATATTAGGCATGTACGTGACCGGAAATGATATTTACCTGGCGGGTTACGGAGTCAATTCGGGGGCGGATTATGGACCTAGTTATTCTTATGCAAAAATCTGGAAGAACGGAACCATCACCAGCCTGAACAGCAGTCCGGGTTATGCGCGGGCAGTGGGTGTGACGGTCGTTGGCCAGGATGTCTATGTCGCCTGGACGGAATCAAAGAAAAACGGATATGATATGGCCGTGTATAACAAAAATCAAAACACATTTGTGCTGGACTCTCTGTCTCCTGAAGTAAAATGCCAGGCCATTTGTTCTTCGGGTTCCGATGTGTACATCGCAGGGGTTATGTATGACAGCTTATCGGAAAAAAATCAGGCGGTATATTGGAAAAACGGGGCCCCAATAAAAATTCAGGCAACCAATGAAAACAATACCTACGCATCGGGCATTGTAGCCGCTGGTAATGACGTATATATTTCCGGTGAGGCGAGCTTATCCAATGCGGACTATGCCGTCTACTGGAAAAATGGAACAGAACACAGGATCACCGATGGATCTTTTCCGGCTGTCGCGTATGCGATTGCCCTGTCGGGTGCAGATATATATACGGCAGGTATGGAAAATTTCATTCCGATGTATTGGGAAAACGATGTTCCCCATAAACTGCCACTGGATAATACGCACAATTCATATACGGTCACGGGAATCGTCGTTGTACAGAAATAAAATGTACTCATCGATTCATACCTGCCGGTAAACCGCCTAATTCCCGCCATGGCAGGTGCATCAACCGCAACGATAACGATTAACGGAAGCCGTTTGATGAAAAGGACAACTCTTTCCATGCAATCAGTGCGTCGATATAATTATGGATCTTATCCGTGTGTGCGTCTTCCTGCCAGCCTCCCCGGCAGGGACCAAAGCCGGCACGGTCGCAGGGGCAGCCGTCTGTATTCAATGCATAGGTTGAAAAGTTCAGCGCCTGCAGGGCCAGGCTTTTATATTCATCCGAATTGGTTGCCTTTGTATACATCATCAGTACGGATCCGTAAGTGGATAGTATGCCACCCCAGGGATCTTTGTCATGATCCTGCTCGCCGCATATCGGTATACCTTGTTTAATACCCGTGAAATTTTTATTGACGAATTCGATTAAATCGTGAGCGTGCTGCTTCCAGGCCGGATCCAGTTTTTCTTTTTTCTCCAGCAGCCAACGCGCCAGGTTGAGCGGCGCCCAGGCCGTGCGGTCGCTGTCTTCATCATGGTCTTCAAAAAACTGCTCCCAGAGTTTTCCTCCTTTGGACAGATCAGGGAGCTGATAAGTGATGATCCATGACCAGAGTTCTTTCCCCGCGCTGTCCATTTTTACACCACCGGATCCGGAGAGCAGATCAAATAATTTCAATATAAACACCATGTCACCGGAGACTTGCCCGCGCCCTTCACCGGTTCTGAAGTCCGCGCGAAAGGGCCAGGGCGACTGGGTGGAATCTCCTTTGCGCATATTGGCCACCAGTACATTGGCATTGTGCAGGGCCTGGTCGAAATATTTCCTGTCGTGGGTTTCCTGGTAGAGGAGCATCAGTGCATAGCCGGCAATCGCGCCTTTGTCCGGCTCGATTTCATAGGGTTTATCGCCCTGCCTGCCACAATCCGCTGGCTGCGGAAATTTTCCCGCGATGCCGGTGGAACGCGTGAACCGCGGATATTTTCCTTCATCGGGTGTATTCGCCTCCTTCACTAAGTAGTCTCCCATATACTTTGCCCAGTCCAATACTTTTTTATTCTGGCGTTTGGAGTATTCGTAATATTTCAGATAGGAAATGATGCCCATGCCGTTTTGTGTAGCCGGGATAAAATCATTCCGGTTTTTGTCCGGCTGATAGTTTCCGTCCATAAATGTCATCCACACAAAATTGGGATAACCATTCGTTAGCGGGCAATTGAGGTACCAGTTCATTTCCAGGTTGATCGCCCGCTGCCAGTCAGTCCAGGGCAGAAGCATGCCCTGTTGATCATAAATCGCCTGATGATTTCCGATAATGACTTCCTGTTTTGGCCTTTGCGATTCGGAACTCAGTGAAAGGAGTATAGCGGGAAGCAGGAATAGTAAGACCTTTATGGGTGTCGCAGGAATCAGCTTATCGAATGGCATAGCAGTTCTTTACAGCATGCAATGTATCCAAAAAACTACCATGGGAAAGCTTCCAAGAAGAGTCCCGGCAAAAAGGCGCAGACCACGGAGCCGTCCAAAGCGGAAGACGGTGCCGTCTCCGACACGGCGGTGGTGGTTTCACCCGGAGATGGCAAATCATTTGAAGCAGCCGTGCTGATCAGGGAAAAAACGGAAGACAAGGGAATACATGCCGAATATGTTTGGATCAGCGAGCATTATACAAACTATAAAATAGTCCGTCAGTCGCTGAGTACCTGGAATAAAAAGCCTTTTGATGTCATGACCATTGAGTTGGGGGATAGCAGTAAAAAGGATATTTATTTCGACATCTCCAGGTATTACGGACATTTTTAATGGCCTTTGCCCCTGGCCGGCAGGCCCTATTTTGTTTATGTAATGAATAACCACAGCGTCTCCACCGGGGTCTATAGCTACAATCCGAATGGCATTGCGCTGCTGGTGGTGTACATCCCTTGTCTCTTCGTATTTATATTTCATTTGCTTTCCCTGTCCATGACGCAGATCCTGGTCTATGGTAGTTTATTCCTTGCCGTTCCCCTCTATGTACAATATGGCAACAACCGAAAAATCCGGCTGATGGTTTGGGAAGAACGTATGGCGAGTACTAAGGGAATGGAGCGAAGGGCGGGCTGGCGGACGGACTGCCAGTCCGTCTTGAGGTGACGGAACCATATGGTGACGAAGCGTTGCATCTCATCCTGTTTTTCGAGTGGGGTGTAGGATGATGGCTGGAACTGATTGTGTGATCTCTCGGAATTTCCCGTTTTTATATTCTACGATCCAGGACTGCGGGCGGCCATTGCGTATTTTCTGGAGGTTGATCTCCCATACCGGGTGACCGAGCCCGGGGAGACCATCTTCATTGATGGATGGCAGCGGTTTTATTTTCCACCGGGCGATGCAGGCGCTGGGGGTTTGGGTTCGTGGGTTATTGCGGAGGATGAATCCTGTTGTTTTTGACTGTTCTACTGCGAGCTGGAACCGGCGGGAATGGGTAAAGCTGAGTTCCGGTATTTCGCCGATAACTGCAGGGAGGGCCGAACATTTGAGAGCTTCTTCCATGGCCCAGAGCTGGTCCTTTTCTTTTTTCAGGTCGATGAAGATGACCTGGCCGGGATTGATGCAGAAGGTTTTGAGTGCCCGGGGGGAAGAGGGTGGGGGCGTTTCCGATCCAGACTGCTGCTCCGCCGTTTTTCATCAGTCCGCCCAACAGTCCGGCTATAAAACCTATGGAGGCTAGGGCGGATTCCGCTCCCTCACTAATCAGCTCATGCACGGCACCCAGGGGCAAGGATCCCTGCGGAAGAGCCACGCTCGTAAAGTCCAAACCCAGTCCCCTGGCCGATTCCGGTCTCGTTGCCCTCAACCCTTCCAGGGGAAGGATCTCCCTTTTCAGGCGGCTGATGACATCTGATTTGGTGCTAAACATAGACGTTGATTTCAGCCCGCTCATGAATATGAGGGTGTGAATTAGCAGCAAATTACTAAATTATTTAGTAAACAATGCACATTTTCAACTTTCGTTGATTCTTTCGAATTAATGTTTAAAAAATGCCAAAAATTATTTTCTAAAGCTTCTTATAAGAGGTTGAATTATAAATTGGTATATACAAAATTATAACCCAAATAGTATTTATTTGCTTATCTGACTATTCTATCAAGATCGCTGGGTTAGGTCCTTTTTGAGGAAGCATTATTAAAAATGGGTTCAGCAAATTTTTTTAAACTTTATTTCTTGTTTCCAAACAAATTTCTATTCCGCCAAACAAAAGATCTTGGCCACACTATTTGCGACCTTAAATTTAATCTTAACCTTTTTTAATATCTTAAGGTACTATAACCGATAAGCCGAACAAATTCATAGATTTACCTAGAACATCTCATTTATGGAATTTCATCTACAATCAACCTTTGAAGAAGCGCTTAAACAAGGGATTAATTTGTTTTTAGGCGCTGGGTTTTCTATTCTAGCGAAAGATCATGAAGATGAATTGTTACCCACTGCAGGAACATTAGTAAAGGAATTAAGTCAGATATTTAAAGTACCTGATTCTTTGGATTTACCTAAGATTTCTACAATTTTAGATTCAACAAAAAAAAATGACTTTAGAAATTACTTATTAAATCGATTTAATGTCAAGTCATTCGATCCTAGATATTTTTCCTTGGATAAATTTTTTGTAAAAAACATATACACTACTAACATAGATAATCTTACTCAAAAAATTTATTCTCAAAGTGACAAACACTACCTCATAGACGTAACAATTAACGGAGCTTTTTTAGGAAAGGAATCTATCAATTATATTCCATTGCATGGCTCGATAGAGAACCCTCAAAAGCCATTTAAATTTTCACCTAATGAAATTGTGTCAGCCTTTTCTACAGATAGGGATACATGGCAATATTTAAGACAAGGTGTTGAAAAATACCCAACATTATTTTGGGGTTATAGCTTAAGTGATGCTGGTGTAATTGAAGCACTCTTTAGCCCAGGCTCAAACTATAAATTTCACCAAACAAAATGGATAATCTTAAGTGATAAGAATGAGTCCATGGATCAGTATTTTGATGCTTTAGGATTCAATATCATTTATAGCAACACTGATAAATTTTTAAATTATTTGGATGGATTAAAACTGGGGAAAGAAGAAATCGGCATACTTAGACAAGGTACCTCTAAATTATTTGGTGAACTAGCTATTCCAAAAGCCGGAACAGTCTCAGTAAGACCTGTTATTGAATTTTATAAAGGTGCTCCACCAATATGGTTTGACGTTTTTTCAAGTAACATCGTTAGAACAAGCCACTATGAAAATGTAATTGATTTAATTAACAAAAAAAAAGAAATACTTGTTCTTGGAATTCCTGCAAGTGGAAAAACAACATTAATGATGCAAATCGCTGCATCATATCAGTTTAATGGGCATAAACTAGTAACAAGTTATTTGCCTTACAATAAAGCAAAATTCATAGCCAACAAATTAGGTAGCGATAAATGCATCATATTTATTGACAGCTTCAAGGATAATTTGGATGCATTTGAGTATTTACAAAGATATCCGAATATAAAAATCATCGGATTTGACAGGGAACACAATTTTGATATTATTTCACATCGACTTGATTCAAGAGTAGAAATTTATGATATTACTGATTTGACGCAAATCGATGTGCAAAAGATCTTTGATCAAATCCCATTGGAAATTAGGGGTAAGGAATTAATACATACGATAAATAATGGTCTCTTTGAGTTCGTAAATGCAAACATACACGGCAATTCAATTAAGGCAAGATATAACCAAATATTTCAAGAACTTGCTCAACAGTCTATTGATTTGGTTGATTTATTTGTGATGTGCTGTTATATTCATACTTGCAGAACGCCAGTTTCATTTGATATGGCTTATGCATTTTTAAGTAATAGTATTCCAGATTATAATGATATAATAGCGACCGTCGAAGCATTAGGTTCGCTTTTAACTGATTATCCAAATAGCTTTGTAGACGATGATCAAGATTATTTTCAAACACGGTCTACAATAGTTGCAGAAACGGTAATTGAAAAAGTACCTCCTGTAATTTTCAAGCGGGTACTCAAAAGATTTACACAAAATGTCGGAACATATCGGATATGCAATTATTATACATTTAAAAAAATGGGATATGATTCAAAGTTTGCAGTAAAGGCTTTCCCTAACTGGGAGGAGGGTATGACTTTTTACGAAGATATTTATCAAAAGGATGATTCCTTCTATGTCTTGCAGCAAGAAGCATTGTATTTGGCAAATAGAAAAAGATTCACAGAGGCATTTGTTGCCATTGACAAGGCCATTAGGTTATCTCATGACAGACATTTTTCTATTAGAAACACACACGCAATAATACTTTTTGAGGCCAATATCAATGGTGATTCGAGTGATCCTGTTGTTCAACAAACTCTTGAGAAAAGTCTCAATATATTGACCGATTGTTATATTAGGGATCCAAGAAAATTTTATCATGCGAAGATATTTGCAGTACAAGCTATTCAGTATTACAGTAAATTTTCAAATATTAAAGGAAAAAAATACTTAATTACGGCTTCCGAAAGACTTAATGACGTTATCTCTGATTACAATCATCCAAGGATTAGGGGCTTAAGGGATTTATCAAATAGAATTAATGATATGCTACAGAATATCGAGAGAAATCATAAAGTATAATTGCTAATATTTGATTTGGAAACATGTATATATAAGCTGACATTCACGGAAATCCTTTTTAAATCCGCCCTGTGCCACTATGTCTAGTTTCATTGCGACACTAGTGATTTAACTAGTTGTTGAGTGCTGAAAATTTATAAATTTCTAAATATCTTCTAAATATAACTATTGATATTAAAGTTGAATTGGAAAATATCTTTATTACTTATCAATCAAATTAATAATTTCATGTTCCTTATAGAGATTGTTTAAGTTACTGGACTTAATCCTAAACTGGCTTCGCTTCTTGATTTTGGGATTTGTAGAAACGTTTTCCATTTTGATGCCCGGATCATAATAAATATGCCCTATTGCCATTTCCTTCAGGAAAAGTTGGAAATCGGTTCCCATTCCTAATATAGCTCTGTTCCCATATTTATATTTTCTCTCTTTCTCTTTATTATTTATAGATGGCAGGTAACATGCCTGATTATGTTTTCGGTTCCAATGCAGTAATAACGAACCAAAACCCCAGGAAGCTGCTATATTATTATTTTTATCTACCAGGGCAATCATTCCATCTGCACTTCTGATTTTCCCGGACAGGCTGTCAAAACCTTCGAGCTTAAGTTCCAAGCCTGTTGTGGGATGCTTTAAGCCGGATTTATGAATTCCTCCAAAGTTTTTCCTGTCGGCTACTCCGTTTTTATCTTCATACCCATATTTATTAATAAATGCTTCAGCACCATCAGATATATAAAATCCATCGGTAGGCTCAGGCGTCATGAGAGTAATAACAGAGTTGTCCAAGTGTTCAAAATTGGTAACTCCAAATTGCTTGATTTCCCATCCAAGAAAATCCGGTTCTGAAAAGCCGTTAGGTTTTATACCCAGTTCAGCTTCTAATGTAAACCCGCCACAATTTGGGGAATCACAAGGCAACAGATTACCATATTTGTCCAAACGTTTTGATAAAATCCAGTCCTTTTTATGAATTCTGGTTAATTCGTCAATAAGACGTTGTTTGTTATTTACAGTTAGAGGAAGGTCTATTAATGAAAAAACCCCGAGTTTATCAATAATGTTCAATTTCTCAAATTCGCCTGCTAATTCAGTTGTAGGACCTGTAACATATCCGATTACGATCCCTTTATCAGTGATCGAAAGTAAAAGCAGTCTGTCAGCCGTTCGCTGTGTCATTAATTCTGAAGGTGGTTTTTCACAGCCCAGGAGAAATCCGGAAAATCTAACCTCCGGGTATTTGGGATATAATATAAACTGTGCGTGTGGGGCCGGGTAGATTTTCCCTTCTTCAGATATCCAGCCAAATTTAAGTGACGCCTTAAATCTTTCTCTTTCCCAGTCACCGGCGCTTTCAGTTTCAATTGATGAAAGGGGAAAAATATTCAGGATTTCGAAATTACCACCCAGGTAAACCTGATTCTTTGAGTTATCGTTCGGGGATAATTTTTTTACATAGATCTTCTGACAGCCGTTACCGGCAAAAATGGATTGAAGCCGGGCTAAATTCATTTATTAGATAAAAGTCCTTTGACAACTTTTTCTGCAACCGCCTGAATCAACGGCACGGTAACCGAATTCCCAAACTGCTTGTACGCCTGGGTATCGGATACCGGGATCAGGAAACTATCCGGGAATCCCTGCAGTCGTGCACATTCTCTGGGAGTAAGACGTCGCGGATTTTTAGTTTCCTGTGGAACAAGTATTTCTGAACCGTCTTTATAGTATCTGGCCGATATGGTTCTTGAAATTCCGTTCCTATCCACGAGGCCGAATCCGAAACCGTTTCCTTTCTCTTTATGTTTTGCAGAGTAATTCTGAAGATATTGCCACAGCAGACTGCTTAAAGTGTATTTGTGATCCGGCTTTGTTTCCAGAATCTCTTTCATTGTACGTGAAGGTTCCGGCAACTCAGGAAATTCGAATTTTTCCCTGCCCTTATATATTTCCTGTCTGAACCCGACAATAATTATTCTTTCTCTGTGCTGGGGAACAAAATGTTTGCTGTCTAAAACTTTTGTGTAGATGGAATATCCCAGTTCTCTTAATGTGTTGGAAATAACCTTAAAAGTTTTACCCTTATCATGGGAAACGAGGTTTTTTACATTTTCCAACATAAAGGCCTTGGGTTGTTTTTCCTGAATAATCCGGGCAAGGTCGAAAAACAAAGTACCCTGGGTTTCATCCAGAAAACCATGTGCTCTGCCTAAAGCATTCTTCTTTGAAACACCGGCAATGGAAAAGGGCTGACAGGGAAATCCGGCAACCAGGATGTCATGATCAGGTATGTCACTCTCTTTAATTTTCGTAATATCCCCGAACGGCACTTCTCCGAAATTGGCTTCATAAGTTTTCTTGGCATAGTTATTCCATTCGCTCGTAAAGACACACTTACCGCCAAGGTTCTGGTAAGCCAGTCTGATACCGCCAATTCCCGCAAACAGGTCGATGAATTTGAATTTAGGTTTTTCGGGAGGAGGGAATGGTATATCCCATTGAATAGGGAGATAATATTGGAAATCCGGTTCTTCGACAATATTCAGCTTTTCATGTAATAGCGATAGATATTTTGTTGCAGCCGGTCTAAAATACTGGGACACCCCGTTTTTATGATTCTGCAGATAATGGGTCAGATTAGCCAGATCAAAGTCTGATTTGTTATCAACCTCCAGGTTCAGTTTCTCACGGACTTTTGAATACTTAATGGCCATTTTTTCTCAAATTAACAGCGTCCACTATTTTGTTTATGCAATTTGCTGAATTTTTCAGGATTTCCTTATCCCAGAACCGTAATACTATCCACCCATCAGACTCCAATTTGTTGATAACTAAAAGGTCGCGTTTCATATTCCCCTCAATCTTCTTCCACCAGAACCCCCGGTTAGTCTTTATTCTGTTTTTCTGAATTTCCCAGTCTTTGCCGTGAAAAAATTCACTGTCAACAAAAACGGCAATCCTTAATCCTTTAAAAGTCAGGTCCGGTTTTCCAAAAACTGTCTTATCGTTTTTCCGGTACCTGTAGCCCTTTGCCCATAAAGCTTTAGCTAAAGAAATCTCTGCTTTCGTATCCGTACTACGGATAGATTGCATATTTTTTCTCCTTTGTTCCTTAGTCAAAACATCCATCCCGTTAAAGGTAGATATCCCGGGCAAAATGCTAATATACTAATAGTATTAGTTTTAATCCAAATAAATTAGTATTCTGTAGATCATAACTCTTCAGATCAATGATATGAATTTCATGTTATGCTTACTTAGAAGTGAGTAAGACATTATTGTCAAAAGTAATGTTCTGCCGCAACTAAAGACTCCAAAGGGGGACGTTTAGTTTTTCTTCAAGACTCGACAGAATTTAAAAAATGCAATAGTTTGTGCGAATTCACGTTCAAAATGGACAAAATCCATTGACTATGGCCGAATTCCTCACAACCTCAGAGATCAATGCAAGTATTGAGAAGATTATCAGAAATGCGAAACAAAGGATCGTCCTGATTTCCCCCTATATCCAAATCTCAGAAATTTTTGCTGACCGTATTAGTGAGGCAATTAAATCTAAGGTCAAAGTTGACCTGGTTTTTGGAAAGACAATTCCCAAAGACCAACAGCTCGGGCTCCTTTCTTTGATTAAAGGCTTACACATCAGCTTTCTGGAACACTTACATGCCAAATGCTACTACAATGAGGAATCAATGGTTATTTCTTCCATGAATTTCTTTGATTTTTCTGCCAGAAACAACATTGAGATGGGTGTTTTTGTAGACAGAAAAACAGATACAGCGCTTTATGAAGCTGCAAAGAGAGAAGCAGAATATATTATTGACAAAAGTGACATTGTGGAAATTCATATGCCCGGCAGACATTCCGGTCATGAAGATGCCGGGTTTTGTATAAGATGCGGGGCCTCTGTTTCATATAACCCCTTACGTCCTTTATGTAAATCATGTTATAATTCCTGGAATCTTTATGGTAACGCGGATTACGAAGAGAATTTTTGTCATAGTTGTGGTGACGAAGCAGATACCAGTGTCAAAATTCCTGAATGTCGTGAGTGCTATCATACGAATACCCAAAGACGGGCGGTTTGAAATTGGAAGGCGAAACTACATTTAGAAAACTGTTCAGTTTATAAGGGGTCGGTAAATCCAAAGCCAGCGGCTACGTTCAAAATCGACGATCTTTTAATAGTTTTTACAATATGACTACAAAGGCTAATCTATGGTATTAGAAAAGGCCTCAGAGTAAGAGACTAAGTATAAATATTTATATAGAGTTTGAAAATCTAGAAAACTGGAATCTATTAGCAATAATTATTTTCTATTCTCGTTTTTAACTTCTTCAATGGTAGTGACTTGCCGCGTTAAAACTTATATGATAACGATCATTACAAAGGTAAAATATCGCAAAATCCAGTTATTATTTTTATTTCTCTTATTCCAGGCCTTAAATCTTCTTGCACAAAAATCAAAAGATATCCAAATTGTCAATGGTGAAGTTTCTTTCAAGCTTGATTCCATCTATTATACTACAGAATTAAGAATTGGTTTTAATCAGAGGCTAATTAAGAAGTCTGTCTTCTCAAGGATTTCAAACAAATTAGTTGAGGAATTTTATATGAATTCGGATACTTCGGTTTGTTTTGTAAGATATGATGACAATATGAACGTAACCGGAATTGGCGTATTTATGGTTGACAGAGATAATCCAGCTGATTATAATTTATTGTCTGTACCGGATATGGTAAATGATCCTTATGGGGATAAGGGGCTTACTCAAGACTGGTTTTGTAAAAATTGTATATGGCCATTGAAAAAGGAAGGGATATGGATTGAGAATTCTTCCATAGGAAACTATTCGGGAGGCCTGAGAACAGGGCCTTGGGAATTTGGGAAGTCGATGATTCATATAAATAGATATGAGCCAATGTCTATTATCACTGACTCTATTTCAATTTATCGCAATGGTAATATTCAAAATACTGTGCATGTGGGTTCGCATTTTAATGATGAATCCAAGAAGATGGCTGGCAGATGGTACATCGAACAAAACAGAACAGATAGTAGCCTGTTTTTATGTCGTCGTCCCTATAACAGATCAGAGTTAGGATTTATAGATTTTTATTCAAGTTATTCGTACCAGGATAATTATTTCCCTTCGACACAAGGTGATATCGGACAGTGGGAAGTTAAAGGCAAAATTTTGATTTTAGCTAAGGCTGGAAAGAAATCGAGATATAAGCTTGATGATATAAACGAGTCTGCTGTGATTTTGAGAAAAGTTTACTAAAAAGGATAGAATTATATTTTGAATTCTAAGTTGTTTCAAACTGATATAAAATCAAGCAAAATCATATCGAAATGGGATTGAGATTTGATCAAATTTTAAAATTGAGAGATAATAAATGACGTTATAGTTAGAGAGATTCTGGCAGATTATGATGCTGGTGAAATAGCATGGATATTTAGGATATAAAAATCAGATATATGAAAAAATATTTGTTTTATTTAATAATGACTTGTGTTGTTCTAAAATCCAATTGTCAATCGAAACTATATTTAGATGCCATAATGCAAATGGGTAAGGACAATGTTGAGGCTATTCGTCTCTTCAGTAAAGTAATTGAAGATAACCCTAGAGATATTACCTCATATGTAAATAGGGGAATATCTAAAAGTAATTTGGAAGATTATAGGGGGGCAATGTCTGATTTTAATAAGGCAATAGCATTGGATCCTACGTATTTATCTTCTTATGAGTTTAGAGGGGAAACAAGATTTAAACAAAAGGACTATAAAAATGCAATATTAGATTTTGATAGGGTTTTAATCCTAAATCCAAAATACTATGTTGGATATTTGAACAGGGCCAAAGCAAAATATGAATTATTTGACTACCAAGGTGCTCTAATCGATTTGAATAAGGCAATCGAATTTAATTCCGAATACGGCGAGGCTTATGAGTTGAGAGGAGATATCAAATTTAAAAAATTGGGGGATAATATTGGTGCTCAAGATGATTACACTAATTCAATCATTTATAGTTTTTCAAAAAGCAGCCCTTTTTTTAAACGCGGGAATTTGAAATCTAATTTAAACTTGGATTTTAAAGGAGCTAAACATGATTATCAGGGCGGCATTGAAGATTATAATAAAGCAATACAGTCAGATCCATCTTACACAGAGGCATATCTTAATAGAGGAATAGCTAAAGGTGCATTAGAAAACTATCATGGTGCGATAGATGATTATAGTGTTGTTATAAAAATTGGTTCCGACAATAAGAATTTAGTCATAACTGCATATCTAAATAGGGCAAATATTGAAATTTATTTAGGGCAAAAAGACCGGGCTTGTTTAGATTTTAGTAAAGCCGGAGAATTAGGATATTCCTACTCTTATGAGTTGATTAAAAGAAATTGTAACTAATTTTGATAAAAAGTTTTGTTTCAGCTCCCCTTATTAATCTAACATGAGGAAGATTCTTGCCATCTCTGTACCAGCCGCCTGAATGGCTGGACTAAATTGGCAAATGAATTTATTACTTAAAATTAGGTTATGACAAAACAACGCAGAAAGCTTCACTATTTTCAGTTGAGTGAAAGATGGTTTAGAGCGGAAGAGGAATTTGTAGTTCGAAATTAAAAGGATACCCCGCTGTATCAGCTGATGACGGCAGATATGTTGTAAAAGACACAATAAAGCCGCCCTTCGGCGGCTCATTTTTCACAGGTAAGGATTAAAACGGGTCCTATATAACCTTTATGCTACCGGCATACACGGAATTGGAAACAAGTGCACCGTTTGCGGACGAAAATCCGAACCAGACTTGAATTTGTTGGCCGCTGAAACGGGAAACATTCATCAGAAATTGTCGTTCCCGGCGCTCGGGGCCGGATAGTTCGTATTTGTATTGATGTGTCGCCTCGTTATAGACTAAAACGAAGATCCTGTCTGATTTCGATCTGCTGCGTTTCATCATTTCACAGGTCCAGCCAAATTCCAGGAGACCTTTTGCCGATGATCGCATATGATAAGTCCGGGGATTATGGAGGATTCCCTCCCCAAGTATTACCTGGCTGAAGTCGATGCGCTGATCCGGATGGGTTCCCTGAATGGCATGACGTATAAGATGAGATACGGCTTTATTAAATCCGCTTTTGCCATTCAGCTCATTATATTTTTTGAGAACCGGAACCGCTTGCTTTAAAAATCGAATGGCCATGGCGAATTTCCGCCGGATTTCCAACTCACGGATGGTAGGCTTGCTTTTTCTGGGACTTGGTAATTTAGATATATACTGTTTTCCGTTGATGACTCTGCCTACGACATTTCCGATTTTTCCGCTGAAAAGAAAGGGAAATGAATTGTCTTGATATTTCATAAAATAAATTTTATATATTGAATATTTGGGGTTTTAGATATAATTAAATATTTGCCTCACTCAGGATGAATTTCCGGACCTTGTCCGCTTCGTCAACGAATTTGGATTGTGCCTCACGTGGCTATTCAATAAATTTATCAGGTCTGATTCCTTGTAATAAATTTTCTTTCGGATACGCGAGAAAGGGAGAATTCCTTTACTTCTCCAGGTTTGCAGTGTGCGGTTACTGATATGCAAACGCATCATAATTTCCTGCTTATCGATCCAGATTTCTTCCGGTTTTTCATTGTTCATAATCAGATTTTTAATAAACCCCGGCCGTAAAAACGGCCAGGGGGATTCTCCATATCTATGGCAAACGAGAGGGAGGTCATATGAAGAATGGATTCATTTTCTACTGGCGTTTCGCTTGACAGAACAAATATTCATTCCTTTTTTAAATCCATTTCGGAGCCTCCGAGAGATTTATTTCTTCGACTACCTAAATTTTTTTATCAAGCACCAATTTTTTGCGCAAGTGATAGCGGAGACATTTCCGATTATGTTGAAAGAGGTAAAAATTTTCTTTCGAATCGGGCAGATGAAAGCAACATGAAGCAATTCGAAGCAGCCTAAAGCAAGTTGACGCAACGTGACGCATCATGAGGCAACATGATGCAGCGATAAAATAATTTATTTCAATCCGCAGTTTTGAAGAACAGGCGTCATGCTGCAGGCCGATTCTAGATGAGGAATGCAGCGGGCCCGACGCCTGAAAAAAAGTAAAAGACAAACGCGGTTTGAGTTGACAAATTAGATCCGGATGGTGTTCGGGCAGATTCCAAGCGAATCTTAGACGAATCTTAGACGGATTTTAAGCGGGATCAAATTTAAATCGTGGATTATTCACCATTAAAAAAGTATATGGGATTTGTAAAAGACAATTATGTGACCTCAGGCGCTTCGGGAAATGTCGGAGACCTCTGGTCTTTTCGGCAAAGGGCTGGAAAAACCATCCTGGCGAAACAAAGGGGCGCAAGCAGCAAACCGCCAACGGCTGAAGGTCTGGCAATTCAGAGTAGGTTTAAGACATCCGTGAATTATGCACTGATTGCCATGAAGAATCCGGTTACCAAAGCAGCGTATGCTGCAGCAGCACCGAGAGGCTCGAGCGCCTATAATATGGCACTTGCCGATGCAGCGCAGTCGCCGGTTGTAAATCAGATCGACAGTACCAATTATCATGGCGCTGTGGGAGATACACTGGTGATAGACGCGACCGATAATTTCAAAGTAACGGCTGTGGTCGTAACGATCGACAGTGCAGCCGGAGCTTTGATTGAAACCGGGAATGCCGTTCTGGATGAGAACAAAAACTGGATCTACACTGCAACCGTTGCCAATGCGGCGATGGCGGGATCGAAGATTACGGCTGTTGCATCCGACTTACCGGGTAATATCGGCACGCTGACGGTAACCCTTTAGTCCAAACCCTTAATTGAAAGCCAACAAATGGAACTGGAGCTTCTGAGAACATATGATCCTATGGGAACCAATGGAAAGATTCTTTTACAGGGCAGACGGATATCGTATGGTATCGAACTCCCCTGGAAGAACAACCTCGCACAGGTTTCGTGTATACCAGAAGGAAGGTATGAACTGGAAAAAAGATGGAGCCCGGCATTTCTCCGGCATTTGCAGGTGATGGATGTGAAAGATCGCGATTATATTCTCATACATCCGGCAAATGATGCACTGCATGAACTGAAAGGCTGCATCGCTCCGGTTTCATTTTTAACTGGTCCGGGAACAGGTACCGGCTCCAGGGCCGCTTTTAAAAAGCTGACCGCACTGGTATTCGCCGTCCTCGACCAGCGTAAACCCGTTTTTTTAACCATTAAAAAGGATACGTAATGTCCATTGTTGAAAGACTGCTGTCACCGACGCCCACGTTCTTTCAAAAGCTGAGGAACATCGGGCTGGTGCTTGCCGCGGTAAGTGCCGCGCTCGTCGCCACACCCGTTGCCCTGCCCGCAATCGTTACAACGATTGCCGGTTACCTCGCTGTTGCGGGAACCGTGCTGAGTGCAGTGAGTCAGATCGCTGTTCCGACGGATACAAAATGACACCTGAAAATGGTGTTTACAAGGAACTCCCCGCCACGGCGGGGTTTTCCTTTTAAATACACCCATACTTCCACATTTCCATACTTCCCTCCTTGTATTATGGGTTTTTCCAGGACCATAAATCACTTATATGTTCAGGCTTTAGAATCTGCAGGGCCCCCGAATCCAGCCTTGCCTGCTGTCCGGGTTCCAGGGTAACCGGCGTTATGGATTTTCCGGCAGCAGAATCGATGCGTAGGGATCCGCTGATCAGTGTGGCCTCAGTAACGTCACTGCCAAAATAGGCTTTCAGATAAAAATCCCCGCCGCTGGAAAACAGATACATACTGCGACTGGTCTTATCGGCAACGGCCTCCCGGAACGCCGAAGGTGTTGTGCTGTCGACGGGTGGTGAAATTTTTACCTGGTAAATATGTTTCGTTCCGGAAGGAATATGTATATAGGCTTCCCCGCTCAGGAAAATTCGTATCGAATCGGTGCGTTGCCAGGACGGGTATTTAATAGTGGCATTTGAATTCAGCCAGATATGGGTGCTATCTGAAAAATTCAGCAACAATCGATTTCCATCGGAAGTGAAGAGTCTGAAATAGACATTCTTTGCCATTCTGCCCGTATTGGGCACATTCCCGGTTAACCAGCCATTCGATCCTTCCCGGATATCAACCGCCGCAAAGCCGGCAAGGAATCCGCGGCTGAAAGTCGTATTATTAAGCAGATCGGAAAAATCAACCACGGCAGCCAGGTGGTCTTCCGAATCCATTGCAGGATGCTTATGCGCCGTTACAAACCGGTAGATGGCAACCCCCGCAAAAGTGAAAAATAGCAGCAGAACAGCTGCTGCAACCTTTAGGATCCGGATTCCGATTCGGCGGATAACAGACCGGGAGGCAGGTTTTGTTGCAATGGATGCCATCGGCATTTTCTCAAGACGGCTGGTCCGGCTGTCTTCAAGCGCTTTCAGATCAGCCCGGATTTTTTCAGGATCTGTCGCCTCCTGGAATGTCTTTTCGTTTATGGGAGAATGATTGCGCCAGGCTTCTAATTCGACTTGTTCTTTTTTACTTAATTCGTTGCGTATATAAAGGAATATGAGCCTGCCTGTTCGTTCGGTAGTATTCATAACAAAAGATTTAAAAGGTAAAGAGTAAAACGTTTCGCCTGTTCCAGGTCCCACTTCAGCTTTTGTCTGGCTTCGGAGTAGCGGTTATAGGCAGTTTTTACAGCGATATGCAGGCGTTCGGCCACGGCTTCATTCGACAGATCATCGAAATACCGGAGCCGGAAAACGATTTTTAATTTTTCAGGAAGGGCCTCGATGCTTTTAAAAATAAGCGCCCTGGTTTCACTATAAGTTATATCGGCGTAAAAATCTTCCTCCGAATACGAATGACGCTCCCTCAATTCCGCATATTTTTTTTGCTCCAGCTCCTGGTCTCTCAAATGATCGATACAGATATTTTTGCCAGTCTGAAACAGGAAGTCACGTAAAAGGCTGATCTCTGCAAAATTTCTATTGGATTTATATAATACTTCGAAAGTATCGTTTACCAGGTCCTCGGCGCTGGAGGAATCGCGTGTAATTCTTCTCGTCATAACTAAAAGCGCATCGTGGTAGAGCCCGTAGATCGCATGGCGGGCTCTTTCTTCCCCTCTGTTGAATCCACGCAATATTTGATTTTTTGTTAAGGGTTGCATAGAATGATGATTACGTGTAAAAAAATGCAATCCATCACGATTCCGGCGGGTTCTCAGAAGATAACGGACAGGATCCGGATCAACCCGTTTTTGTTGCAACAAAAACTTTTGAAAAAGTACAAACAAAAAATATACAAAGTGAAAAGACGGTCATTTTGCGGGGAATAAAAGGCGTACGATCGGGCGGCCTGTATTTCCCTGATATTTAAAAAATAAAAGGGGTACGATCGGGGAACCCTGTTTTCCCTGGGTTTTTTAAATAAAACCGTGTCCGCTATCTGGCCCGTATTTCCCTGGATCCTGGAAAATAAATAGTCGGACAGACTCGCATTTTTATCAGGTGGAATGCCCTAGATTAGTTCTGTACTTTCAGAAAGCAAAGAGGAATAACATTTTTACACAACCATCAAAAACACCCGTCTTATGCTCACCAACCCTGAAAAACCGGATAACGGTAATTACCAGACCGCGAATGCATTTGAAACGATTCGCGAGATACTCTACGAACTGAAATGCCTTCAGCAAAATCTCCAGCTCGAAACCTGGATGCCCGCCAGTTATCCGGAACTGATCTGTAAAACCATCGACCGCCTGGAGAAACTTCGCGAAAATCTCATTCAGCACATCTTTCAACCCGGCGAAACCGGCCTGGTTTTTACCGCATCCAAGGTCTACCTCACCGAACTGGGATATGCCATGAAAGCCCATGGCTCATTCAACAACGGCAACGCACCCGTTAGTAAAATCCTGGCTGGTCTCGGAAAAATGGGTAATGTAGACCTGGGCAACACCTCCCGTACCTTTCAGCAGATCCTCGCCCGCAAGACGGGTTACACCAAATACCTGGACTCGCTGAGGCTCAGCCTGCATGAAAGGATTGATGATTTTTATTAAGTGAAGGCTCAATAACCTTACTCCGGCAGATGTGTATTTTGGAAGGCAGGAACAAATCCTGCGCCGCAGAGAAAAAATCAAAATCCAAAATATGATGATTCGAAGAGCCTTGTACGCTACCGAAAAACTGAACAATATTTAATCCTAACCCTAAAAAACTAAAAAATTACTATTAACTTAAACAAATGAAACACTCACTGGCAAAAAGTACACTTTCTTCTGACGACATACACCCACCAGCCGGAATTTTTTATTAACTTGAAACCATGGGAAAAAAGGCGATCGTTGCCGGGGCCACCGGCCTGATTGGTAGTCAGCTGATGGATATTTTGCTGTCATCTGATACATATGATGAGGTGCTGATCCTTGTCCGGAAGAAACTGGATATCACACATCCAAAACTGACCCAGCTCGTTGTAGATTTTGACCAGATCGAAAATCATTCGCTTTCAATCACCGGAGACGCAGTATTTTCCTGCCTGGGCACAACGAGGAAGAAAACGCCCGACCGCAATACATACTATAAGATAGACCACGATTATCCGCTCCGTCTCGCGAAGTTGGCAAAGGCGAATGGAGTAAAACAATTTCACCTGGTCTCTTCCATTGGTGCAAACCCGAACTCGGGAACTTTTTACATAAAATTGAAAGGTGAAACCGAAAGGGACATCAGCGCTTTGAATTTTTACTCGTCATTCATGTACGAACCGTCGATGCTCACAGGAAGGGAATATGAAACACGTTTCGGTGAAGTGTTTTTTGAAGAACTGTTTAAAATCCTAAACCACCTGTTGATTGGCAAATGGAAAAAATACCGCAGTGTTTCGGGAGCAGCCGTAGCGAAGGCCATGTATGACCAATCCTTAAGAGACGAACCCGGCAAATGGATCGTTCAGTTTGAAGGGGGAATCGCTGTGAAGAAAATAAAATCGTAGTTAATCGGCCTGGCACCATGATAAAAATCGATCTAACCTTACAACCATCCGGTCTGGCTGGCAAACTCAGGAGATTCTGGCAGCTGTCAGGAGAAAAAATTCACGGGATTGAAAATAATTATGATGTTTCAAAAGGTTCACCGGTTTTTACAAGTCAGGGTAAATATATTACCAGGGGATGGACAGAATGGACCCAGGGATTTCTGTATGGATCCATGATTCTTCAATATGATGCAACAGGTGAAAAAGCGGTTCTTGAAATGGGGCGCAGGAAAACGGTTGAGTCAATGGCGCCACATGTCAGTCATATGGGTGTGCATGATCATGGATTTAACAATGTGAGCACGTATGGCAATCTGCTCCGTTTGATGAAAGAAGGTAAAATAGCTTTCAATGAATGGGAAAGCCATTTTTATTCACTGGCATTAAAAATATCGGGAGCCGTCCAGGCCAGGCGGTGGACGACAATTAAAGGCGGAGGTTATATTTATTCATTCAACGGGCCTCACTCACTTTTTGTTGACACGCTCCGTTCCTGCCGTTCCCTGATCCTTAGCCATTGCCTGGGGCACACCCTGCAGTCGGAGGGCGATCAGCAGATCAGTTTATTGGAACGTGCTGTTGAACATATGAAGGCGACAGCAAACTATTCAATATTTTATGGGGAGGGTCGTGATGCATACGACGTTTGGGGGCGAACAGCACACGAAAGCATCTTCAATGTAAATGACGGAAATTTTCGTTGTCCGAATTCCCAGCAGGGGTACTCGGCGTTTACCACCTGGACAAGAGGCCTGGCATGGGCCATCTGTGGATTCGCTGAAGAAATTGAATCGTTTGATTCTGTTAAAGAGGCAGATATCAATGCCCTGAATATAAAGAAAGATATTTTGCCCATTTTGATAAAGGCAGCCCGGGCTGTCTGCGATTTCTACATAAACAACTGCCCGGCCGATGGTGTGCCCTATTGGGATACCGGGGCCCCTGATCTGTATAAGCTGGGGGATTATTTGAATAAACCGGCTGATCCGTTTAATGATTTTGAGCCGGTTGACAGTTCGGCGGCAGCTATTGCAGCACAGGGATTGTTGAGATTCGGAAGATTTCTTCAGCAAAAAGGGGAGGCAGCGGCTGGCGATCGTTACTGGCAGGCAGGTCTTACCGTACTAAATACCATTTTGGATGAGCCTTACCTGAGCACCGGTAAAACGCATCAGGGATTGTTGTTGCATTCCATTTATCATCGGCCAAATGGATGGGATTATATACCTCAGGGAAGTAAAATCCCAAATGGTGAATCCAGTATGTGGGGGGATTATCATGTCCGTGAAGCGGCCCTTTACATTCAACGGGTGATCAATAATGAAACATATCATACCTTTTTCAACATATAATGGATTCTAAAGACGATAAAGATATTTCCAGATTGTGCATTCACACCATTACGACGAAGCCCTGGAATATAGAAGAAGCTGCTTCGCATTTTTCAGCTGCGGGGGTCAAGGGCATTTCAGTCTGGCGTGATGCACTGGACGGAAGAAATATCAAACAGACTGGTCAGTTATTACTCGATCATGACTTAACGATTGTATCGCTATGCAGGGGTGGATTTTTCGCACACAAGGATTTAAATAAAAGAAAATTGGCCATGGATGATAACCGGAAGGCAATTGATGAAGCTGCTGGGCTTGGAGCTCCGATGTTGGTGCTTGTCTGTGGCGCTGATCCTTCCCAAAGTTTAGGGGATTCGCGGAAACAGATTCAGGATGCTGTCAACGAACTGATTCCGCATGCATCAGCAGCAAAAATTAAGCTTGCCATTGAACCCTTGCATCCTATGTATGCTGACACACGTTCGGCCATCAATACGATGAAACAGGCCAATGATATGGCCGGAGAAATCAATTCACCCTGGGTGGGTGTGGCTGTTGATGTCTACCATGTCTGGTGGGATCCGTCTCTTGAGAAAGAAATAAAGCGCTGCGGAGAAAGCGGTCACCTGATGGCATTCCATATCTGTGACTGGAAACTGCCAACAACGGATATGCTGCTGGATCGCGGGTTGATGGGCGAAGGTTGTATCCCGGTTAAGCAAATCAGATCATGGGTGGAGGCCGCGGGGTTCACCGGATTTAATGAGGTTGAAATTTTTTCTACGTCACACTGGAAAGACAACCAATCTGAGTACCTTCAGAAGGTTATTAAAGCATATAAAGAAAATTCTTAAAAACAGGGCTGATAATAGTTAAACTATGACAGAGCATAAAATTGGTGTCATCATGAACGGCGTTACCGGACGCATGGGAACGAATCAGCATTTAATGCGGTCTATTGCAGAAATAATAAAGCAGGGTGGTGTAAGAATAGGTCCCGGTGAAACCATAATGCCTGATCCGGTATTGATCGGTCGTGATGAAAACAAATTAAAAAAGCTTTGCAGGATGTCCGGTGTAAAAAAAATGGGTACCGATCTGGATCAGGCCCTGGCTGATCCGGGCAATGTTATTTACTTCGACGCACAAATTACGGGCAGAAGGGCGGAAGGAATCCGGAAAGCGGTAAAGGCAGGAAAGCATATTTATTGTGAAAAACCCATAGAAACAGACACAAAACGGGCGATGGAATTGTACCGCCTGTGTAAAGAGCATAATATAAAAAACGGCGTGGTACAGGATAAACTATGGCTTCCCGGTATTTTAAAATTAAAGCGTCTGATTCAACAGGGGTTTTTCGGTAAGATCCTGTCTGTGAGGGGTGAGTTTGGATATTGGGTATTTGAAGGCGATTCTATTCCGGCTCAAAGACCATCCTGGAACTATCGAAAAGAACAGGATGGAGGTATTATTGTAGATATGCTCTGTCACTGGCGTTACCTGCTCGACAACGTGTTTGGCAAAGTAAAAGCGGTTTCATGTCTTGGGGCTACACATATCCCGGAAAGATTTGATGAAGAAGGGAAGTCTTATAAGGCTACCGCAGACGATGCAGCTTATGCAACATTCGAACTGGAGGGTGGCATCATTGCCCAGTTTAATTCTTCCTGGACGGTGAGAGTAAGGCGGGATGATTTATTAACACTGCAGGTTGACGGAACCGAAGGATCTGCTGTAGCCGGATTGCGTGAATGTTATATTCAGCATTATGGCAACACACCTAAACCGGTTTGGAACCCGGATATTCCACAACCCATTAATTTCTTTGAGGGTTGGGCAAAAGTTCCTGAACAGGAAAATTATGATAATGCTTTCAAAGTGCAATGGGAACTATTTCTAAAACACGTTGTGAAGGGAGATCCTTTTCCCTGGGATATGCGCGAAGGTGTTAAGGGTGTACAACTGGCAGAAAAAGGATTGGAAAGCTGGAGCAAAAAGTGTTGGGTGGATATTCCTGAACTTTAGATAGTCGTTAAAAATAGGAGACGGGTATCGATATTCCTGAACTTTAACCGGTCACTAAAAAATTTGAGACGAGTAGCGACATCCCTGAACGTTAACCAGTCATAAAAATATGAGAAGAGTAGCTTTAATCACAGGCGGGACCCGCGGTATTGGTTTTGGTATTGCCCTTGAACTGGCAAAAAATAATTTTGACCTGGCTGTCAATGGGACACGCCCTGCAGCCCAGGTAGAAGATGCATTAAGAGCATTGAGGCACTACGGCATGGATGTGATGTATTGTCAGGGAGACATCGCTTCCTCCGCCGATCGGATTGAAATACTGCGACAGGTAAAAGACCATTATGGCGCGCTTCATGTGCTGGTCAACAATGCCGGTGTAGTGCCTAAAGAGCGAAGAGACATTCTGGAAGCTACGGAAGAAAGTTTTGACTATGTGATGGGTGTTAATTTAAAGGGCTCCTGTTTTCTTACGCAAAAGACAGCTAACTGGATGATTGAACAAAAGAAAACGAATCCTGAATTTGAAGGATGCATTATAAATATTTCATCGATTTCCGCAACGGTAGTGTCTCTGAACCGTGGTGAATATTGTATTTCGAAAGCGGGTATGGGCATGGTTACACAATTATTTGCCGTGAGGCTTGGCGAGTACGATATTCCTGTTTTTGAAGTAAGGCCGGGAATTGTACAAACGGATATGACAGCCGGAGCCAAAGAAAAGTATGATAAATTAATCGGAGAGGGGCTCTGTGTACAAAAGCGCTGGGGAGAACCACAGGATGTTGGGAAAGTAGTTGCATCACTTACAAAGGGCGATTTCATGTATTCAACCGGGCAGGTAATCATGGTAGATGGAGGATTAACCATTCCGCGTTTATAATTATCCCTTCCGCAAATCAGGCAGTTTTGCTCAACCTGTTCACTCTATTATATTGATTCACCATAAAGAAATCAAAGAATAATTGTAATGACCTTCACAGCAACGACAAATGGCTCTTCTAAAAGTATTGCCCGGGAACTCTTACGCATTCCCGTACTGGTTGCAGCGCTGGGATATATGGTGGACATGTATGACTTGTTTCTTTTCAGTATCAATCGGGTTGCAAGTTTAAAATCCCTGCATATTTCCGGAGAAAAACTGCTGGCGGATGGTATCATGCTGTTGAATTTGCAAATGGCAGGTATGCTGATCGGTGGAATATTTTGGGGAATCATGGGAGATAAAAAGGGAAGACTCTCTGTATTGTTTGGTTCTATTTTGATTTATTCTATCGCAAACATTGGAAATGGATTCGTAACGACCGTCTCGCAATATGCTGTACTAAGATTTATTGCGGGATTTGGACTCGCGGGTGAACTGGGAGCCGGCATTACACTGGTAACAGAAATTTTACCGAAGGAGCGACGGGGTTATGGAACAACCCTGGTAGCTACGATGGGCATTATGGGTGCTTTGCTCGCATACCTTGTTTCTCATCTGTTTGACTGGCGGCCGGCTTTTTTTATTGGCGGTGGCCTGGGATTAATACTCATGTTATTGCGGGTACGGGTTTTTGAATCGGGCATGTTCATCAGGCTAAAAGAAAAGAACATTAAACGGGGTGATGTGCTTAAATTAATCAATAATAAAACCCGGTTATTAAAATACCTGAACAGCATCCTGATCGGAATACCCATATGGTTTGTAATCGGAATTTTGTTCACATTTTCCCCGGAATTTGGCCAGGCAATGGGTCTTGACCAACCTGTTGATGCAGGTAAGGCAGTCATGCTTGGATTTGCTGCCCAGGTTTTGGGTAACTTAACAAGTGGTTTTCTCAGTCAATATCTGCAGAGCAGGAAAAAAGTAATCTTATTATTTATTTTGTCTTCCTTTTCACTGGTTCTTGTCTGCTTACTGGTACCCATCCATAGCACCCTGCTATTTTACCTACTATGCGTATGCCTTGGATTTTGCTGTGGCTATTGGACGCTTTTCATAACCGTTGCAGCTGAACTTTTTGGCTCCGATCTCCGGGCAACGGTTGCCACCACGGTTCCCAACTTTGTCAGGGGGTCAGTAATTCCGTTAACTATGCTATTTGCATTAGCGAAAAGTCATGTTGGAATTATTCACGGCGCTTTAGCGGTTGGCCTGGTAAGTTTCACCATGGCAATAGTCGCACTCATCTTCCTGGAGGAAACTTTCAAAAAAGACATCAATTTCGTGGAGGATCAATGATCGCTGTTGAAATGCAGTGGCCACCCTAAAAAGACAATGACTTCCTGTTTTACTGACAAGCTATGCTACGGATTACCAAAAAGATCCGAAAGGACCAGCTTACGAAAATGCTTTATGTGATCAGCAATTGTAATTAGACTGGAGTTTCCGGACGACGAATAACGGCTGAAACAGACCGTTTAAAAACCCGGAGAAAACAGGGGTTTCTATGCATCAGGGTTCGGGGGAAGGAGTAGATTTACAGAAAATCGTATGATTTATGTACTTTTTAACGTACATTTGAACGTACATAGCTAAACAACATGCAGGCCATTACCATAACACAGCTTCGGGGAAACATTAAAAAGTACCTGGATGAGGTCAGTAAATCGGATGACGTGATCATTGTGCCCCGCACAACGGAAGAGGATGCCGTGGTCATCATGTCGATCAAAGAATATAATTCGTTGAATGAAACAGGCCATCTGCTGTCCTCTGAAAAGAACAGGGCAAGGTTACAGGAGTCCATCAACCAGATCAGTAAGAAGCAAACACGCAAAGTGAAACTGAAAGATCTGTAAATACCCATTCCATCGAATGAATTTTGAATTTACCGAAAATGCCTGGGAAGACTTCGGGTACTGGCTGGAAAATGACCAGGAAATCGTTGGGAAGATCAAAGAATTACTGAACGATATAAACAGAAACCCATTCCGGGGATTAGGCAGACCGGAACCACTACGATACGATTTAAAGGGTTATTGGTCCCGCAGGATAACCGGGGAACACAGACTGGTTTACAAAGTGGAAGGGAGCAGGGGCCGAAATCAAAAATGCTATATTCTGCAATGCAGATACCATTATGATGACTGATGGAAAATGTCAGGTCTGTCAGCTAACGCCAATATGATAGATAAGCCTTCAACTTTTCAGGATTTGTTGGCCAGATGAAGTCATTTAATATTCGGGTTTCAACAACATCATAGTACCCCGATCTTTTCAAAAGGAATTAGATAAGCCTTTTCGGTTTATCAGGAGATCCCCCAATTCCAAATGCTACATGAATAGACATCTTTAATTTGGTGCCGAATTTGTTATAGGTAATTCTTTTATCCTTGCTCGCCCAATCAATTCCTCCGTCGTAGGTCTTTGCCCGCCATTTGCATTCAACGGCAAAAAATGTTTTGTGCCTTTCTGGCGCAAACATCCTGAACACCATATCCGGATTGCGGCTGGATGTCGGATATATATCTCCGAAGTGCTTATCACTCCTCCATTCCTGTAGCAGAAATTTACTTACCGGAAACTGGCCGACTACCCATTGCTCAAATAGATAGCCCTTTTTTACATTTTCCGATTCGTCAAATGGGTTGGTCATTGGTCCGATATTATTGGATTTCTATAACGCCTAACCCCTTGTTTTCTATATGTAATTCAATAATTTTATTCGGCAAAACGAAACTTTGCCATTCCCAGGCCATAAATGTTTACCCTTAGGTCTCGATTGGAAAATTTCTCCTGTAATTGCTGTCAGCTGCAGCCATTTTATTCTCTTAAAAAGTCTATATTAGTACTCTTCTGAAATTTTGAACTTTTCCGGGAAAGCGAACGTTGCAAAAGACAAATACTAATGGTGATCCTCGGTCAAGACCATAAAATAATATGAAAAGAGAAAAAATTAAAGACGCAATATTTGCCTTTGGTATTCCGGTTTTTTTACTTTTTATCATCTCGTTCATTTTTGGACTTGGTTTCAGTGGAACCCTGTTGCAAGTCATTAAACAAAGAGCGGAATTTGAGTAAGCCACGAGCCGAAAATTATAAGAATTCATAAGCATGAGAGTCATTTTACTACTGATCTTTTCATTTACAGCCACATTCTCTTTTGCGCAGAAATCCGAATACTTTAAGGGCGTCGATTTCGATAGTTCTTATTGCGTGGTAGGTATTGTTCAGGGATATAATGGTAAAATAGACAGTCTGCCCCGGTACTGGTTCGTCCTGGACGATCCTGCCGATATGATTCAGTTGAAAAAGGACTGGGTTTTTAAAAATCCAGCCCCGCATTTATCTGTCGAATTCTCATGTATAGAAATTTATACTTTGCGTAATAAAATGGAAGTTATACCAACCGGACTTATTTATCCCCGACAGGAGATTATTAAATCCGGCAATAGCTGGTACCAGTTTAAGATGAAAGAAATAGAAAAACTGCATGACAAGCATCCGCTTCATTATCATACCCGGAGCTACCGGTTTGGCACCTATAAACAATGTATCACTTTCGGAAACAGTTTACTGAAAGATTCCAACGTCTTATTTTTTTACCCTCCTTCTTTGAGGTATGAAGGTGAATTTTATATTTATGCCAGACGGACGAATGATCCCGACAGTCCTATATGGGCTTTGTCTGACATTGATAAAATTCTTAAAAGCATGGCTGATGGCAAAACATTTGAAGCCGGGAATGATTTGAATGACACATTTAATATAGCCCATAAGGATTGGACAAGGGTCACTGTAAAAAGTCCTAAATCACTATATGATAAATTCGAAAGCAAGGATTTTAAGAAAGCTGATTGGGTTCCTGCAGAAATTGAATTGAAAGTTTTTTGGCGGGACTAAAACTCCGCCCGTCGAAACCTTAAATTTGGTTCAATGAAAAAAATATTATTCCTGGTTGATTTTTATTTTGCATTGGCAAACTTTTCGCCCAAAATGAAATCGATACTGCCAATCTGGTTGCTTTTGTTTATTATGAGAATCTCAAAGTAAATCTTATTGTTATACCGAATCTTGACAAGCTCTTCTCATTCAGGCTTTATAGAAAATCCAGGGAAGATTCATTATATCAGGAGATTGAAGAAAAAAAAACCTGCCCTCCCTGAGAGACGTTATGGAACACCATATTCGGTGGGGTGGCCGGATAAAGGAGTTCACACCAGAAATGTTGATTACAAAGTTTTTGCATTTGACAAAAAAGGTCAAAGGATCTGTGAATTGCGTGTATTTTGGGAAAAGAGTCCGAATAAGGACTCATTGAAAGCAGGTGGGAGCCCTTAGTAACAAAGAGCAGTTGTAAAATATTTAAAATGTTTCAATAAGTTCAAAAGAAGAAAATAGCCGATATCCCGGACGATCTCCTTAGGGTTTCCATGTATTCCCGTTATGGCATTTTTATTTTGCCATTTACTAAGTGTTTTCCGGTTTCCAGGCATAGAATCTTTATTTTCTAAAAATGAAGCAGGTTGAATAACTCATATTTACTTTTGGTTTTGCAAGCCAAACAGAAACATGGCTAAGTGATTGAAATCCAGAACTTTTTGGTGGATCAAAAGCTGGTAAATAGCTATATAAGGAGTAGACAACGTCAACAAGCATGCACGTTCGAAATTTTGAACCCGGGCCCGCGAACTACAACCCTTTTACAATCGCCAGCGTCTTTTCAACATGTTCAGTAGGTGAAATATGGTCGGTTTCTGATGAAAAGACGGCTACAATTTTACCTTCTTTATCAATAACAAAAGTGGTTCGCGGAATGAAACCGTGTGTAAGGTCCTGGCCCTTCGGGTCTTTAATCCCAACCTTTGGAGCAGACATGGTCAGGCCGTATTTTGCTGCAATTTCGCCTCCGGGATCTGAAGCGACGGGGAACTTGCCGGCGCAGTATTGCGGATCGGAAGAAAATGCATTCAGCCGCTGAATATCGTCTGCAGATACACCGATAATGGTAGCTCCCGCCGCGGTAAATTGATCATTGAGTTCAGCGAACGCATGTGCTTCCGCATCACAGCCGCCGGTATAGGCAGAAGGATAGAAATAGACTACAACGGGCCCTTTAGCAAGGGCGTTTTTTAGTGAAAAATCATATGCACTGCAGGTCAGGCTGGCTTTGGTGGTAAATACGGGCGCTGTTTCTCCTTTTGACAATATCGTCGATTGGGCAAAGCCGGAAGGGGCTATCAGGAGTGAAAAGCTGAAAATTAAAATAGATAAGCGATTGTATTTCCTGAACATGGCAAACGTTTTGACTTATTAATGAATGGCGTTGTCATTAAAATTTTACTGTTTGGTTATTCTTTAGTTATTGCACATAATCATTAAAAATTTATGGATTCATAACTAGAAATATTTCTAATACAATTTTTCGGAGAAGGAGCCGACCTCTATAGCAGCGGTTCGAACTTTCTCCAACTGGATTTTGCGAATCTCTGTCTACTATGATTTGATATTCAATTAATTAATGACCTAACAAATATTAAAAAAATCAATTTTTAACCAATGGTCTTTATAATTTTTAATTGAGCGAACTACCGGAAATCAGACACCACGAGATATCGAAAATTACGGAAGCATTATGGAATATCTTCTCATCAACATCTTATACTTTAATCATTATCGGTTTTCCCATTAAATAATTACTATTTAACAATTTGAAAATCTCGATGATCCGCTTCTATCCAAATTAATTATTCTCATTAAGCTATTCATGATGTTACCTTTAAAGCAGATAATACTTTTATATTTTCTTTCGCGTTCATTGGCCTCCAATGGTCAAAATACGACTACAGATCATTTAGATTCTTTAGTAGCAAAATGTATAGTTCAACTAAAATCAAATGGGATTGACTCGATATTAATCTTTCAAGATTATTGGCCAGGTTCGGAAGTTGTAATAAAAGACAATAAGGAAAATAGATGCCATGCAACAATTTATATGCCAACTTATATCCTTTGGACAAAAAATGGAACATCTTATTTAACAAAAAAGGACAATTGCTTTGACTATTCTACCATTGAAATTAATATGCAAGGCATATGAACATATTTCTTCAAACAAAAAGCAATTATTAAAAATGAAAAGTTTAAATGCTTTCAATATGTATACAATGAGAAAGGTGAAATAAGTAATTTAAGAGTTGACCATTCCCATATTCAAGAGGCCAAAATGTTCATCGGAGACGATACAACCAAAATATACGTAGACAACTTTAATTTCCTTTCTAAAGAGGAATTTGGAAATAAGGTTGTTAGCAACATCAATTACAATTACAATCTAAACTTGAAGAGCAAATATTTTGTAAATGAAATAAACAAATTCATAAATGGTATTGAGAAAAATCAACTTCTAACAAAAAGCCGGAGAAATATTTAATCATTTATTTGCAGACCCAAGTAGCCTGAGTTCGAACATTCTGATAATGGATTTGCTAAGTTTTACTATCTTTTATAAAAATAATCCCAGTGCTAAGGCCAGGTATTCTATATGACAAAATTGGGAAAAGGTATAATTCCACTCGGAAAGCCGATCCGTACATAGCCCAAAGGCTTTTTGATTTATTGTCCCTCAGACCAGAGAAATTATATTTAGATATAGGTTGTGGTACCGGCAATTATACAATCGCACTTTCTAAAGATGGAATAAAGTTTTGCGGAGTCGATCCATCGCAAAATATGCTTGAGGTAGCTTACAAAAAATCAAATTCGGTTAGATGGTTAATGGGTTCATCGGAAAATATTCCTGTAAAAGATAATTCATTTGATGGTGGAATGGCTACACTTACAATTCATCATTGGGCAAATATCGAAAATGCCTTTTTAGAACTGAATAGGGTTTTAAAAATTCATAGTCATTTAGTAATCTTTACGTCCCTTCCTGAGCAAATGAATGGCTATTGGCTTAACCATTATTTTCCTAAAATGATGAGAGAGTCCATTGAAAAGATGCCTGCTTTAAGAAACATGGAGGATGCAGCACTAAAAGGAGGTTTTAACATCTGCTCGACAGAAATATATAATATCCAAATCGGTTTGCAAGATCATTTCCTATATTCGGGGAAGTTAAATCCGTCACTTTATTTAAATGATAATATTAGATTTGGTATTTCTTCGTTTTCGGATCTTAATAATAAGGACGAAATAAGGACCGGTCTGAAGAAACTCAAAGATGACATCGATAACAAAAGTTTTGCAAAAGTGAACGATGATTATATCAACGATTTTGGTGATTATCTTTTCATTATCTTCAAAAAGAACAAAGAAGTGAGAAGTAGCAATACCTGGAGTTAAATGAATTAGTCATTCGTATTTTCAAACACTTGTAGTTCCTGGTAGCCCAAGTTCGAACTTTCTATCCTTGGATCATAAAACTCTTCTTTCTTTAACTTGAAAATCATTGATTTTAAATATATTTAGGGAGCCCCTCCCTTAAAATATAAATTCGACAACACTTAGTATTCAAAAATAAAATGAATTTTGAAATAGTTAAAAAAGAAGGTTGGAATTTATTAAATGTAGATGATCTGGCTACGCTGCAAAAATTTAATGATAAGAACGGCAGTACAGAGTATAAAATTATTGGGAAAATATTTCCGGAACCGTTTATTGGCAACCCGGAAAAGGCAAATGTTTACTTATTGTCTCTCAATCCAGGCTACGGTGGTGACGAAGACATTTGGCATAGAAACAAAAAATTTATAAAGCTAATTTTTG